>CBKZPU010000416.1:0-1504 GCA_966696705.1 uncultured Verrucomicrobiaceae bacterium | reverse complement strand
GCGGCGAACTTGTACACTTCCACCGCCCCTCCGTCCGGTCCGCGCGAGGCAAGCACGGCGCAATCGTCAAGCAGGCCTATGGCCCAGCCGCTGGCATGATCGGCAAGCCCGTGACAAGACGCGCGCAGCGGGATCGGAGAGTAGTCGATATCATTCCAAAGCATCGCCTGATAGTGGCTGCCGTCCGGGATTTGCTCGGTCGGCACCGCCGGCCACGGCTGCGGCGTCGTGGCGAGGGAATTGAGTTCCAAGGCGAGTCTCGATCCCCCGATCAGCACCCGTTCGCCGCGGACGGCGACGCGAGCGCCGAAGCCGTCGACCGTGTCCCTGGCTCTCGACGACAGACCCCGCTTCAACCCGTTGCCATCGGGTGAAAAGACCCACGCGGTTCCGGGTCCTTGGTTCGAAGGTTCACCAATGACCAAATGGGACTCCGAGCCGGCGATCGCATAGCCAAATGCACCC
The DNA here is from genome assembly GCA_966696705.1 of uncultured Verrucomicrobiaceae bacterium. Lineage (GTDB taxonomy): Bacteria > Verrucomicrobiota > Verrucomicrobiia > Verrucomicrobiales > Akkermansiaceae > Haloferula. The sequence goes on along the minus strand of CBKZPU010000416.1, from coordinate 1,039 downwards.
GCGGGCTGCCCCGAGTACGGCCTGTACAGGATCGGGCCCGGGGTGAATCCCGGGACATTGAAGCCATACACCTTTCCTCCATCCGCACGCGGCGCGCCGATCCAGAGAATGTTCCCGCAGTACGCGAGCGAATAACCAAATGACGGCTCGGTGACCGGAGCCTTCAAGAGGGCCAGCTTCTTGCCACTGCGGCTGTCGAGAATCTGGACCGCGCCGTCGGTTCCCACGCTCGCATCGTTCATGCCCACGGCCTGATATCCGGCGAAGATCAGGTTCGCGCTGCCCGGCCCGGTGGACTTCATGAGCTTGGTGGCCGGCTTGGCGGACGAAGCTCCGCTGACCATCAGCGAACCGCGGTTCTGATAGGAGTAAAAGAAGCCGCTCAGAAGACGGTCGCCGTCGCAGGCGAGACCTTGGCCCGAATAGCTCTCGTTGTAGTAGCCGAGCCAATTGAGGCTGGCGCCCGTCGGCAACTTGGCGGTGCCGGCGGGAACAAGGGTGCCGTTCTCAAACTTCATTCCTTGGAGCAAGGGATTGCCGCGTTCCCCCAACCAAAGGCGGTTGCCGCTGCAGGCGAGGACGTCGGCCTTCACCGTGGTGGCCACCGGGGTGGTGGTCACGGCGGTGCTATCCTTCACCGTGACCTTCAACAAAGTGGAGCTGGGTTGACCGTTGCCGGGCTTCCAGAAGTTGACCAGTAGCGGCGGCCTCAGATCGATGGATGACTCGCCATCGCTTTCCGGCTCGAAATGGAACAGCAGGTCATGCGCGACCGTGCGCTCCACGGTAAAGGTGCCGAACTCCTGCCAGAGGTCCGCCCACTGGGTGGTGACGTTGAAGTCGTCCCAAGTTCGCTCGCTGCGAGCGATAAACGTCTGCGGCCCGCCATTCTCGGACACCGTCACATGATCGAGAGACAGGGTTGGGAAGCCGTCAAAAAAGCTGTAGCGCAGGTACCCCCGCTGGCCGTTCTGCACGATCAACTCGTCCCCATCCCGCTTGCGCGGGGCATCATTGGGGAAGACCTCGGTCAGTTCAC
>CBKZPU010000415.1:0-1521 GCA_966696705.1 uncultured Verrucomicrobiaceae bacterium | reverse complement strand
CCCGCAGCAGGGCTGCTGGCTTCGAGCGGCAGCAGGCTGCACGCAGTCCGGGTCTCCGACCGCCGGGGCGAACGTGAAGGGATGGGCGGAGCGGTTACATGCTTCGCGCGGGCCAGGCTGCGAGGGCCCATCTCTTTCCCTGGCACCTGGGACCTTCCTACCTGGAACTTCCTCGTCCATTGGCACTTCTTCCCCTTGGCACGCCGCCCCCGCACCCTAGATTCCCCGCGTGCCCGATCTCTTCGACGTCCCTGCCTCCGGCGAACCCCGCCGCGACGGCGATGGCCGTGGCGAGCCGCTTGCCTCCCGCATGCGGCCGCGGACGCTCGATGAGATCGCCGGCCAAAAGCACATTCTCGGCGAAGGCAAGCTGCTGCGCCGTGCGATCGAGGCCGATCGCTTCGCTTCGCTGATTTTCTACGGCCCGCCGGGCACCGGCAAAACCACGCTCGCCAGCGTGATCGCCCGCAGCACGGGCTCGCGCTTTGAAGCACTCAATGGGGTCGAGTCGAACGTCGCCGAGATCCGCGCCAAGATCGATCAGGCCCGCACCTGGCGTGACCTGCGTGGCGAAACCACAATCCTCTTCATCGACGAAATCCACCGCTTCAACAAGGCACAGCAGGACGTGCTGCTGCCGCACATCGAGCGCGGCACGGTGCGTTTCATCGGGGCCACGACCCACAATCCCTACTTCTACGTCAACTCACCGCTGGTTTCCCGTTCGCAGATCTTCCAGCTTGAAGCGGTCTCGACCGAAGACCTGCTGCCGGTGCTCCAACGCGCGCTTGCCGATACCGAACGCGGCTTCGGCGAAATGAAAGTAGAGGCCGAGCCCGCCGCGCTAGAACACCTTGCAGTCATGTCCGACGGTGACGTGCGCAAGGCGCTCACGTCGCTCGAACTTGCCGTTCTGACAACTCCGCCGGACGCGGACGGCACCATCCAACTCACACTCGCCGTTGCGGAGGAATCCATCCAGCGCAAGGCGATCGTTTACGATGCCGACGGCGACGCGCATTACGATACCGCCTCGGCGTTCATCAAATCGATCCGGGGCTCGGATCCCGACGCCGCGCTCTACTGGCTGGCCAAGATGCTGCATGCCGGCGAGGACCCGCGCTTCATCGCCCGGCGATTGGTGATTTCCGCCAGTGAGGACATCGGGCTCGCGGACTCGAATGCCCTGCGCGTGGCGATCGCCGCCCAGCAGGCCTACGAATTCGTCGGCATGCCGGAGGGGCGCATCCCACTGGCGCACGCGACCGTATATCTGGCCACCGCGCCGAAATCGAACACCGCTTATGCCGCGCTCGGCGAAGCGATGGCCGATGTCGAGAAGGGGCGCACCCTCGCCGTGCCGGAGCACCTGCGGACGAAGACCCGCAAGAAACTCGCCGCCGCCAGCGGGACCGACGAGGAGAAGATGCGCTACCTCTACTCTCATGACTACGAGGGCGGCTATGTCCCTCAAGCCTACTTGCCGGAAGGCCGCGTTTACTACCATCCAGGCGAAAACGG
>CBKZPU010000414.1:0-1527 GCA_966696705.1 uncultured Verrucomicrobiaceae bacterium | reverse complement strand
GGCCTCCAGCGTCTTGTTGCTGAAGATGACGTAGGGCGGCACGTTCTCGCGCTTGGCAATGCGGGCGCGCAGGTCGCGGAGCTGGGCGTAGAGCCCGCCATCGAACCCGTGGTCGGAAAGCGATTCGACATGGCCGGATGCGACCGGCGGCGGCCAGGCGAGACGATACTTCGCGGTGCCACGCATGACCTTCTCCCCCAGATCGGTCAACGTGAGCAGCGGGTATTCGCCGGCATCGACCCGCACCAGCCCCACATCACCCATGGAGCGAAAGAGGGCGTTGAGATAGCCGGTGCCCTGGGTCTTGAGAATGCCGTAGGTGCTGAGTCGATCGAGACCACCTGAAAGGATTTCCTGCGAACGGCTGCCGCACAGCATCTGCACGACCTTGCCGCGACCGAACTTCCCTTCCCAGCCGTGCGCGGTTTTCCGCGACATGCGGGCGACACCACTGAGGGCCTTTCTCACGATCAACTCCTCCTCGGCATTGGGAGCGCGCCGCTCGTGGCTCTCCTCGCTGCGGCAGATGTCGCAGGTGCCGCAGGTGTCGGCATCTTCTTCGCCGAAGTAGCCGAGGATCCACTGCTGGCGGCACACGCGGGAGTAGCAGAGTTCAACCATCGACTTGAGCTTGTCGCGGTCGCGGCGGTCCTTTTCCTCCAGCGCCGCCTCGTCGATCTCCAGCGCACGGGCAAAGACATCCGGTCTCTTCAGGCGAGTGCCACGCAGGCGCTTGCCGGGGACATCGAAGCGCTCGATGTAGCCCGCACGGCCGAGCGTGGCGAGCGCGCTGCTGACCGACATCGAATTGGCCACTCCGGCCCCTTCGGCGATGTCTTCAATACTACGATGAATCTCGTACTCCTTGTCGGCCTGATTGAGGAGATACTGATAGACCTCGCGGATCGTCTGCGCACCGGGATTGGCACCCTCGATGAAAAACTCCTGGGTGCGGGTGTCGGCGTAGTTGAAGAGCAGCTCGCACGCGGCTGCCTCGCCATCGCGCCCGGCACGCCCCGCTTCCTGATAATAGGCCTCCACGCTGCCGGGCACCTCGAAGTGGATGACGAAGCGCACGTCGGAGCGATCGATGCCCATGCCAAAGGCATTGGTCGCCACCGCCACGTCGGCCTTCTTCGCGAGGAAGATGTTCTGCGCGTCGTTCCGCTCGGCATCGCTCATGCCACCGTGGTAGGCGATCGACTTGATCCTCCACGACGCCAGCACCTCGGCGACTTCCTCGACCTTCTTGCGCGTGGCGCAATAGACGATGCCGGTCTTGTGCGCGCCGACGATGTCGCGGATGCGGTCATACTTCTGCTGCTTCTTTTCGACCGCCGTGATGGCGAGCGAAAGGTTCGGCCGCGCGAACCCGCTGACCACCTCGAAGGGCTCGCGCAATTTCAGCACCTCGAGGATGTCGGCTCTAACCACAGGCGTGGCGGTGGCGGTGAGCGCGACGCATTGCGGCCGGCCGATCTTGTCGAGCGCCTTGCCGAGCCGCATGTAGTCCGGCCGGAAATCGTG
>CBKZPU010000413.1:0-1548 GCA_966696705.1 uncultured Verrucomicrobiaceae bacterium | reverse complement strand
AAGCGCTTTTGACAAACAGCCCGGGACCGCGAGGTTCCGGGCTGTTTCATGTAGCGGCGGCCTATGACCGTCGCACTCTGGCGGCATTGGCCGCCTCCTCGTGGATTTGATTCGGAAGTCTCACGCTGCGGCCGGTGCCGCCAATTTCCGACGGTCACAGACCGCCGCTACATTCCGATCAAAACCTTTCCCGCGCCGCGGTGTTTTTCCCGCGTCGCTCTCCTCCGAGGCTGACCCCATGGCCTCATGAAATCGTACCCTATCCTCGCCGCCGCTCTTCTTACTCCCCTTTTCGCCCAGCAACCGCCCGAAGGTGGCCCACCCGGTGGATTCCCGGGTGGCTTTCCCGGCCGTGGAGGCCCGATGATGCAGGAGGACCGCAAGATCCTCGGGCAGTTCGACAAGGACGACAACCAGCGCCTCGACAACGACGAGCGCGCCGCGGCCCGCGAGTTCCTCAAGGCGAACCCCGCCCCTCAAGGCGGCGGACCGCGCGGCGGATTTCCCGGCCGTCCCGGCGGATTCGGTCCGCGCGAGGATGACACGCCAGCGACACCCGGCGCCCGCATTTCCCCCGCCGACGTGAAGCCGGTATCCGGAAGCCCCTATGCCGCGGAGACCCTGCGGACGATCTTCCTCGATTTCGAGAACGCCGATTGGGAAGCCGAGCTCGAAGCCTTCCATGGCACCGACGTGGAAGTGCCCGCCATGCTCACCGTCGATGGCAAGAGCTATCCCGGCGTTGGCGTCCACTTCCGCGGCATGTCGAGCTACATGATGGTGCCCGCCGGCAAGAAGCGTTCGCTCAATGTCTCGCTCGACTTCACCGAGAAGAAGCAGCGGCTCGACGGCTACAAGACGCTGAATCTGCTCAACAGCAACGGCGACGGCAGCTTCCTCAGTGCGGTGCTCTACTCGCACATCGCACGGCAATACATCGCCGCACCAAAGGTCAATCTCGTCCGCGTGGTGATCAATGGCGAGAACTGGGGCGTCTATGTGAACCAGCAGCAGTTCAACAAGGACTTCATCCAGGAAAACTTCCGCACCTCGAAGGGCGCGCGCTGGAAAGTCCGCGGCTCTCCAAATGGCCAAGGTGGTCTCGATTACACCGGCGACAACGTCGAGGACTACAAGAAGCGCTACGAGATGAAGTCCGGCGACGACGAGGATTGGCAGGCGCTGATTAAACTCTGCAAGACGCTCTCGGAAACGCCCGCCGACCAGCTCGAAGCCGCCGTTTCCCCGCTGCTTGATGTGGAGAGCGTGCTGTGGTTTCTCGCGCTCGACTGCGGCCTGCTCAACAGCGACGGCTACTGGATCCGCGCCAGCGACTTCAGCCTGTATCGCGACAAGGAGGGAAAGTTCCACCCGATCCCGGGCGACATGAACGAGGCCTTCCGGGCCGCCGGTGGTCCCGGTTTCGGAGGACTCCGCGGCGGACCCGGCCCCGGCCGACCGCAGCAAAGACAGTCCGATGAAGCAGCGCGACCCCAGCCCGCGATCGTGTCAGGAGGCGGCGTGAAACTGGACCCGCTCACCGGTCTC
>CBKZPU010000412.1:0-1583 GCA_966696705.1 uncultured Verrucomicrobiaceae bacterium | reverse complement strand
CCGCTCGCTCCCGCCGCGGGGGAAATGTTCGCGCCGGTTTGGATTGCGGAAGCTTCGGCGCGGAACACGATCAACCGCTGAAGCATCCAATCGTCCACGGAGTCCGCATTCGCCATGTCCCAAGACCCGCCGCTGCCCGACCTGCACCAGTCCGAGATCGACGAAGCTACCTTGCGCGAGCTGATCACCGACATCGGCGCGCACACCGAGATCCTCGAAATCATCCCGAAGTACGCCCCCGGCTACGTCGCGGAAGACCCCGCGCCGCTGCAGCTCGACGAGGCCGTCCAGCAGCTCGTCTCCCGCGAACTCCGTGGCCTCCAGCTCCGCTACCGCCACGAGGGCAAAACCTGGTGGGACACCTTGATGCCCTTGCCCGGCGGACTGTTTCGCATCGTCCGCATCGAGCATCATTTCTCATGATCGCACACCTCTCCGACCTCTTTCATTCCACCTCCGACCACTTCATTCCGTGCCCGCCCGCCGCAAATCCCCCGACGCTCTGCCCGCTCCCGCCGGCTTCGATGAGATCCTCACGCTCATCCAATCCGCCCGCCAACGCGCCTTTCAGGCCGTCAATGTCGAACTCATCGACCTCTACTGGCAGGTCGGCCAAACCATCAGCCGGAAGATCGAAGCCGCCGAGTGGGGCGACGGCGTGGTCAATCAGCTCGCAGCCTTCCTCGCCCGAACCCAACCCGGCCTGAAGGGATTCACCCGCCGCAATCTTTTCCGCATGCGGCAGTTCTACGAAGCCTACCGCGATCACCAATTTGTCTCACCACTGGTGCGACAATTACCCTGGACCCACAACCTGATCATCCTCAGCCAGTCGAAGCGCCCGGAGGAACGCGAGTTCTATCTCCGCCTCGCCGCCCGGGAGAAGTGGACGAAACGTGAGTTGGAGCGCCAGTTCCGCACCGCCCTGTTCGAGCGCACCATCCTCGAACCGCCAAAAGTGTCACCACTGGTGTCACAATTTCACCCGGACGCCCTCGCCCTCTTCAAGGACCGCTACGTCCTCGAATTCCTCGGCCTGCCGGACGATCACTCCGAGGCGGACCTCCATCGCGCGCTGCTCCGCCAGCTCCGCGACTTCATCACCGAGATGGGCCGCGACTTCTGCTTCGTCGGCTCCGAGTATCCGCTCCAGGTTGGCAAGCGCGACTTCGCCCTCGACCTCCTCTTCTTCCATCGTGGCCTGAATTGCCTCGTCGCCATCGAACTGAAGATCGACCGCTTCGAGCCCGACTACCTCGGCAAGCTGGAGTTCTACCTCGAAGCGCTCGACCGCGACATCCGCAAGCCCCACGAAAACCCGTCCATCGGCCTGCTGCTCTGCGCGTCGAAGGACGAGGAGGTCGTCGAGTATGCCCTCAGCCGTTCGCTCTCGCCCGCCCTGATCGCGGAGTATCAGACCCTGCTGCCCGACAAGAAGCTGCTCCAAGCCAAGCTTCACGAGTTTTACCAACTCGCCCTCGGCGAAGCCTGAAACCGTCCCTCGTTCAACTGCACCCTTGGCTGGTCCCGCACTGGGTACACACGCCGCAGGCGCCGGCACGGATGACTTTGTCCGACCCGCA
>CBKZPU010000411.1:0-1595 GCA_966696705.1 uncultured Verrucomicrobiaceae bacterium | reverse complement strand
GCGGAGGGGCCGGTGCCGTTTCGCCGGGACAAGCTGCCGGTGGACGTGGACACGATGACGGCGCTGTCGCGGCAGGTGACGGTCTTGGCGACGGCGGAAAAAGGCGAGGGGGCCGGAGAACGGCGGGCCGTGGCGCAGATGGCGGCGCTGGCTTTGGCGCTGGACCCGGCAAACCGGCAGGCTCGGGAGCTGATCGCGGCGGCGGAGAAGGGCGAGCAACCGGCGGTGCCGGCCTCCGACGAACTCGAGCGGGCGCGCAACCGGGCGTGGCAGACGCTTTCCTGGCTGGAAATGCCGGAGGCGGGAGCGGACGGGAATGCCTTGGCCGCATGCTTGGGCGACGTGCTAGCGGTGGCGGATCCGCGGCACCCGAAGGCGAAGGAGCACGCCGGGGAAAAAGGCGCGTGGAAGGATTGGGTGGCGGCCACGGAGGCCTTCCAGACGAAGGAGCCGGTGAAGCCGGTAGAACCGAACCCCTTGGACATGCCGGACGATGAGCCGCAGGAACCCACCCAAGCGCTGGCCCTGACGAATCTCGAGCTGCCGATGCCGCTGTGGGTGCAAAGCGTGGAAACCGGAGCGGAATCGCTGCAGCCGGTGAAGGTGACCTTTCACGGTGAAATCTCGGGCAAGGGCCGGGCGGAGCTGGTGATGCCCGGCGAGGGCGTGTCGGAGCGCCTGGCGAAGCCGTTCCGCGCGCTGGAAACCGCCATGCAAGCGCGCCACGGGAGCCTGCCCGGCGGGCTGAAGGTCACGCTGGGATTCGGCAAGACGACTTACTCGCTGCCGCGCAATGGCGGGGCGGTGACCGGCACGGCGGCGTTGCTGCTGGAGGGCGCGCTGACCGGGAAGGTGCCGACGGCCATCACGCTGGCGCAGGTGGGAGAGGGCGGGAAGCTGGAGCTGCCGCCGAAGTTCTGGAAGTCGCTGCGGGCGCTTTCCTCCATGCCGGGCGGCGGCCGCCTGATCCTGCCGGAGCAAGCGGCGGAGTTCCTGCCGGCGCTGCTGACCATGGACGATGCGGCATTCTTCATGAAACGGGAGGTCTTGCTGGCCGCCACGGTGGATGAGCTGTGCGACTTGGCCGCCGCCGCCCCGGAAGGGCCGGCGGGCGACGCGATCAAGCGCTTCGCCGAGATCCGCAAGGTGGGGGAGGGGAAGACACTCGGGACCTTCGTGGCGCACCCGGCGACGCAGCAGCGGTTGAAGGAAGTGTCCGACGTCTTTTCAAAGCACGCCTCGGCGCGGATGCTGGCTTTGCAGGGCTCGGGCAACCGGGCGCGCTTCCTGTCGCGTGCGATTCTCGCACGGGAAATCCGCAGGGCGCTGGAACCGGCGGCCGTGCTGATGACGATCCAGGTGAGGTACAGCGACGACGAGGAGGACCACGGTCTCGACAAGGCGCATGAGGCAAGCCGTGCGGTGCTGGATTCGCTGGGCGGTTACATCGACATCCGCGACCGCGACCTCCACAAGTCGGCGATGGAAGTCACCGACAGCCTCCGCACCTTGTCGCGTTTGCTTTCCAAGGATGAGGACGACTACGGAAACGTCACGCCGAAGAAGACGCTGGCCGTCAAGACGGCGCGCGAAGC
>CBKZPU010000410.1:0-1611 GCA_966696705.1 uncultured Verrucomicrobiaceae bacterium | reverse complement strand
TCGCGATCGAGCGTGGCTGCACGGGGTCGTGGCTCGGCACCTTCGACTTCCAAGCACGTGGGTTCTACGAGGCGCACGGGTATGAGGTCTTCGCGGAGCTGCCCGGTTTTCCACCGGGGCGGACGCACTATCATCTACGAAAGAGCTTCGCGACCGCGCCCGCCGGGAAGCCGGCGTGATCGGCTTGCCTCGGGCCTCGTCCTTGGCAGAGAATCGCGCCGGATGATCACTTCCGGATCCGTCTCCCGCGAAGTCGCGGCCGGGCGCTTCGATTTTCTGGCCGAGAAAGTCCGGGGCCGCCGTGCCGCGCTGAACGAATTCACCCACACCGCTCCCGACTTTGTCTTCTGGATCTATCCGGACGGCGGCCTCTTCGACGCGAAGGACGCGCACATCCGCAACTACCCGAAGGGCCACGCCCATATCCTGCGGGACAAGCCCGAGTATGGCGGCTTTCTCCGCGGCCGCGTCGCCACCCGGCTCGGGCACCAGTTGATCGTCGTCTATTGCCGGGAAGATGCGCTCTTCAACGACACGGGGCGAATGACGCAGTTCCTGAAGGGCATCACCCACCTCCCCGTGCCGCTGGATGCGGAGGCACTCGTTGTCAGCGACAATGCGGATCTCTATGGCACGCTTGACGACATCGAGGAACGCTTGGCCGCCTTGTTGGGCTGATCCGAGCGCCGATTGTCGGCACCAACACACACCCTTTCGAAACCATCATGAACACGACCTTGAGACTCCTCATTGGCTTCGGACTGTTGGTGCTACTCCCGACAACCCGTTCAAGGGCGGCTGAAGAAGTGACCGTTTTCGCATGCGACGTAGCCTTTGCGAAAATTCCTCGTCCGGCTGTTATCGACGACTTCGAAACGGAAGATCCCGAACTGAGCTTGCGGGTCTACAGCGCCGGCAAAAATCTGGGCCCCCTCAGAACCGGGGATGCCGACCTCGCCGGCCTGAGCAAGAAGGCATTGGCCGAGGACCAATCCGACACCCCCTTCTTCGGACCCGGCTACCAGTTCATCCTTCGCGACACCAAGGGCCAACACTTCATCGCATTCCTAGAATATGAGAAAGGCCACAAAACCTTTCACGGCTTCCGAGCTGCTCTGGCTCCCTTGAATGACTTGGGATCGAGGGGAGCCGTATTCGTTGGTGATCCTTACCAAGGGGTGACCTTCGACAAGGAGTTGTTGAAGCAATTGAAGGCGTTCGCAGATCAGCTTCCGGAAAAGGAAAAAGCCGGGGAACAAGGAAAGAAGTCCGAGTGACGGAAGATGTCCGGGCGCGCCGCTCCCCATCGTCGAAATCCGGATCACTTCACCGTGATCAGCCGGTCCTCCTTCGGATCGGCTTCGACATAGATGTCCTTGTATTCCGAAGCCCCGCCGCCGTGGCGGAACATGCCGATGGGTCCGGCGATGATGCGCTTCTCCGGATCTTTGCGCTCGGCCGGTTGGGGATGGCGGTAGCGGACGATCTCCACGCCATCCACCGCGGCGCGCAGGGTGCCTTTCTCCAAGTTGCAGAGCAGCTCGGTGACGTGCCACTTCTCAAAGTCGCGCGGGCCCTTCGCGAGGGTCTCGTGCGGAAGATTGCGATGTT
>CBKZPU010000409.1:0-1638 GCA_966696705.1 uncultured Verrucomicrobiaceae bacterium | reverse complement strand
GAAGGCCGCAAGATCCAGAAGTGCTTGGCCAAGGGTCTTCATTTTTTGGGAGAACGTTAAATGTGGTGGCACGGCGGCGCAGGACTCATAGAGCGAAGCGAACGAGGGAGCTTATCCGCCGTTGCCACCCACGACGTGTTCTGTCCAATCTTCATGTTCGTGGGCGAGTCAGTCCAAGACCTTGAATGCGGAAGCAAGTGCCTCGCGAATCACCTCTTCCGTGTCGCCGTCGCTAGGTTCAAACGCTCGGCGTCGCAGCTTGAAGCTCGCGCCAAAGCTTCGCTTGCTGATCGGGATCACATCCAATGGCACTTCATATTGAATACCTCCGGCGATGATCTCGCCGTCTTCGTCGATCAGCTTTACCAGCACATGTCCCGGACTGAATCCCGTCAGTCGAACGCGGTCTTCATACTCTCGGATGGTCATAAGATTTCTGACAGAACAGTGTTTATTCGTAGGGTCGGATCCGGTTATATCCGGGGTCCTCGTTTTCCGGAGATTCGTCGGGAAATCCCCCTTCTGCCAAGGAATTTCACTGGTTCAGGTGCGTATATCCGGGAGGATTCGGGGGGCGGGCGGGGGACGACCTGACCTGCCTGATATCACCTGCCGGGGCCGGGGGCGGAGGTGCCATCCGGGACCACTCGGCGCCGTCGATCCGGCTCGGGGCGGGGCGCACGCTTCACGGCGTGAAGACTCGAATCCTATCCGCTCTGGCGGCTGTAGCCGCTTTTCTGACCACCATCGGAGGCCTCGACCTCTCGGGAATCATCAGCCTGTTGCCCGATTCCGTGGCGACGGGTTTCGCCGTGGCGCTGCCTTCGCTGGCCGGCGTGGTTCACCTGCTCAAGGCCATCGGTGACTTCGCCGACGATGGGAAGATCAACGGTTCTTTCCTGCTGCCGTTCGCCGTAGTCGGCGGGCTTGGAGCGTGTGCGCTGGCGCTGTCGATGACGAGTTGCACGGTCACCACGCTGCCGGACGGCACCCAAACCCGCCGCGTCGATCAGGAGGCTGTGAATCCCTGGCTGGAGCTGGCGCGCGATCACTTCGTGCCGCCGCGGCCAGAGGAGGCCGAACCGGTGCCGACTGTCCAGCCGGCGAAGTAGCCGGACCTTTCCCTTCGGAATTCCGAAACCACGAGAATCGCGGCCGGCCCTGTCCGCATCCAAACCAAGGCCTCCCCCGACGGCCGGAATCAGGGGGAGGCCAACTTTTTTCCGAGCATGACCATCATCATCGATCCCGGACACGGGATGTCCAACAAGCGCAGCGGGGTCTTCGATCCCGGCGCGGTTTCTGCCGGTGTTCGCGAGGCGGACATCGCCATGGATTGGGCGAACGAGCTGCGCGCGATCCTCCGGGCTGCCGGGCACAAGGTGGTGCGGACGCGGATCGATCATAATGACCCGACTCCGGTCGGGAAGCGGGCAAGCATCGCCCGGCAGTACGGCGGCGAGGTGATGATTTCGCTGCACTGCAATGCCACTCCCGGAGCGAGCGGCACTGAGACCTTCTATCGAGGCGAGGAAAATCGAGCGACGGCATGGTCGCTCAACGAGGCGGTGGTCGATGCACTTGGCACGAAGTCCCGCGGAGCGAAGACGGAGGATCAAAGCCAGCATGGAAAGCTGG
>CBKZPU010000408.1:0-1689 GCA_966696705.1 uncultured Verrucomicrobiaceae bacterium | reverse complement strand
TCAGCGCACCCGAGCGAAAAGAATGTTTGCGGCCAGTGAGCTTCCCTCCGCCAGTCTTGCCAGTCGGGACATTCTTTTTCCGGCGCTTGCCGCCGGCCGGAATGGCGCAGAACGCGGGCCTTCTCGGTCATTCATCCGAACCACGGTGACGCGCTCCGAAGCCCATTTTGGGCCATTTCCTGTCTCTCTTCGGCCCCTTTCTCTGACGCAACCGAACCACGCCCATTTTGGTACGGTTATTGGAACCTCGACAGATCAATGGGTTAGAGGAAGCCCGAAGGAGCGGAGTTTGGAAGAGCCGCCCTCAGGCGAAGGGAACACGGCTCGAACCGTTCGGTACGGTACGGACCTTCAAGTTCGGCCGCCTTCAATGAACCCGGGGCCCTCAGGTCGCGGAAAGCCGTGCCTTTTGGGCGCGGTCAGGGTGCTGTGCTGGCTGGTGACGTCGTACATCCGGGTGCGCAGGACCTAAAAGCTTGCTGGGAGGCTCGCTCGGAAGACATGCGTCGTAAGATCTCCCGTTACCGGTGCGCCAACGACACCCACGACTTGGCTCAGCGCTTGTCGTACTCGTCGTGGCGGCGCCACCACGCCTGGGGGAACTCGAGCCCGTCCTCGTTCCTGCCCCACGGGGCGAGGTCGAGGAACTGGTAGGTCCCCATCAAGGCCTCGACGCCACGGGCGTAGGTTGAGTAGGTGTGGTGGACAGCGCCGTCCTGAAGCGCGAAGACGCTCATACCCTCCTTCTGCGGCTCGGGCTCGTCGACATGCCGGAAGTTGTAGTCGGCGCCGTTTTTCCGCTGCTCCTCGGTGAAGGCGACGCCGAAGTCGTAGTTGAAGTCGCTCCCGAGCGACGAAACCCACGGGAATCGCCAGCCCATTTGCCGCTTGTAGTCCTGGAGCTCCTGCAACGGGGCGATCGACGCACAAACGAGGGTAATGTCGCGGCCGTTCAAGTGGGGGATGACACCGTCGAAGTGATCGGCGACCAAGGAGCATCCGGTGCATCCCCGGCGCTCGTCGGTGAGCCGGGCTCCGTAGCCGAACATGAAGTGATAGATGAGGAGCTGCGAGCGCCCTCGGAAGAGGTCCGCCAGCGAGGCGCTGCCTTCATCGGTCTCGAATCGATACTCCTTGTCGATCCGAACCCACGGCAGCTCCTGCCGTCGCCGCGCCAACTCGTCGCTGCGCCGCGTGAGCTCTTTCTCCGCCTTGAGCAGCTCGAGCCGCGCTGCCAGCCACTCTTCACGCGTCCCGGTCATGTGTGTCGTCATCGGTCCTCTCCGTCGGGTGGTGTTTGGTGGGCGTGAGACAGATTGGGAGCGTGAATCGAACGGTGGGAGTGACAAGTGTGGCGCGATTCCGATGGACTCCCTCACTCACGCATCCGGCAGGGTGAAGACGGTGCAGGGCGCCGCGATGCCGCGCAGCACGTGTTCGCCCAGCGGCACCAGCGGCGTGGTGGTCAGGGCGGCGACCGCGCCCGAGATCAGCACCGACCGGCCGAGCGGCCGGCACAGCCCCTCCAGCCGGCTGACCAGGTTGACCGCGGGGCCGATGGCGGTGAAGTCCAGCCGGTCGGCCGCGCCGATATTGCCCCACAGTATCTCGCCGAGATGCAGCGCCGCGCCGAAGGGCAGCGGCGGCAGCCCCTGCGCCTGCCGCGCCGCATCGAAATGGGCCATGCCG
>CBKZPU010000407.1:0-1693 GCA_966696705.1 uncultured Verrucomicrobiaceae bacterium | reverse complement strand
CCGGCTTGCTGCTGGAGCGAGCGCATGGCCACCTCGGGATCCTGTTTCGGGGTGATCCAGAAAATCTGCCGCATCGGTTCGCCTTCCTTGCCAAAGGCGATCGTCAACTCCATCTGCAGGGGCAGGCGGCCGACGAGGTCCCAGTCGTATTGCCATTCCATGGTGCGGCCGTCGAGGACCCGCCACTCGAAGGTGCGGACATCTTCCAAGAGCACCACTTCGGCAAACGGCTCGACCCGCGCTTTGGTTTGCGTGTTGTCGCTGTCCTCGATGATCTCTTCCTCGTAGTAGCGGAGCACGATGTCGAGGTAGCCGTCGCGCTTCAGGTCGGTGGAGAGCTGGACGGCTTTCGCCACCTTCTCGGCCCCGGCCCAGGTGAAAGTCAGCGGGACATTCTGGAGGGTCAGATCGGAAAGATAGTGGGAGCCGGCATCCTTCGACAGCAGTTCCATGCGGGTGTTGCCCGGCATGGCGGCGAAGCGCTGGGACAAAAGCTCGATGAACGCGTGCTTCTCGGCCTCCTCGGCCTGTCGCTCGACGACGGTGTTGCCAAGCTGGAGATTGGCAGTGGCCGCGTAGAAAATCATCCCGCTCAACAACGCCAGCAAGCCCATGGCAAGCACCACCTCCAACAAGGTGAAGCCGCCACGATCGGCCGGATGCTGGGCGCTGGGGTTCTTCATGGCTGGTAAAGGCGCGAGTAGCGCCAGGTTTCGGCCAGTTGTTCCTGCGGCACGCCATTTTCCACCCATCGGGCCGCGACCTCGATGCGATACATTTCCTGCAAAAGCTGGCCGTCCTCGTTCTGCATTTCCGGCAGCAGTTCGACGGTGGTCTCGATTTCCATCCCCTGCGCCGCCCTCTCCTCGACCGCCACGGAGGTCGTTCCCTCCTCCAGCACCGGGTAGGACATCGCCTCCGCCAGCGCGCTCTGCAGCAGGCGGGTGACAGCCAGTTCGCGCTGCGCCTGGTCGGCCAAGTCGGCCGTGCGGCTGAGCGCCATGGTGAAGCCCGTCACCGCGATGGCAAACACGCCGATCGCCAGCAGGGCTTCCAAGAGCAGGAAGCCGGGGGCGTTTTTCCGGTCGGACCGGCGGCGGCGTTGCGGGGACTTCATGTCAGATCAAACTGTCAGTAGATTTCCTTGGCGGTATCCCGGATGCCTCCGGTGAGCGGGTGGTATTCGTTCTCCACCCAACTGCGTCCGTATTCCAAGCGAACGCCAATCGGCTCGCAGAAGCCTTCAGGATCGAAGCGCCAGACGTGCCGGTTCTTCGAATTCACTGGCATCCAAGTGTCGCTGGCCCAACGGCGAACGAACATCGCGATGTCCTCATCGACCGTCCAACTCGCATGGATGGGCGCGAACCCCACTCCCGCCGGGGCACCCCCGGCGGCGGACTGGGCCTGCCGGGCTTCGTGCGCGGCGCGGGCGTCCTCGCGGTCGCGAGGGTCGAGCAAGGCTTCGGCCAAAGGCATGAGCGTCACGGTCTGCTCGTAGAACTCGATGGCGTAGGGCCGCTGCTGGAGCGAGGAAATCGCCCGTGCCCGCTTCGCCAGCACCTCGATTTCCACCGAGTCGCGATTCAGCGCCCGCTCGTCGTTGGAGGCGATCATGAGACCGAACGCACCTCCGATGACGATCGCGACAAGCACGAGAACCACCACGATCTCCAGCAGGGTGAAACCTGCC
>CBKZPU010000406.1:0-1701 GCA_966696705.1 uncultured Verrucomicrobiaceae bacterium | reverse complement strand
TCTTAGGAGCGGAGAGCTGAAAGCTGGGGGCCCGACAGCCGGCGCTTTGCGCCGAAAAACGAAGGAAATCACGATTCACCGGTCTCTGGCTCTCAGCTCTAGGCTCTAGGCGCTGGAGATATAGCCAAAAGTTGTGGATGGCGGGTTGAGGAGGGCAAGTTGGGGGTGCTCAAACCACAACCAAGATGCCCATCCACAACCCACCGAAAGAAAGCGAGCACGAGGAGCTGCGCTTCACAACAGCGATTTGCCAATCCGAGCTCGAACAGACGTTGCGCGCCGGAGCGCGCAAGCTGCTGATCGCGGCCCTCGAAGCGGAAGTCGAAAACTACATCCAGACCCACCAGGAGGCCCGCGACGAAGCCGGCAGGCGTTTGGTGGTACGCAACGGCCACAGTGCGCCGCGCGAGGTGCAAACCGGCCTTGGCCCGCTGGAACTTCGCGCGCCACGAGTCAATGATCGCCGTGCGAGCGAACGCTTCACGAGCACGATCCTGCCGCCGTACCTGCGACGCGTTCCGAGCCTGGAGAACTTGATTCCGACGTTGTACCTCAAAGGGATCTCGACCTCGGCAATGCCTGCGGCCCTCGAGCCGCTGCTTGGGCCAAAAGCGGGCGGCTTGTCGCCGTCGAGCATCGTGCGCCTGATCGAGAGTTGGCAGACCGATTATCAGCAATGGCTCAAGCGGGATCTGTCCGGCCGGCGCATCGTCTACCTTTGGGCTGACGGCATCTACTGCAACGTGCGCCTCACCGACGAGCGTCCCTGCCTGCTGGTCGTGGTCGGCGCGCGCGAGGACGGCACGAAGGAACTTCTGGCGATCGCCGACGGCGAGCGCGAAAGCGAACATTCCTGGAAAGCGGTGCTGCTGGACTTGAAAGCCCGTGGCCTGACGGTGCCGCCGAAGCTGGCGGTCGCCGATGGGGCGATGGGCTTTTGGCCGGCACTTGAGCAGGTCTGGCCGGCTTGCGCGAAGCAGCGCTGCTGGGTTCACAAGACCGTCAACGTGCTCGATAAGCTGCCCAAGAAACTGCAGCCGGAGGCGAAGGAGCGATTGCACGCGATCTGGCAGGCGGCGACCCGCGCCGATGCCGTCGCAGCCTTCGAGCGTTTCCTCCAGCTGTATCAAGCAAAGCATGACAAAGCTTGCCTCTGCCTGAAGAAGGACCGCGACGAGTTGCTCAGATTTTACGACTTCCCGGCGGAGCATTGGATCCACCTGCGCACCACCAATCCCATCGAGTCGACCTTTGCCACCATCCGTCATCGGGCGCGTCAAACCAAGGGATGCGGGACCCGTGCAGCCACACTCGCGATGATGTACAAACTCGGCATCGAATGCGAAAAAAGCTGGCGCAGGCTCAACGGCCATGAACAGATCACCCGGCTGATCGAAGGCGTCCGTTTCGTCGACGGCGTCGCCGAAATAGCCGCTTAACCATCATCACCCCCGGCCGGCCCCCTTTTCCGCCGTCCACAACATTTGGTGATATCTCTCGTCGGAACACCTCGGTGCGACGCGGGAAGCACGCTGTTCGCGGCGGGAACACCGCAGCCGCCGTGGGAAACGCATCATCGCCCGTCGGAAGCGCATCATCGCTCGTGGGAAGCGCGTTGTCACTCGTCGGAAGCGCATGGTTTGCCACCGAAACCTCGTGTCGCTGCGTGGTACTCGTGCGGCGACGACCCGCATGCGTCGG
>CBKZPU010000405.1:0-1707 GCA_966696705.1 uncultured Verrucomicrobiaceae bacterium | reverse complement strand
GTTTGCTGGAGGGTGCCGATTGGCAGGACGGCAAGGCCACCGCCGGCCATCAGGCAGCGAAAGCCAAGGACAACATGCAGATCCCCGCCACCCACCCGGTGGCGTGCGAGGTGGGCGACGGCATCCTGCGCGCCCTCGCCGCCAATCCCCTCTTCCAGTCGGCAGCGCTGCCACTGCACTTCTTGCCGCCGATGTTCAACCGCTACTCGGGCGGCCAGACCTTCGGCACCCATGTCGATGGCTCGATCCGCCAGATCCCGGGCACTCCCCAGCGGATCCGCACCGACCTTTCCTGCACGCTGTTTTTCGCCGGGCCTGAAGAATACGACGGCGGCGAGCTGATCATCGAGGACACCTACGGCTCGAAGAGCGTGAAGCTGCCCGCCGGGCACATGGTGCTTTATCCGTCCACCAGCTTGCACCAGGTGACCCCGGTCACCCGTGGCACCCGGCTGTGCTCGTTCTTCTGGTTGCAAAGCATGATCCGCTCCGACGAGCAGCGCTCCATCCTCTTCGACCTCGACATCGCCATCCAACGCCTCTCCTCCGCCCTGCCCGACCACGAGGCCGCGAACCAATCGGCAGTGCAGCTTACCGGCGTCTATCACAACCTGATCCGCCAGTGGGCGGAGATGTGATCTTTACCCGAAGATCACCGAGCGATCGATCGACGAAAGCGTCGGCCGCCCCGTGAGCGCCATCGCGATCTCCAGTTCGCTCCGCAGGATCTTCAGCACATGCGCCACACCGGTCGCGCCGGCGGCGGCAAGGCCATGCAGCACCGGCCGGCCGACCATCACCGCCGTAGCTCCCAGAGCGAGCGCCTTGAGAATGTCGGTGCCACGACGGATTCCGCCGTCTAACAAGATCGGCAATTGCCATGCCGCGGCCTCGGCGATCCGCGGCAGCACCTCGATCGGCGCGGGGACCGTGTCGAGCGTACGTCCGCCATGGTTGGAGACAACGATCCCGGAGAATCCCTCCCCCACCGCGATCCGCGCGTCTTCGGGATCGAGCACGCCTTTCAAAATCACTGGCAAGGAAGTCAGCGAGCGCAGCCACGCGAGGTCCTTCCAAGTCGGCGCCGTTTCTAACAACCGCGTGCCGAACACGCCCTCCGCGGGAGGCAATGCCTTCATGCCGCGCAGATTCACCGCCTCGATTCCCGGCGGCAGGCAGAAGCCCGCTCGCTGCTCGCGATTGCGCAGTCCATGCAACGGCGCATCCGCCGTCACCACCAGCGCTGCATAGCCGGCAGCTTCGACGCGCTTCACCAACTCCGCCGTGAAGCCGCGGTCGGCCTGCACGTAAAGTTGGAACCACGGCGGCACCGTGGCCGCTCGCGCAATGTCTTCGAGCGGGATGCCCGCCGACGTGCTGACGGTGAGACAGGCTTCCATCGCGGAAGCTCCGAGCACGGTCGCGCGCTCGCCCTCGGGATGGAACAGTTGATGGAAGGCGGTCGGCGCGATGAAGATCGGATGAGCGTAACTCCGGCCAAGCAGCTCCAGGCGGGTGTTCGCGCCGGAAAGATCGCGCAGGATCCGCGGCGAGAGCTTCAGCCGCTCGAAGGCCGCGCGATTCTCGCGCAGCGTGAGTTCATCCGCCGCGCCGCCGGACAGATAGGCCCAAGCGCTTTCGTCGACGCGCTCGCGGGCGAGCGCCTCGTAGTCGTCGAGCGAGACGACTTCCGGCGGGATGGTGGAA
>CBKZPU010000404.1:0-1709 GCA_966696705.1 uncultured Verrucomicrobiaceae bacterium | reverse complement strand
TGCTCGGCTGCGATCCCGCGCAGGGGCTCTCCAGCGAGGAGGTTCACCGCCGCCTCCACCAGTTCGGCCCGAACGAACTCGCGCGGCACCGCCCGGTGAGCGAGCTGCGGCGCTTCCTGATGCAGTTCGTCCAGCCGCTCGTTTACATCCTGGTGATCGCCACCATCATCACCGCCTTACTCGGCGAATGGGTGGACGCTTCGGTCATTTTCGGCATCGTGCTGGTCAATGCCATCGTCGGCTTCATTCAGGAGGGAAAGGCCGAGAAGGCGATCGAGGCGCTGACGAAAATGGTCGTCACCGAGGCCACCGTGCGCCGCGACGGGAAGATCGGGCGGGTGCCATCGAGCGAGCTGGTACCTGGCGACGTGGTGATGTTGCAAAGCGGCGACCGCGTGGCGGCCGACCTCCGGCTGTTCCGCGTGCGCAACTTGCAGATCGATGAATCGATGCTCACCGGCGAGTCGGTGCCGGTCGAAAAGCACGCGCGGCCGATGGCGCTCGACACCATCCTCGCCGAGCGCCGCAACGTCGCCTTTACCGGCACGCTCGTCACCTACGGTCAGGCCGAGGGCGTGGTCTGGGCGACTGGCGAACGCACCGAGACCGGCCGCATCGCCGGACTGATCGCCGGCGCGGCGGACCTTGACACTCCGCTGACGAAGAAGATCGCCGCCTTCAGCCGCTTGCTGATGATCGTCATCCTCGGCCTTGCGGTGGTGACCTTCGCGATCGGCGTGTGGCGCGGCGAACCATGGGTGGACATGTTCATGGCCGCGGTGGCGCTGGCCGTCGGCGCGATCCCGGAGGGCCTGCCAGCCGCGATGACCATTACCCTGGCGGTCGGCGTCTCCCGCATGGCCAAGCGCCGCGCCATCGTCCGCCAACTGCCCGCCGTCGAAACGCTCGGCAGCCCCACTGTGATCTGTTCCGACAAAACCGGCACGCTCACCGAGAACCAGATGACCGTGCGCGAAATCTTCGCTGGCGGCCGCCTGCACGAGGTCGCGGGCAGCGGCTACGATCCCGCCGGCGAGATCCATCCCGGCGAAGGCGCGCCGAACCTCGCCCTCGCCGAATGCTTGAAGGCCGGCCTGCTGTGCAACGACTCGGCCATCGTCCTGCGCGAAGGCCTGCGCGGCGTCCGCGGCGATCCCACCGAGGCCGCGCTGATCGTCGCCGCCGAAAAGGGCGGCCTCCTCGGACCCGAACTCGCCGCCCACCTGCCGCGACTCGACACCCTCGCCTTCGAGTCCGAGCACCAGTACATGGCCACCCTTCACCATCGCGGCGATGGCGAACCGCGCGTGATTTACAAGAAAGGCGCGGTTGAGCGCTTGTTAGAGAAATGCGGCGACATGCTCGATGCCGCCGGGCGGCTGGTCCCGCTTGATGCCGCGGCGGTCCAGCAGGCGGCCGATGCCATGGCGGCGAAGGGCCTGCGCGTGCTCGGCTTTGCCCGCCGTCTGACGCCGCACGACCAACAGGAAGTAGGCCACCATCACGTCGCCGGCGGGCTGACCTTTCTCGGGCTGCAAGGGATGATCGACCCGCCGCGGGCGGAGGCCGTCCGAGCCATCGCCCGCTGCCGCTCCGCCGGCATCGCGGTGAAGATGATCACCGGCGATCACTTGCTCACCGCCACCGCCATCGCCCGCCAACTCGGCCTCGCAGGCAATGACCTACAGGCGGTCTCCGGCCGCGAGCTT
>CBKZPU010000403.1:0-1781 GCA_966696705.1 uncultured Verrucomicrobiaceae bacterium | reverse complement strand
CTTCAGAAGAAAGGCTATGCCACCGGTCACTTCGGCAAGTGGCACCTCGGCGGCCAACGCGACGTGGACGATGCGCCGGCAATCACCACCTATGGCTTCGACCGCAGCTTGACCAATTTCGAGGGGATGGGGCCCAAGCTGTTGCCACTCACGCTCAAGCCCGGCGCCAAGGAACCGGGCAAGCTCTGGCAGGAGGCGGAACGACTGGGGAAGCCGGTCACCTGGATGCCGCGCTCGCTGATCACTGGTGGCTTCGTCGATGCGGCGCTCCCGTTCATCGACGCCGCGGCGAAGGAGAAGAAGCCCTTTTACGTGAACCTCTGGCCGGACGACGTTCACTCGCCGTTCTGGCCCCCGGTGGAATCGTGGAAGCAGGACAAGCGCGGGCAGTACCTGGCGGTCTTGGAGAACATGGATCGCCAACTCGGCAAGCTCTTCGACCACCTGAGGGCGACGCCCGAACTGCGCGACAATACCGTGGTATTGGTCTGCTCGGACAACGGTCCCGAACCCGGCGCCGGATCAAGCGGTCCCTTCCGGGGTGCCAAGGGCACCTTGTGGGAGGGCGGCATCCGCTCGCCGCTTGTCGTGTGGGCTCCGGGCTGGATCGCGGCGGCGAAAGCGGGCGCGGTGAACGATCGCGCTGTTTTCGCCGCCTTCGATCTGGTGCCTTCCTTGCTGAATCTCGCCGATGCACCGAGGCCGGAAGGAGTGTCCTTCGATGGCGAGGATGTTTCAGAGACGCTGTTAGGGAAATCCGAGGCGTCCCGGAAGGCACCGGTGTTCTGGCGTCGCCCGCCCGACCGGAAGCTCATCGGCCAGCCGCCCCGCCGCCAGCCCGACCTCGCGGTGCGGGAGGGGAACTGGAAGCTGGTGTGCGACTACGATGGCTCGCGTGGCCGGCTCTACGATCTGGCGTCGGATCCGGCGGAGTCGACGAATCTCGCCCCGCGGCAACCGGAGATCGCCGCGCGTTTGTCACAGGCCGCGGTCGAGTGGCACCGCTCGCTGCCTGCGGACCAAGGGCCGGTCTTGGGTGCCGGGAAGGCCGCAAGATGAGCGCTCCCGGAGAGCGGGGCCCAATGCTGGCCGAGCTTCTCTTCCGAGGTCAGCTTCGAGAGAATCGCTTCCACCGAGGCGCACTGCCCCGCGGGTTGAGCCGCGGGGCAAGTGGTTCAGTCGAAACGCAACCGCAGGAACAGCCGTTCGCTTCCGCCGGGTCGTGCCACGCGGGCACGGACGGTCTCATGGGTTTCCGTCTCGCCGGTAATCTCCAATGGAATTTCGATCCATGCTCCGGAGAGATCGCCGGACTCCGCATGGTAGCTCACGTCATTGCGTCCCTTGGGACGAGTGAAGGTGAGGGTCAAATGAGTGGCGTCGAGCGAGAAGCCAGGTGCCGCGGTGAAGCTGTTGGGATCGCTGCCAAGCGCATATTCGGCCAGATTATCGAGACCGTCATGGTCGGTGTCGTCATCCGGATCGGATTCACCGGCGAGGATCTGGGCGGCACTGAACTGCTGTGTTTCCCAAGAGTCGTAGTTCATGCCATTGATCTCGAGGGTGCCGCTCGCACTGCCTTGATAGTTCGGGTCGTCCACGGTGGCGACCACCGCGTAGCTGCCGATGGCGGAAGGCTCGGTCGAGGAGCCGTCGTAGGTGATTGCCAAGGTAAGTCCCGCGGGATCGGTGGTAGCAGTCGCGGCCTTCGGCGTACCGTCGTAGTCGTGGACGAGATCGGCGAGCGTCACCGTGGCGGTCGCCTTGCCGATCACCAAGGT
>CBKZPU010000402.1:0-1832 GCA_966696705.1 uncultured Verrucomicrobiaceae bacterium | reverse complement strand
CACCTCGACTCGCGGATTCCCGAGGACGTCGCCTTTGCAGAAAGCCGCATCCGTCCGGAAACCATCGCTGCGGAGGACCTGCTCCATGATCTCGGTGCGATCTCGATGATGTCCTCCGATTCGCAGGCGATGGGCCGCATCGGTGAAGTCATCACCCGCACCTGGCAGACGGCGCACAAGATGAAGGTGCAGTTCGGTCCGCTCGAAGGATCCTCTCATCCTGCGGCGGATAACTTCCGCGCGCTGCGATACGTCGCGAAGTACACGATCTGCCCCGCGCTGACCCACGGCATCGCCCATGAAGTCGGCAGCATCGAGGTCGGGAAGCTCGCCGACCTCGTCATCTGGAAGCCCGCCTTCTTTGGCGTGAAGCCCGAGACCGTCCTCAAGGGCGGTCTCATCGCTTGGGCAAACATGGGCGACCCGAACGCGTCGATCCCGACGCCACAGCCGATGATGTACCGCCCGCAATTCGGTGCATTCGGCAAGGCCATCCGCTCGACCTCGTTCACCTTCGTCAGTCAGGCCGCGCTTGAGTCCGGTTCGCTCGACGACCTTGGGCTGCAGAAGAAACTCGTCGCGGTGAAGGGCTGCCGCTCCGTCACCAAGGCCGACCTGCCATTCAACGACGCGATGCCGAAGATCACCGTCGATCCGGAAACCTACACCGTCACCGCCGACGGCCGTGAGTTGCGCTGCGAGCCGATGGCCGAGCTGCCGATGGCGCAGCGGTATTTCCTGTTCTGAGCGGCTGCCCTCTCTATTGGCAAACGACCTCCGGCTTCGGGGCTTCCGCCGGCGAGGAGGTCTCTTCCATGGACCTCCGGATGCGGGCATGGGTGCGGGCGATCATGTCGGCCTCGTCGCGCAGGCCGCCGAGGATCTCCTGCAAGCGCTGGCCGGGCACCTCCTTTGCATCTTCCGGCGCCTTCCTCCCAGTGGGGTCGGAACCAAGTCCGGCGATCTCCGCATGGACCTGATAAAGCGATGTGTAGGCATGCAGGATCGCCGCATGCGACTCGCGCCGCGCGCTCTCGAGACGCTCAAGGCGGGCGGGATCGTTTGACGTCAAGATCTCGCCGAGCCGTTCCTCACGCGTCCGGATGCCGGTGATCTCGCGGCAGACCTCGGCACAGATGCCATCCACGCCTTTTTCGATTTCCTGGGCAAAGACGGCGAGATGTCTGCCACGGTGAACGTCCTTTTCGATTGTCTGTTTCAAGAAAAGGAAGCGGCCGAGGCACAGGGCATACTGGGGCAAGCCCTTCGACTCCAGGCTTCCGATGATGCGCTTCAGCTCCTGGTCCTGCGCCGCATTGCTCTCACCGATCAGTTCCCGAAGGCTGGCAGCATCGACCGAGGCCCTACGCTTCTTCCAATACCGGGTCACCAACGCCGCGGTCGCGCCGAGGAGAATGACGAAGCCGGCGACACCCGCATCCAGCGCGAAACCCGCGGCGCCTGCAACGAGCAGCGGCAACCACGTCAGGGGCGACCGCAGCATGGTCTCCCGGCTCCGGTCCCGGATCCGGGCATCGTCCATCGGGAAGGTCGGGGCCACCGAGAAGAGGGTTGAAGGGTCCATGCTTGAGTTCCTCCTGTGCCGCGAGGCTAGGAGATGGCATGAATCCCCGGCGACTACATTCGGCTGGCAACTTCGGAGCCGGGACGGCAGAGGACAAGCCACCTCACAGCGGCTTGGCCGGCTCGATCTTTGGCAAGGGAAGATCCTGTTGCTGCGGCGGCGGCGCGAAGCGCGGGTCTTCACGGGCGGGCCGGTAGTTGCCGGTCTTGGGGTCCAGCAGGAAGACCGCCTGATCGGAGAGGCGGAC
>CBKZPU010000401.1:0-1856 GCA_966696705.1 uncultured Verrucomicrobiaceae bacterium | reverse complement strand
ACCCGGGTCGATTCCGTCGGAAACACCCACCCGAACGCCAAGGCGGGCATCATGATCCGCTCGGATCTCAACGACACCCCTGGCTCCAAACTCTGGATCGCCCTCCGCCCCTTTCAGCCGGCACCCAACGACAAGCAGTCGATGGTCGAGGCCTACATGCACGGCTGGACGAATACCTATGGCGGCGCCAACTGGGAATGCCAGGGTTATTGGGTGCCCAAGCTGCCTTACTGGCTGAAGATCGAGCGCGTGGGTCCCATGATCACCGGCTACGCTTCGCGGGACGGCACGAGCTGGACGCCCATCGTCTATGGCGAATTCAAGAACATGCCCGCCACCGCATATCTGGGTCTCGCGGTCTGCGGAATCACCAACGGCACGCTCAACACCTCGACCTTCCGCAACGTCTGCATCACCGGCGGAACCGGCGGCAAGGTCCTTGCCCCCGAACCTCCGGAGTCGCTCCTCGCCTCGCCGGGTGATCGGAAGGCGCTGTTGCGCTGGCTGCCATCCTTCGGCGCGGCAAGCTACACCGTGAAACGCGCCACCACCGCGGGCGGTCCGTTTTCCGAAGTCGCCACCGGCGTGACCACCGCGAGCTACGTGGACACCACGGTTTCCAACGACACGCCCTACCACTACGTCGTCACCGCCACCAATGGCGCGGGTACCAGCGCGGATTCGCAGGAAGCAACCGTCACACCCTATCCCGCCATGAACCCCATCGCCACCGGCGGCACCGCGAGCGAAAGCGGCGGTTCGTCCAACGAAGGCGCGGCCAAGGCCTTCGACCGCAACTGCGGCAGCAAGTGGCACCTCTCCGCTCCTAACGGCTGGATCCAATACGACTTCGGCCCCGGCAAAGGCCGCGTGGTGAACCGCTACGATCTCATCAGCGCCAACGACGTGCCCGACCGCGATCCGAAGGATTGGCAGTTGTTCGGATCGAACGACGGCCAGAAATGGAGCCTGCTCGACACCAGGGAAAACGAGAAATTTTCCATCCGCTTCTTCCCGCGGAGCTACTCCGTCCGCAACACCACCGCCTACCGCTTTTACCGCCTTCACGTTTCCGCAAACCACGGCAACGCCACCGGGCTGCAGATCGGAGAGATCAGCTTGATGGGCCGGTGAAACCGCGCGAGCGGGCGCTGCGCGAACTGACGGGTTTCATGAACCCAACCGATCAGGCGATGGACATCCGCTGACGCTCTCGTGCCAACATCCACCGGCATTCTAACATCCAAACGCGAATGCTGTTAGGAGTCGCGGGCCTGCTGACGATCTACGCCAGGAATCGTACCAAACGCCGCCGCAAGCAGGAGGCGCAGCGCCGCGAGTTCGAGGCGGTGCTCGCGGAACGCGGCCGGTTCGCCCGCGAGATCCACGATACGCTCGCCCAAGGACTGACTTCAATCTCCCTCCAACTCGAGTGCGTGCGCGATGAGGTGAGCTCTGACCCGGACAAGGCCCGCGTTCATATCGAGAACGCCCGCGGTCTGGTCCGCGACAGCTTGCGGGAAGCGCGCCGCACGGTGTGGAACCTGCGCCCCCTGGCACTCGGCGAAGCGGATCTCGCGACGGCGCTGCAACGCTTCGCCAACGACCTCACTCGCGACGGCAAGATCGCGGCGCGCCAGGAGATCAAGGGAACGCCGCGGCCACTGCCGGCGGAGCACGAGAACACGTTGCTGCGCATCGGCCAGGAAGCGCTGATCAATGCCGTGCGTTGTTCCGCTGCCGGCCGGATCGTCGTGCGCCTCCGCTACGGCGGCGACTGGGTCACCCTCAGCCTGCGCGACGACGGCCGGGGCTTCGATGTCGCCGAGCGGGTCGGCAGGGGCTTCGGGCTCACC
>CBKZPU010000400.1:0-1897 GCA_966696705.1 uncultured Verrucomicrobiaceae bacterium | reverse complement strand
TCGGAGACCCGGACTGCGTGCAGCCCTGCTGCCGCTCAATGCCAGCAGCCCTGCTGCGGGGAAGCACGGGGTGGATTGCCTCGTTTCCAGATCTGGCGTGCCGGTCCCCAAGCCCGCCGCCTTGGCACCCTTGGCGGCTTGGCGGTTTTGTCCTGCCTTTCCACCGATCACCGATCACCGATCATCCCGCACTCCCTCACGACGCCTCCGCCACCCGCGTGGCAGCCGCCTTTTCCATCGGATCCGGCAGCGCCGGAACCGGCTGGGTGAACATCGTCTCCGCTTCGAGCTTCAGCCACAGCTTCATCCCGCCCAGCAAGTGCCTCACCGCCTTCAGATTCGGCTCGAAGGGCACGCGGATCAGGTGCCGGTGCTTCAGGTTGTTCTTCCCGTAGGTGCCCGCCATCAGTCGCTTGCGGGCGATCGTTTCCAGCCGCCGGTTATAGAAACGCATCAGCCGCGCGAAGATCGCGCCGCCGGTGCCATTGTAGGGCATGGTCGAGTACTCGCGGTCGGTGTCCGCATAGACCGCCCGCACCGGGCCGATGAAATACGCGGCGATGTCCATCAGGAAGGCCGCGTGCATCAGGTCCGCGTCGCCGAGATATTGGTACTTGTTGCGGTAGAGACCGTGGAACCATCTCTGATACGACTGCGGGTAAATCTCGTTGTGGGTGGCCAGCGCCATCTTCACGCATTCGCCGCGCAAGGCCTTGAGGATGATGTTGTGCGCGCAGTAGGTCGCGTGGGCGCAGTAATCCAGCCCCTGCGAATAGAGTGGATCCATGAAGCCCGCCGCGTCGCCCGCCAGCACCCAGCCATCGCCGCAGACCTGGGTCGCATAATAGGGGAGGTGCTTGTAAATCCGGGCATCGTTCTCCGCGGGCACCGCGTCCGCGAACATCAGCTTGCCGATCGGGTGCGTCACCAGGTGCTGCTTCACCCGGTCGCCGATCGAGCCCTCCGACGGCGGGGTGAAAATCCGCTCGTCCCAAGTCACGCCGGCGGAAAAGTCGCCGTTCGCCAACGGGATGATCCACGACCACCAGCCGCGGCCCATCAGATGATTCGTCGCGCTGGCGCGTCCCACCGTCGGGCCGTTCTTCAGGCAGCTCGCCTTCATCCGCGCCTCGTGGGAATCCAGCGTGAGCACGTTGCTGAAACGGACCCACATCGAGTGCACCGGGTGATCTTCCAGCTTCCGCCACAGCCCGCGCTGGCGGGCGACCAGCGCCGCCTTGCCCGAGCAATCCGCGACCCAGCCCGCCGTGATCGTGCGGGTCTCGCCGTCGTGCTTCAGCACCACCACGTTCTTGCCCGCGCCATTCAGCTCGAAGGACTTGATCGCCGCCGGCCGCAGCAAGTCGCAGCCTTCCTTCCCGGCAAGTTCCAGCATGTGCTCGTCCAGCTTCGAGCGGTCGAGCTGGTAGGTGGGAAAGCGCGCCTGGGAATTCGGCCCGATTTCCGAGCAGCAGTTCGGGCACTCGTTCTCCGGCGTGTTGAACCACATCCGCAGCCCGTGCTTCTGGAAATGCTCGCAGGAAAGGTAGTGCGCCAGCCCCAGCACCCGCGTGATGAAGCAACCGGCCACCTCCGAGGTCGATTCGCCGACCTTGCGGTCAAAGACTTCCGACTTCTCCACGATCAGCACCCGCGTCTCCGGCCGAGCCCGCTTCAACAGCAGCGCCAGCGCCGAGCCGGAAAACGCCCCGCCAAAGATGACGACATCGTAGTCGGTGGGGGAGGATGAGTCATTCATGTGGCGAATTGCCACGACCTTAGCGACCGGCCCTCGCCACGCAAGGGACAAGCGCACCCCAGCCATTCAAGTCCGCCCCCGCCGTCGGAGACCCGGACTGCGCGCAGCCTGCTGCCGCTCAAAGCCAGCAGCCCTGCT
>CBKZPU010000399.1:0-1910 GCA_966696705.1 uncultured Verrucomicrobiaceae bacterium | reverse complement strand
GGCACCAACCGCGCGCCTTCGATGCGGTTGAACTGCCACTCGTCGTCCTCGCGGCAATCGATCAAGGCGATCTCACCGCGTTGGACCGCCGGCAGCAACTCCGAGACTTGGGCGGGCGTTAGTTCGATGCCCGTCTCCGGGTTCGGCAGGGAATGACTCATCGTTCGACGATGACCGGCGTGCCGACTTCGGCGTTTTCGTAGAACTTCTTGGCCATGCGGTCGGGCATGCGGACGCAGCCGTGGGAGGCGGCGTAGCCGGGCAGGTAGCCAGTGTGCATGCCGATCGCCGGGGCGAATTGGAGGAAGTTGAACATCGGCGCGCCCTCGAAGTAGCAGCCGGGCGGCACCGGCTCGTTGTGCGCCTCGGCGTCATCGTCCACCACGCGATCGGTGCCCTTTTCCTTGAAGACCCCGTAGCTGGACGAGCGGTGGTCGATGTCCTTGAGCATCACCTTGTAGTTGCCGGATGGCGTGCGGCGGCCTTCGGTGCCGGTGGAGATGCGCGACACGCCGGCGAGTTGTCCGCCCTTGTAGAAGAACGCCTTTTGCTGGGTCAGATTGATCCGGATCGAGGCCGGCCCGGTCAGGTGATCGCCGTCCCAGTAGGAGACGTCATCCGGGAGCGGGCTGGATTTCCAGTCGTGCTCGCGCTTTTGCGAGTAGCCGGCCAGGTAGCGCGACTCGCCGCGCATGCTGGCCATGCTATTGCTGAGATCGACGCAGGAAGTGACGACGAGGGGAACGAGTGTGGAAATGGCGACGCAGGCTCTCATGGTGTTTCGGTTGCGCGGACTATAAACCGCGAAAGCCCCTGCGGGTCAAGGGCTGGGGGCAACTGTTGGATGCGGCTTGCTTTGACAGCGCGGGGCAAAGGCCGCTATCCATGGTAGGCCAAGGAAAAACAGAAAGGCGACGGTGATGCCATCGAACGGCAAGCTGTGGGGATACGTGGCGATCCTGTGCTCGGGCATCGCGATCGGGGCGCTGCTCACTTGGATCTCGCGTCCCGCGACGAGCGACGGGGCGGGGCAAGCGAAGCCGGCACCGGCAGTCGCGCCCGCCCGGAGCCCGGTCGAGCGGCCACCCATGGCCGGCTTGCCCTCGATGCCCCGGGCACCGGCCGAAGCGCGCGAGTTCACCGCCCTGGGCGCGGCGGCGCGCGAGGAACTGACGCGGCTGATCGCGCGATTCCATGCGGCCAAGGAGGATCGGGAGCGGCTGGAAGTCCTCGGGGAGATCGAGGTCCGCTGCTATGGCCGTGGCTTGCTGGACTTGGCGCGGCAGGTCTTCGAGCGCGGTGGCTACTCCCGCGAGGTCCGCGAGCAGGTGCTGGAATTGCTGGCCGGAAACGTCGCCGCCGAGATCCTGCCCGTGCTGGAGCTTGCTCGCCGCGCGGGCGATGAGGCGCAGCGGACGCAGGCGCTGCAGGCCGCGGCGCGGGTGCGCGACGAGAAGGTCGTGGACTTCATTGCCGGATCTTTTGGCGATGAGGAAAAGAACGTGCGCATGGTCGCCTTGGACGTTGCCCGCGAACTGCCGCACGGCCCCCGCGAGCGGTTGCTGGTGCGGGCCATGCACGGGGCGCGGCGGGACGTCGCTTTGGCCGGCTTGGCCGAGCTCGAGGTCAGCGCCACGCCCGCCACCCTGCCCTTCCTCTTCGATGGTCTCGCGGCTCCCGATGCCGGGGTGCGGGACGAGGCACGGGACGCCCTGGAGTTCCTCCTCGATGAAACCTTCACCGACCGGCGTGCCGCGGCTGCCTGGTGGGAGGCCAATCGTCAGCGCTTCGATGAGAACCTGATCCGCGTGGATTGAGGGTGGGCCTTGCTTGCCCGTGGAAACAGGGCTCCCTCATTCTGAAGCGCCGCACCAGTAGCCGGAGGCCCGGACTGCGCGCAGCCTGCTGCC
>CBKZPU010000398.1:0-1968 GCA_966696705.1 uncultured Verrucomicrobiaceae bacterium | reverse complement strand
CGCTGGCGAATTTCAGCGAGGCGAGCGCCTCGTTCGTGATCGTCCAAACAAGCGGAGGCATCACCGCCTTCAGCGCGGACAAGTTCACCGTGGACACGAGCGGCCTGATGCTTCCGCAGGGAACGTGGGCGGTTCACCAGTCGGGCAACAATCTGCTGCTCGCCTACACCACGCAGACCAACCCGGATTCCAACGGCAACGGCATCATCGACACGTGGGAAACCGCGCATTTCGGGAACGCCAACGCCGGTGCCAATCCGCCGGACGCCGATCCCGACGGCGATGGTCTTTCGAACCTCATGGAATTCGCACTGGATACCCATCCGCTGGCCGCCACCGCCAACCCGCTGGTGCATGACCTTGAGCTGCTCGGCGGCGGCAAGCACCTGCGCCTGACAGTGCCGAAGAATCCCGTGGCGACCAACGTGACTTACGTCGTGGAGACCTGCGGAGCGCTTGACGGTTGGTCCACGGCTAACACCACGATCGAATCGGACACCTCCACCCAACTCATCGTGCGCGACAACTTCACGACCAGCACCGCGACGCGACGCTTCATCCGGTTGCGGGTGCAGGCAAATCCTTGATCCGGGGGAATTGCCGGTGAAAGGAATACCGGCAATTCCGCAAGGGATCATTGGTGGCGGTTCTCGCCGCGGCGGTAGAGTGGGGATGGAGCTTCCTCACTTTCAGCTCCGTTTGCCATGAGTCCTCGCTCCGACCTCTTCCGCTTCGCCACATCGGTCTGTCTGTTGCTCGCCGGTATTGCGGCGGCGAGAGAGTATCATGTTTCGCCGCAGGGCATTGACCGCAACGCCGGCACACAGGCCGCACCCCTCGAGACGATCTCCGCCGCGGCGCTGAAGGCGATGCCGGGCGACACCATCACCGTGCACGCCGGCGTCTATCGGGAACGGGTCAATCCGCCGCGCGGCGGCGAGTCGGACGCGAAGCGCATCACCTATCAGGCTGCGAAGGGTGAGAAGGTTGTCATCACCGGCTCGGACGCGTTCAAGACCTGGGAGAAGGTCGCAGGCGACACCTGGAAGCTGGTCTTGCCGGGTTCCTACTTCGGAAGCTTCAACCCCTATGCCGAAAAGGTTCATGGCGATTGGTTCAGCGGCAACGGCCGCAGCCACCGCCGCGGCAATGTTTTTCTCGACGGCGAATGGCTGGCCGAAGCGCCGAATCTCGACGCCGTCATGGAGCCCTCCGGTGCGAAGCCAATGTGGTTTGCCACCGTGGACGGGATCGTGGCGGACGCGCCGCAGTACCTGCTGAACCTCGTCACGATCAAGCCGGGTCATGAAGCGCCCGTCATCGCCAGCAATGCCTCCCAGCGGAGTGGTCCGCAAAATGTGCCCTGTTCGGAGGGCGGCGAATGCGTCGGCTTCATCTCGCAAGGAAGCTGGTTGCGCCATGACAACGTGAACTTCGGCACGAACACCACGAGCGTGGTGATCCGCGCCGCCGCCCATTCTGGCACTGGCGGCATTGTCGAACTGCGCGACGGGCACTTTGACGGCCCGCTGTTGGGCGCCTGCGAGGTCGGCGCCACCGGCGACTGGCAAAAGTGGCAGGATTTCACGGCCACCATCAAGCCAACCAGCGGCGTGAAGAACCTTTATCTGGTCTTCAAGTCGTCCGCCGGGGCCAAGGCCGAAGCCGCCGGTGGCGGTGCCGACAAGACGACCACGATCTACGCCCAATTTCCCGGCATCAACCCGAATGAAGCCGCGGTCGAAGTCAGCGTCCGCCCCACTGTCTTCACGCCGGAGAAGACCAACATCGACCACATCACCGTTCGCGGTTTCGAGCTGCGCAATGCCGCCACCAACTGGGCCGCGCCCACCGCCGGCCAGGTCGGGCTCGTTAGCGCCTATTGGAACAAGGGCTGGATCATCGAGGACAACGAGATCTGCTACTCCCGTTGCTGCGGCGTCGCGCTTGGCAAGTATTCCGACGAGT
>CBKZPU010000397.1:0-1987 GCA_966696705.1 uncultured Verrucomicrobiaceae bacterium | reverse complement strand
GACCGGATGAAGGCCAAGGTGGACACGGGCCAGCAGCCTTGGACGGCGGGCTACGACCGCTTGGTCGCCGCGCCCTACGGCCAGCTCGGCCACACGCCGAATCCCCAGGCCACGATCTACGTTTCGGGTTCCCAACCGGACAACTACATCACGGTGGCGCGCGACGCGGCGGCGGCCTATCAGGTCGCGCTGCGCTACCACGTCTCGGGCGATCCCGCCTACGCAGCCAAGGCGGTCAGCATCCTGATGGCGTGGGCGAACACGCACACCGGGTGGGACGGCAACACCAACGTCAGCCTGCGCGCCGGCCTCTACGGCTACCAGCTCGCCTGCGCCGGCGAACTCGTTCGCGGCTACAGCGGCTGGGCTCCGGCGGACTTCGCGAAATTCCAGAACTATGTCCGCACGCAGTTCTACAAGATCGTCTCGCCCAACGATGTGGACCGGGGTTTCCTCTTCCACCACCACGGCACCTGCTGGAGCCACTACTGGGCGAACTGGGAACTGGCGGCCATGGCGACCGTGATCGCCACCGGCGTGCTGCTGGACGACGAGGCGATCTTCCAGGAGGCGATCGATTATTTCTACAGCGGCGTCGGCGCCGGCCGCATCGGCGAACTGCTCCACTACCTCCATCCCAACGGCCTCGGGCAGTCGCAGGAGTTCGGGCGCGACCAAGGCCACGCCACCATGCTCGTGCCATTGCTGGGCACCTTCTGTGAAATCGCCTGGAACCAGGGCATCGATCTCTACAGCGAGTTGGACAACGCGGTGCTGGCGATGTCCGAGAATCTCGCCAAGCACAACCTGCTCCACGAGGTTCCCTACGTCAGCTACGTCAATTGCGAGTACGTTTACCAATCCAACATCGGCAGCGGCCAGGGACACACGCGCGCGGGTTGGGATCTGATCTACAACCACTACGTCAACCGCAGGGGGATAGCGGCGCCCTTCTCGAAGGCCGCCGCCGACCAGATTCGACCGGACGGTGGCGGCGGCCAGTACGGCGGCAACAGCGGCGGCTTCGACCAACTCGGCTTTACCACGCTGACGCACTCGCTCGACCCGATCGCCTCCGGTGTCGCGCCGAGCCAGTTGCGCGCCCACGTCAAGGGGGCCAAGGTCACGCTTTCCTGGCGGGGATCGGCGTACGCCACGAGTTACAATGTGAAGCGCGCCACCACCCCGGGCGGCCCCTACCTCAATCTCGCCAAGACCGGCGACAAGAGCACCTGCTACATCGACGTCGGAGTCCCGCCGGGCACGACCTGCTACTACGTGGTCTCCGCCAACAACCCGGACGGCGAGAGCGCCCACAGCGCGGAAGCTTCCGCCGCTCACGATGGACAGCTTTACGGCACGATCATCGGCACCGAGGGCGCTTGGAACAACGGCGTCGCCCGCAAGGAGCACCTCTTCGACGGCTCGTTGAAGAACTTCTTCGACGGTCCGACTTCCGTCTCATGGGCCGGGCTCGACCTCGGAGAAGGCGTGAGCGCGGTCGTCACCGAAGTGAAATACTGCCCGCGGGAGGGGTTCGGCGGACGCATGACGGGCGGGAAATTCCAAGGCTCCGACACGGCGGACTTCAGCAGCGGCGTGGTGGATCTCTTCACGATCTCATCCGCCCCGCCGAACAGCGTGCCCACTGCCCAAGCCGTCAGCAACGGAACCTCGTTCCGTTATGTGCGCTACCTCGGACCTGCGAACGGATTCGGCAATGCCGCGGAGATCCAGTTCATCGGCAACGTCACCGGCATGACCCCGCCCGCTGCGGCCCCCGGGGGACTGGCCGTCACCTCGCCGGGCGCCGGGCAGGCCAGCCTGACGTGGAACTCCGTATCCGGTGCCACCGACTACGCGATCAAGCGAGCCACCACCAGCGGCGGACCTTACACCATCATCGACTACACTGCTTGGAGCACGAGCTACACCGAAAAGGGGCTGCAGGCCGGCACCTATTACTACGTCGTCAGCGCGCTCAACA
>CBKZPU010000396.1:0-1990 GCA_966696705.1 uncultured Verrucomicrobiaceae bacterium | reverse complement strand
GACGCTTTCTATTTCAATGGCGCAACCAAGGTGCCCTTGAAGGAAGAGTCCTCTTGGACCGGATATGAACTCGCGCCCGGAAGCGATCCCGCCAAGGTG
The DNA here is from genome assembly GCA_966696705.1 of uncultured Verrucomicrobiaceae bacterium. Taxonomy (GTDB): domain Bacteria; phylum Verrucomicrobiota; class Verrucomicrobiia; order Verrucomicrobiales; family Akkermansiaceae; genus Haloferula. Next base: position 1,891 of record CBKZPU010000396.1, on the reverse strand, counting down.
GAGGCCGACGTTCGGAGAAGTGCCCGCAAGACGCTGAACCGCTCGGCAGTGTTCGATCCGAAGCGGCGCTTGCTGGCGGTGCCCGCGGAGAATGCCGTGGCACCGAAGGGCGCGCTGCGCCGGGTGCGGCTGTTCAAGAACGGCTCCGCGGAACCCATCGTCGAAACGCGGGAGCTGGTGGTGCGCTTCAAGGAAGGCGTCACCCGGGCGCGAGCCAACAAGATCCTGAAGCCATTGAAGGGAACCATCCTTTCCCCGATCGGTGATTACGCGCCGAACGCCTATCTGGTGGAAGTGCCCGCGGACGTTTCCTCGATCGACACGGCAAACCGGCTGCAAGTAATGCCCGAGGTGCGCTATGCGCAGCCGGATTTCATCTGGCCGAAGGTCTCGCGGTTCGTTCCCGACGATCCGATGTATCCGCAGCAGTGGCACCTGAACAACCCGGGTGGCTCGGGCGGTGTCGCGGGTGCGGACATCAAGGCCGAGCGGGCATGGGAGATTACCAAGGGCGACCCGAACGTGACGATCGCGATCCTGGATGACGGGGTGGCGACCGGGCACGAGGACTTCGCCAGCGGCAAGTTTACCGGCGGTTGGGACTTCATCGGCAACGACAATGACGCGCGTCCCGACCGCTCGGTTGACAACCACGGGACCAGTTGCGCCGGTCTTGCAGCGGCCAGCGGAAACAATGGGACCGGGGTAAGCGGCGTGGCGCCCGACTGCCGGCTGATGCCGGTGCGGATGCTCGGCCCGACTTCATCCCCGACGATGGAGGCGGCCGCGATCGCGCACGCGAAGAACAACGGCGCGTGGGTGATCAGCAATTCATGGGGACCTGCGGATGGCACCGGTTCCAGCGATCCCTGCCCGCAGATCGTTAGCGACGCGATCATCGATGCCGCGGACAATGGCCGCGGAGGCAAGGGCTGCGTGATCCTGTGGGCGGCAGGCAATGGCAACGAAAGCTCGGACCTCGATGGCTACGCCTCGCATCCCAAGGTCATCTGCGTGGCCGCGACGATGCGGAATGACACGCGCTCGCCCTACTCCGACTTCGGCAATGGCGTGGACATCTGCGCGCCGGGTGGATCGGCCGCCGGTGACATGGTGACCGTGGACCGGATGGGCTCCGCCGGCTACAATACGAGCTCGAACTACACGACCGGCTTCAATGGCACGTCTGCCGCGACGCCGGTGGCCGCGGGCGTGGCAGCACTGATTCTTTCCGCCGAGCCGAACCTGACGCGGCAGCAAGTAAGGCAGCGCCTGATCGATACCGCCGATTTCATCGACACGGCGAACGTCACCTACGACGCGAACGGTCATAACAACTGGTACGGCTTCGGCCGGGTCAATGCCTTCGCGGCGGTGGCTGCTGCCGACGTGAGCGTTCCGACGTTGACCGTGCTGGTCCCGTCGCAAGGACAGATCAGCACCAGCGCGCCGACCGCGAGCGGCACGGCTGACGACACCGGCTACGGGGTCCATCTGGTGCATTGGTGGGTTTACAACACCATCACCGGCAAGTGGTGGAATGCCACCACCTCCTCATGGCAGACCGACTCCGGCGACGGTGCCACGGTGAGCCCGGCGGGCAACACCTGGAGCATCCCGCTGCCCGCGACCGGGGAAGGAAGCTACGAGCTTCACGTGAAGCTGGAGGACAAGGCGGGCAACGAGAGCGACTTCATCGTCCGCGACTACCAGATCGACAACAGCTCTCCGACCCTGACGATCAGCGCTCCGGCGGCCGGCAATCAAGTGACCAGCCCGCCGCAGGCTAGCGGCACCGCCACGGATGGTGGCAGCGGCGTGAAGGAAGTGCGCGTGGGGGGGGGGAAGGTAACGAACGACCCACGGTGGTAACGAGGCCATTCACCTTGGC
>CBKZPU010000395.1:0-2000 GCA_966696705.1 uncultured Verrucomicrobiaceae bacterium | reverse complement strand
GGATCTGGGCGCGTCCCGGTTCCTCGATGAGGTTCACCGTCACGTACTGAAGGAAGTTCTTCAGCCGTCCGGTGATCTCCGCCATTTCCTCCGGCCCGGGGATCTTCCTTGCCGTCTCCGCGGGTGTTTCGGAAGCGGGGCGGTCGTCCTCCTTGGCCAAGGCCTCCTTGAAGTCCCATTCCATCACCTTGTAGTGGGCGACCCGCTTCACCCAGCCCACCACATCGACTTCCTGGTGAGCGAACTTGTGCACGGCCGGCAGGGTGGTTTTGAAATCCCACTCCATCACCTTGGTATTCCCCAGCTTGCGGAGGGATGAGCCGATCTCGAGGTCCTTGAGGTCCGTGTTCAGGAGCTCGATGAAGCTCCGGTCGGTCACACGGGTGCGACCGAGTTGTCTGAGTGAACCCGTGATTTCGGAGAGGCGTTTCGGCATCGGATTTCGTTGAGGAGACCTTCCCCCGGCGATGGATCGTTCGGGAGGGTGGACTTTCAGGCAAAGTTGCCCGAATGCGCCGCGGATGGCAAGCATGCCGGTCGCCACGTCGCGACCTCAGGAGCCGGGCGGCGGGAGAAATTCCAGGCCATAGGTCGCCGCGATCGCCAGGATCCGCGGGAGATCCTGCTGCTCTTCCGGGCTCAACGCCCCGACTTCCTCGAAGAATCCTTCGAAGCCCGCGGGAGTGATCGTGCACATCAGCCGGCCGGTCTCCGTGCCGAGGTAGCGGTAGCCATGCGGGATGCCGCGCGGAGCGAAGATTGTGGTGCCCTTGCCCGCGACGAAGGTCTTGTCGCCCACGGTCCATTCGTATTCGCCCTCGAGCACTTGGAAGGTCTCGTCCTCCCGCTGATGGACGTGCAAGGGTGGGCCGCTGCTGGCCACGTCATGCGATTCGGCCACCCCGACGATGCCGCCGGTGTCGCTGCCGCGCAGTCGGACTACCATCGGGATGCCAAGGATGTTCAGATTGGTGCCTCCGGACGGAATGACGAGGGGGTTCATGAGGATGAAACGTGATAAGCCCGGGCGGCGACGGCGAGCACTTCTTTGACGGGCGGCCCTGCGGGTGGCCAGGTCGCTTGTCCGTGCCTCGCCTCGCGGCTTGTCCACTTCTCTCCGGCGGGCTAGGAGGGGCATTGATGAAACTCCTCCTGAAGACCGCCGCGATTGCGATCTTGCTCACCAGTCTGTCCGGATGTCTCACCAAGCGGACCGTCACGGAAGACGGCCGCACGGTCAGCGAGGGCTACGCCATCAAGCGTCCGCTCAAGGACGCGGTCGAAAACTCGAACTGACCCGGCACGGGGCGGGGTGGGGTCGTTCGTTCCCGCTCAGCTTCCGCCAAGTCAGGGTGGCGGAGTCGATCAAGACGCCGCGTGATCTCCTAATGGCGCGGAAATCCGTGATCCTTGCAGTAGCGGTCGAATGCCGTCGGATCGTCGCCTTTCCGGGTGGACTCTTCGATCTGGTCCGCGAGCTTCTTCCGGGCGTCTGCAATCCGCTTTTCTGCGAGTTCGATATCTTTGGTGAACTGGCGCTCCCCCTCGGCTATCTGCTTACTGACTTTCGCCCTCGCTTGGTCGGCCCTGCTTGTTTCACTCCGCGAGGACGCCAGTGACTTCTTCATACTGGCGATTTGCTCGGCGGTTCGGCGGATGGAGTTCTGCATAGCCACCTTCTGGCGGGCGTCGAACTTCTCCGGCGTATCCTCCGCAAGCGTCCGGCCGATCGCGGCGGCCTCGGCCTGTTGTTTCTTCATTTCGGCCCGTCGCGCCGCAATCGCTTCCGGTCGATCAAAGGAAGCGAGATCGCCTTTCCTTTTCCGGTGCTCCTCTTCGAGCTCTGTGATCCTTTGCCGGGTCTTCGCGATGTCTTCTTGAATTTTCGCTTGGGCTTCGGCAATCGACTGTTCCTGCGCCTTCCGGTGGCCTTCCTTTCGCCATCAGGAACGCTTCTTGGGCCGCCTTGCTACGCTCGAGTTGCGCTTCCAAGTTCTCGA
>CBKZPU010000394.1:0-2051 GCA_966696705.1 uncultured Verrucomicrobiaceae bacterium | reverse complement strand
CCGATGCGCTCGATGCCGAGCTGGACTTGGATCTCGTCGCCGAAACGCAGCGGTCGCTTGAAATCGCAAGACACATGAACCCGCGGCCAGCCTCCTTCCTCGCGGCTGATGATCGCAATCCCCCGCTCGCGGAAAAAGGCATGCTCGGCTTCCTCCACGTGGCGGAAGATGGTCGGGAAATGCAGCCAACCACTGCAATCGGTGTCGCCGAAGGAAACCCGCGAGTGGTGAACGTGAACGGGAGAATTCATGCGAGCCGGTAGGGCGCGGCGGCCCGCCGCGCCGTGTTGGGGAAAGTCGGCGGACCGGGCCGGTCCGCCCTACCTTTGTTAGAAGCGCTTCACCAGCAGCGACGCGTTGTGGCCGCCGAAGCCGAAGCTGTTGCTCAGAGCCACATCGACCTTCGTTTCGCGGGCGGTGTTCGGCACCACGTCGAGGTCGCACTCGGGATCCTGGTTTTCGACGTTGATGGTCGGCGGAACCACGTTGTCCACGATCGACATGACCGAGGCGATCAACTCGATGCCGCCGGCGGCGCCGAGCATGTGGCCGGTCATCGACTTGGTGGAGCTCACCATCAGGCCGTTGTTGGCATAGTCGCCGAAAGCGAGCTTGATCGCGCGGGTTTCGGCGATGTCGCCGAGACCGGTCGAGGTGGCGTGGGCGTTGAGATAGTCGACTTCTTCCGGGTTCAGCTTGGCGTGCTTGAGGGCCATGCCGATCGCGTACGCCGGGCCGGTGCCATCGGGCGACGGGGCACTGAGGTGGTGGGCATCCGCGCTGACGCCGTAGCCGACCAGTTCGGCGTAAATCTTCGCGCCGCGCTTCTTGGCATGCTCGAGTTCCTCGATCATCACCACGCCGGCGCCTTCGCCCATGACGAAGCCGTCGCGGTCCTTGTCGAAGGGGCGGGAGGCCTTTTCCGGCGCGTCGTTGCGGGTGCTGAGCGCCTTCATGTTGGAAAAGCCCGCGAGCCCCATCGGCAGGATGGTCGATTCCGCGCCACCGGCGAGGAAGGCATCGGCATCGCCGAATTTGATCATGCGCCACGCTTCCCCGATGTTGTGGTTGGAAGTCGCACAGGCGGTGACGATCACCATGTTCGGGCCGTGGAGGCCGTACTCCATGGAGATGATGCCGCTCGCGATGTTGGAAATCATCATCGGGATCGTGAAGGGCGAGACGCGCTTCGGTCCCTTGGTCAGGCAGACCTCGTGCTCCCGTTCCAGCGTGCCCAGGCCGCCGATGCCACTGCCGACCATCACGCCGAAGCGACGCGAGTCGATCGCGGAGACATCGACGCCGCTGTCCTCCATCGCCATCTTCGCGGCGGCCACGGCGAATTGCACGTAGCGGTCGGAGCGGCGCGAGTCCTTCGGCACGCGGAAGTACTGGTCCGGGGAAAAGTCCTTCACCTCACCGGCGATCTTGCACTCGTAGGGCGAGGGATCGATCTGGGTGATCGTGCCGATGCCGCTGCGCCCGGCCTTCATGCCGTCCCACGTGGTTTGCAGATCGTTGCCAAGGGGGCTGACGCAGCCGATACCGGTGATGACGACTCTTCTTTCGCTCATGATGTGTGAGTTGGGCGTGGCGTGACGGGAATTTCGGGGGTCCTTAGTGGCTGCGGGGATGGGTGGCAAGCCTCATCCCAAACCGTGGCTGCGGCTTCCAGCCTTGGTCCCGTGAATTTCAGCCAAGACTTTTATTGCGACCACGTTCGTTCTCCGCACCGCAGTGAGGACAATGGAAAATACGCCCGCGACCCTCATCCTCAACCACCAACAGGCAAAGCCGGCAGGTCACCCGCTTGCGCAGCGAGCGGCGCTCGGCATTGCCAGCCGACCAGCGGGACACCCACTCGAAAAATGCCACGATGACCATCGTGATCCCGATGGCCCACGCGGCGAGTTCGGTGAGGGAAAGCTCGATCATGCGGCGAGGTTTTCTAACGCAGGGAACGCGAAGGCAAAGATTTGGAAAAGGAGGTTCAGGCCCCATTCTCTGCGTTCCTTGTGCTCTTTGCGGTTCATTCCTGCGTTTGGCCGGGG
>CBKZPU010000393.1:0-2104 GCA_966696705.1 uncultured Verrucomicrobiaceae bacterium | reverse complement strand
GCAAGCATCATCCCCATTTGCGGCGCTGACCCCGCGCTCGAACAGAATTCCATGAGCCGGATTGGCGGCTGCGTGTGAAAAATTGGCGTGGAACACGCGCGGCCGGGGATTGCCAAGCGGGCGGCCTGACCCTATCCGGCGGCCCCCGATTTCCCCATGAAGCGCGTAGAAACCATGGCCGAAGCCGACGTCGTCCTGATCGGCGGCGGCATCATGAGCGCCACCCTTGGCGTCTTGCTCCACGAACTCGATCCGACGCTCAAGATCCAGATCGTCGAGGCCCTCGCGGAGGTGGCGAAGGAGAGTTCGAACCCGTGGAACAATGCCGGCACCGGCCACGCCGCGCTGTGCGAGCTGAACTACACGAAGGAGAACGCCGATGGCTCGGTGGAAATCTCGAAGGCGCTCGAGATCAACGAGGCCTTCGAGGTCTCGAAGCAGTTCTGGGCCTACCTCGTCGGCCGCGGCGTCCTGCCCGAGCCGGGCGAGTTCATCACCGCCGTGCCGCACATGAGCTTCGTGCTCGGCAAGGAGAACCAGGCCTTCCTCAAGCGCCGCCACGAGACCATGGCCGGCCACCATTTCTTCGGCGAAATGGAATACACCGAAGACCACGCGGTCATCCGGAAATGGGCGCCGTTGCTCCTGGATGGCCGGAGGGCGTCCGAGCCGCTCGCCGCGACCCGCGCCGCCGGCGGAACGGATGTGAATTTCGGCGCGCTGACCCAGGCGCTGGTCGATCACCTCGCGTCGAAGGACGTGGTGAAGATCGCCACCCACCACCAGGTGCGCGACATCAAGCGCAAGCGCGACGGTCGCTGGCATCTCACCGTCCGGAACCTCGCCAAGAACATCAACCGCGGCATCACCGCGCCCTTCGTCTTCGTCGGGGCGGGCGGGGCCTCGCTGCCGCTGCTGCAGAAGTCGGGCATCCCGGAGGGCAAGGGCTTCGGCGGCTTCCCGGTCAGCGGGCAATTCCTCGTCTGCGACGATCCCGCGATCGTGGAGCGCCATCATGCCAAGGTCTACGGCAAGGCCGCCGTCGGCGCGCCGCCGATGTCGGTGCCGCACCTCGATACCCGGGTGATCGATGGCAAGAACACGCTGCTCTTCGGCCCCTTCGCCGGCTTTTCGCCGAAGTTCCTCAAGTCCGGCTCGCTCTTCGACCTGCCCGGCTCGGTCCGCTTGTCGAACCTGGTGCCGATGCTCGCGGTCGGGAAGGACAACATGGACCTGACGCGCTATCTCATCGAGCAGGTCATGCAGAGTCCGCAGGACCGGCTGGAGGCGTTGAAGGAGTTCTTCCCCGCCGCGGAGTTGGAAGACTGGCGACTCCTCACCGCCGGCCAGCGCGTGCAGATCATCAAGCAGGATCCAACGAAAGGCGGCGTGCTTCAATTCGGCACCGAGATCGTCGCCGCGGCGGATGGTTCGATCGCCGCGTTGCTCGGAGCCTCGCCCGGGGCGTCCACCGCGGTGGACGTGATGCTGGACATCCTCGGCAAGTGCTTCGCGAGGCGCCTGCCGGATTGGAAGAAGCGGCTTGAGGAAATGATTCCGTCCTATGGCAAGAGCCTGCGCGATGATGCGGCGCTCTATCGAAAGGTGCGGAACGATGCGGATCGACGGCTTGGACTTGGCCAATAGCGATCGGCTGACGGGACATCGCCCCGTCCACCCCAGCCCATCGCAAGGAACTCGGCTTGGACGGATGACCCTGGAATTACTACTTCCCTAGTAGCAGCTGCCGGTAGCGCCGCTGGGCTTGATCCAAACCGCTGCCGGGAAAGCTCGCCACCATCACATCTTTCAAGCACCTCAATCCTCCTTTGCCAAGGCTACGGAGGACGGGTTGCAGGGGCACCTCATTCTGGAAGTGCTCGAAGGCAAGAATCCGCGAAGCAGCGGGGTATCTGTTTGGCGCCCCAACGGGGCATCATGAAATAGCCCGGGGCAAGCGATAGCGCAGCCCCGGGTCTATAGGCCGCATGATGCCGCCCTGAATTGGGCGGGATGGGGCACGAAGTACCAAGCGTAGGGTTTCACCGGCCCCATCGCCGCCCTTCAGGCGGCCATCGCTCATCCATCGTCAACCTGGGGCTGC
>CBKZPU010000392.1:0-2110 GCA_966696705.1 uncultured Verrucomicrobiaceae bacterium | reverse complement strand
TGATGCCGTGGAAGCTGGTCGCCGATCCCAGCGGCTACATCTTCACCTGGCTGATCGGCTACAGCGCGCTGTTAGGACCGATCGCCGGCATCATGATCGCCGACTATTTCGTGCTGCGCGGCCGTAAGCTGGAAACCGACGAACTCTATCGGGAGAACGGCATCTACCGCTACACGAATGGCTTCAGCCTCGCGGCCATCGCCGCGTTCGTTCTGGCTGTCCTGCCAAACCTGCCCGGCTTCCTCGCCCACATCCAAGCCATCGACCCCGCCTCGGTGTCCGGTGTCTTCAAGACGATCTATCAGCAGGCGTGGTTCGTCGGCTTCGCGCTCGCCTTCGTGCTTTACCTCATCTTCCGCCGGTTTTTTCCCGTTCCAATTTCTAACCACAGATGAATACGGATGGACACGGATGGCGGAGAGTGAAGACGGCTGAGTCCGATTCGTGATCTGTGTTTATCCGCGTCCATCTGTGGTTGATTCGAATCCCTACCCACCATGCCACTACCTCCGTTCGACTACACCCCGATGCCCTACGATGGACCCTCGCCGGAGGAGATCCTCGCGCTGCGCCAAGCCTATGTGAGCCCGGGCATCTTCCACTACTACAAGAAGCCCATCGCGATCGTGGAAGGGAAAGGGCAGTACGTCTTCGACGACAAGGGCCGCCGTTATCTCGATGGCTTCGGCGGCATCGTCACGGTGAGCGTGGGGCACTGCCATCCCGAGGTCGTGGCCGCGGCGAATCTCCAGAACGAGACGATCTCCCACACCACGACGATCTATTTGCACCCGAACATCGCGCTCTACGCCAAGGAACTCGCGGCGAAGATGCCGGGCGACCTGAAGGTCTGCTATTTCGTCAATTCCGGCTCGGAGGCGAACGATCTTGCGGTGCTCATGGCCCGCGCTTACACCGGGAACTACGACGTGATCGCGTTGCGCAATGCCTACCACGGCGGCAGCCCGTCGGCGATGGCGCTGACCTCGCACCACACGTGGAAGTTCAACGTGCCGCATTCCTTCGGCGTCCAACACGCGCGGATGCCGGATGTCTATCGCGGGCCTTTCGGCAGCGACGATCCGGACGCGGGGAAGAAGTATGCGGCGGACGTGGAGGATCTCGTTCGATTCGGCACCTCGGGAAGGATCGGCGCCTTCATCGCCGAGTCGATCCAAGGCGTCGGCGGCACGGTGGTCTTTCCCGATGGCTACTTGAAGCACGCCTACGAGCATGCCCGTGCCGCCGGCGGCTTGTGCATCGCGGATGAAGTGCAGGCCGGCTTCGGCCGCACCGGCACGCATTTCTGGGGTTTCGAAACGCAGGGCGTGATCCCCGACATCGTCACCATGGCCAAGGGGATCGGCAATGGCTGCCCGCTCGCCGCGGTGGTGACCACGCCGGAGATTGCGAAGACCTTGGCGAGCCGCATTCACTTCAACACCTTCGGCGGAAATCCCGTGTCGATGGCGCAGGGACGCGCGGTGCTGCGGGTGATCGAGAAGGAGGGACTGCAAGCGAACTCGCTCAAGATCGGTGCCCGCCTAACAAACGGTTTCCATCGCCTCGCGGAGAAGCACTCGCTCATCGGCCAGGTCCGCGGGCTCGGGCTGATGCTCGGGATGGAATTGGTGAAGGATCGCACGACAAAAGAGCCCGCCCGCGACGAGTGCGCCGCCGTTTTCGAGCGATGCAAGGATCTCGGCCTGCTCATCGGCAAGGGTGGTCTTTTCGGCAATGTCCTCCGCCTCAAGCCGCCGATGTGCATCACCGAAGCCGACGCGGACTTCATGATCGAGGTGATCGATGAGGCGTTGGCATCGGCTTGATCCAACGGTTGGATAGCGCCTCCCGGTCGCGTAGCGACCAAGGACGTTAGCCGTGGACTTCAGTCCACGGTTACGACGCGGCGTCGAACGTGTCGCGTAGCGACACCGGAAGCCGATGGGCGGGGCTGCGACTCTTGCCTTCGGTCCGCCAAACTCCGGTTCCTGTGTCGCGACGCGACACCATCTATACTCGGACCGGATCCGTGGACTGAAGTCCACGGCTACTATCCGTGACCGCTACGCGGTCGGGTTTTTTACCGATGCCAACTCAATCGAGGTGG
>CBKZPU010000391.1:0-2111 GCA_966696705.1 uncultured Verrucomicrobiaceae bacterium | reverse complement strand
CAAATTTCGCGTCCTTTCGCGTGATTTCGCGGTTCACTGCCTTTCCTCGCGATGAGCTTTTGCTGGCGGATTCCCATCCACCCGATATCCGATCTCGCCGCTTCCTCCGCCATTAAGACACCCTCATCATCGACCCATGGACAAACCGGCACACGTTACCCAGGTGATCCACCTCCACGTGCCGACAGGGCTGATCCGGTAGAACCCGGCAATTCCACCCTCATGATCTCCCTGCGATTGATCCCCCATCCTCCGTGGGCCTGTCCGTTTTCAAGATCGGCCGATGAAAAATTCGGCGCGGACAATCTCCAGCTCGCCCTTGCCCAGCGCGAGGCCATCCTGGCCGCAGTCCACCAGGCCGTGCAGGCCTACCTCGATGACCGCTCACTAACCTCCGGGTCCGCCGTCTGCGGCTTCCCCGCCCTCGAGATGCTCACCGGCGAGTACTACATCGCCAGCGAGAGCTACCGCGTGAATGACGAGCCGTGGTTCCCCCGCGTCGGCCGCAGCAAGGAGTACCGCCTCAGTTTCCTCGTCCATTGCCTCGGCCGCCACTCGCATCCGCACGAAACCGCCAGCGATCAAGACTACCTCGGCCTCGACGTCCACTTCGATTGGCTCCCGGATCGCGGCACCTTCGCCTACCACGGCGACATCGACTCCAGCGTTCTCTAACACCACTCATGCCGTCCCTCCGGGATCGGCGAAAGCCACGATGACGGGAAAGCCCCGTGAAACTACTACCGCCATCGTACTTCCACCGCGCGCCCTGTCACCGTTCCGCTCATCGTGAAACCCGCCCTCGCCCTCCACCGCTCGTTCACCTTCTGGACCGGCCTCCTGTTAGTCACGTTCACCTGCTGGGCGTGGTGGGACTCGTGCCGCAATGCCTCCGGGCTTTACTGGGGGCAATTCGGCGCCGCCAGCGGTGCCCGCGGCATCGTCATCTCCCGCGAGGTCGCCGCGGGAGCGGGCGGCTTACTACTCGAGAGAGGCTCCGCGCAACCCTATCCCGGTGACTGGCCGCGCGCGTTCTTCCCCGCCCCATTTCTCGTGCGCGCGCGGAAGACATTCCATGAGGGGATACCCATCGCACCGCCCTTCTTTCGGGAGATGATCCAAATCAAGGCGGATGGCGCCGGCCCCGGCTCGTGGTCCCTCTATCTCCCCTACTGGCTCCTCCTGCTCGCCCTCCTCATCCCGTGGTCCCTTCCACTCCTCTGGCGCGCCCGGCGGTTGAAGCGGGCGAGCCTTCCCGTATCTGCCTGAAACGCACTCCCGGGCATCTTTCCCCTCTGCGTTCCCCCGTGACTCCGCGGTTCACCTCTCGCCAAGCGGGCTGTCTCACCGATCACCGATCACCGATCACTGATTCTATCATTCCCTCATTGCCACCGCCTCGGAAAACCGCTCTACTCGACGAACCTGGAGTCATAGAGCCACGCCATGAAAACCCATCCCCATTCCCGCACGCGGCACGGATTCACCCTCGTCGAGCTGTTGGTCGTCATCTCGATCATCATGGTGCTCGCCGCGCTGGGCTTCGCCGCCATCGCGACGGTCAACAAGCGGCAGAAATCCCTGGTGACCCAGAGCAGCGTGATGGATTTGTACCAGGCGATCGATCAATACTACCACACCTACAACCGGCTCCCGGACGTGGGCGGCACCGATGAACTGACCGTGGACGGACAGCCCGGTGCCGAGCTCGTGAAAATCCTCACCGGCAAGGAAGACCCCGGAGGTGACATTCAGAACCCCAAGGGCCTCGTCTTCCTCACCACCAAGATCGGCAGCAACAAGAACCAAGGCGGCTTGATTTACTCCGGCCGCCAAGTGGTCGGCATGTTCGATGCCTGGGGCTATCCCTTGCACATCAGGTTCGACAGCGATGACGACAATGAAATCCCGGATCCGATCCGACAGGGCGAGATCGTCCGGCAGAAGAGGGTCATCATCTGGAGCTTCGGCGCCGACGGGAAAGCCGGCGACAGCGACGAGGTGAAGTCGTGGTGATGAAGTCGATGCCGCGAGGAGCCTGAAAGGCAGGGACCGCTCTCCGTGTAAAGGCTCGGGACATAGGTAACAGACGTGCGCGGACATGGGTGACA
>CBKZPU010000390.1:0-2120 GCA_966696705.1 uncultured Verrucomicrobiaceae bacterium | reverse complement strand
CGCTTCCACCTCGATCGCGAGCAACTCCTCGCCGACCAGCAGGCGAATCTCTTCCTGCGCCTGCAATTGACCAGCCACGGTCACGAGCTGCCGCTGGAGTGGATCGAGAAGCCGTCTCTCACCTTGGTCGCCACGCTCAATGGCGGCATCACCACCGAGCGGGTCATCGGCGGCGACCTCAAGCTCGCGCCGAAGGTCTCCGTGCCCTTCCAGGTGCCCGCGGATGCGATTTCGCTGAAGCTCCGCCTGACCGGCACCGTCACCCCGCGCGACGGCGCGGACCCAATTTCGCTCTCGGCCGAGCACACCTATGCGATGAACGGCATTCTCGGCACGGGACGAATCGCTGCCGCGTTCTTCACCCGCGACACCGACGGCCACCGCGTCGAATTGCGTGGACGCAATGGAGAGCCGCTTGCCTTGCGGCCGCTCAGTTTCGAGTTCAAGCACCGCCATCATCTGGAAACCATCAAGCTGTCCCTGCGCAGCGACGACCACGGCCGCGTCGCCCTGGGCAAGCTCCTCGACATCGCCGAGGTCCGAGTCACCGGCTCCGACATCGCTCCAGCCGGCTATTTCCCGGATGAGGATGGCGGCTGGATCGACCTGCCGGAGCAGCTTCACCTCGCCACCCGCGATGAAATCCGCCTGCCGCTGGTGCGCTTCATGGCCATGCCGGAGCACGCGCGGGTGAGTTTGTTAGAGAAGCGCGACGGGGTCGTGTTGCGCGACCATTCCGACAAGCTCGCGGTGGAGAACCGCCGCCTCGTTGTCCGCGGGCTGCCCGCCGGCAACTTCACGCTGACGCTCGATGGCCACGAGATCGCCCTGAATGTCTCCGGCGGCGTGGAACGCGATGGGCTGCTGGTGTCCCCCACCCGCCTCTTGCCGCACTACTTGCCCTCGCTGCCCTTCATTGCCGCGGCGACGGAGGAAGCTGGCTCGCTCGTCGTCCGCATCGAGGGCGCGATGCCCGGCACGCGGGTCTCGCTGCTCGGAAGCCGCTTCCTTCACTCATGGGATTCGGGCGAGGCGCTGCAACCATTCACGCCGCCGATGTCCAAGGTGCTTCTCCCCGGTTTCACGGGCTTCGCCTTCCAAGAGGACAGCCGGATCGGCGATGAGATGCGCTACATCCTCGACCGCCGCGCGGCGAAAACTTTCCCCGGCTCGATGCTGCCGCGTCCCGGTCTGTTAGTGAATCGATGGAGCGAGGACGATGTCGTGCAAACGCGGCAAGAACCACAGCTTGGAGGCGGCGGACGCGGCACCGGGAGCGGTTCCGGCGGACGGGGCATGAGAGCGCCCACTCCGGTCCCCGAGTCGCGGAAGACCGGCGAGGACAGCGGACCGACCATCGACTTCCTCGCCGTGCCATCGGTGCTGCGCTACGACCTTGAGGTCGGCGCGAATGGCCTCGTGCAAGTGCCCGCGGCGGATTTCGCGACTTGCCAGGTCATCGACATTGTCGCTGCCGATCCCGCCGGGCGGCATCATCTCGTCGTGCCGCTGAAGGCATCGGACACGCCGCTGCGCGATCGCCGGCTCACCCGGCCGCTGGATGCCCAGAAATATCACGTCGGCACCCGCCGCGCTGCCGCCTTGGCAAAGGGCGCGGAGGCCAGCATCGAGAGCGTGATCGACGCCGATTGGCGTGCCTTCACCACGCTGGCGGAAGCGCATAAGTTCCTGTTCGGTGCGAGTGGCGATGCCCTGCTCAATGACTTCCTGCCGCTGCTCGACTGGCCATCACTCGATGAGAAGCAGAAGCTCGCCTTCCTTTCCGAACACGCCTGCCACGAGCTACACCTGTTTCTCGCCCGCAAGGACGCGGACTTCTTCAACAAGCATGTGAAACCGATGCTCGCCGAGAAGCGCGAGCCGACGGTGATCGATGACATCCTGCTCGGCCGCGACCTCGCCAAGCACCTGCGGCCCTACGCGTGGCAGCGCCTTAATGCCGCCGAGAAAGCCCTGCTTTCCCAAGCCATGCCGGAGATCCGCGAGAGAATCGCCGCCGAATTGAAGCAGCGCTGGGAACTCGAAGCACCAACGCCGGAACAGGAGACGATCCTTTTCACGCAAACGCTGCGCGGGACGGATCTCGCGACGGAGGATTC
>CBKZPU010000389.1:0-2145 GCA_966696705.1 uncultured Verrucomicrobiaceae bacterium | reverse complement strand
TCCACCATGGACTTCATGGAACAGGAAGCCGAGCGCGGCATCACCATCCAGTCCGCCGCCACCACCTGCTTCTGGAAGGGCCACCAGTTCAACGTCATCGACACCCCGGGCCACGTTGACTTCACGATCGAAGTGTATCGCTCGCTGAAGGTCCTCGACGGCGGCATCGGCGTGTTCTGCGGTTCCGGTGGCGTCGAGCCCCAGTCCGAAACGAACTGGCGCTACGCGAACGACTCCAAGGTCTCCCGCGTCATTTACGTCAACAAGCTCGACCGTATCGGCGCGGACTTCTACCGCGTGGTTGCCCAGGTCAAGAAGGTCCTCGGCGCGGTCCCGCTGGTGATGGTCCTGCCGATCGGCACCGAGTCCGACTTCGTTGGCGTGGTCGATCTCCTCAGCCGCAAGGCCCACATCTGGGACGACTCCGGCCAGCCGGAAAACTTCAAGGTCACCGACGTGCCCGCCGACATGGTGGACAAGGTCGAGGAATACCGTGCCGCCCTCATCGAAACTGCCGTGGAGCAGGACGACGAGGTGATGGAGAAGTACCTCGAAGGTGTGGAGCCGGACATCGACACCATCAAGAAGTGCATCCGCAAGGGCGCCATCAGCATGGCGTTCTTCCCGACCTATTGCGGTTCCTCCTTCAAGAACAAGGGTCTCCAGCTCGTGCTCGACGCGGTCGTGGACTTCCTGCCGTCCCCGCCGGAAGTGAAGCCGCTGCCGGAAGTCGATGCCGAAGGCAACGAGACCGGCGAATTCGCCGTCAGCGATCCGGCCAAGCCGCTGCGCGCGCTGGCATTCAAGATCATGGACGACAAGTTCGGCGCCCTGACCTTCACCCGCATCTACTCGGGCACCATCAAGAAGGGTGACGTGATCCTGAACTCCTTCACCGGCAAGACCGAACGCGTCAGCCGTATGGTGGAAATGCACGCCGACGACCGCAACGAAATCGAGTCCGCACAGGCGGGTGACATCGTCGCGATCGTGGGTCTCAAGAACGTGCAAACCGGGCACACCCTTTGCGACGAGAAGAATCCCGCCACCCTCGAGCCGATGGTGTTCCCGGATCCCGTGATCTCGATCGCCATCGCTCCGAAGGACAAGGCCAATGCCGAGAAGCTGGCCAACGCCATCGGCAAGATGGTCCAGGAAGACCCGTCCTTCCGCGTCGAAACCGACGAGGAAACCAATGAGATGATCCTCAAGGGCATGGGCGAGCTTCACCTCGACATCAAGATCGACATCCTCAAGCGCACCCACAAGGTGGAGGTCAACGTCGGCGCCCCACAGGTCGCCTACCGCGAAACCATCACCAAGCCGGTGTCGGACAGCTACACCCACAAGAAGCAGTCCGGTGGTTCCGGTCAGTTCGCGAAGATCGACTACACCATCGAGCCCGGCGAGCCCGGCTCCGGCTTCATCTTCGAATCGAAGGTCGTCGGCGGCAACGTGCCGAAGGAGTACATCCCGGCCGTTGACAAGGGCTTCAAGACCTCCGTGGACAAGGGACCGCTTGCCGGCTACCCCTGCTTGGACTTCAAGGTCATCCTCACCGACGGCGGTTTCCACGCGGTGGACTCCTCGTCGATCGCCTTCGAAATCGCCGCCAAGGCCGCCTATCGCCAGACCATGCCGAAGTGCGCGCCGCAGATCCTCGAGCCGATGATGAAGCTCGATGTGTTCGCTCCGGAAGAGAAGGTGGGTGACGTGATCGGCGACCTCAACCGTCGCCGGGGCATGATCCAAGGCCAGGAGCCGACCCCGGGCGGCGTCCGCGTGAAGGCGGAAGCCCCGCTGTCCGCGATGTTCGGCTACATCGGTGACCTGCGCACCATGACCTCCGGTCGCGGCCAGTTCTCGATGGAGTTCAGCCACTACGCCCCGTGCCCGAAGAACGTCTCCGACGAGGTCATCAAGGCCGCCAAGGAGCGCGAAGAGGCGAAGCGGAAGTAATCGCGACCCAGTTCGTTTTAAAGGCCCGCCATCCGCAAGGGTGGCGGGCATTTTTGTTTTGGATGCGGCGGTCCGTGACCGTCGGAAGATCGCGGCACTGGCCGCATCCCTGTGGTTGCGAATTGGATCGGACACCTCACGATGCGGCTCGCTGCCGCTAGTCAGCGACGGTCGCAGACCGCCGCT
>CBKZPU010000388.1:0-2193 GCA_966696705.1 uncultured Verrucomicrobiaceae bacterium | reverse complement strand
CGGCAGCCTGCTGCCGCTCAAAGCCAGCAGCCCTGCTGCGGGGAAGCACCGGGGGGCTTGAAGAACAACGAAACGAGCGAAACGGACGAAATTCGAAGGAGTGGGGGCGTCTCCCTCATCTTGAAACGCCGCACCCGTAGCCGGAGGCCCGGACTGCGGCAGCCTGCTGCCGCTCAATGCCAGCAGCCCTGCTGCGGGGAAGCACCGGGGGACTTGAAGAACAACGAAACGAGCGAAACGGACGAAATTCGAAGGAGTAGAACGCGGATCGTCCCTACCCACGCCGCCGCGCGGCTCCTCGCCTTCAAGCACTTCCAAAACGAGGTGGCCCCGTGTGTTCGTTAGATCCGCGTTGACCCCTCGCTGCCAAATGGTTAGAAGACCTTGATTGCCGGGGCGTCGTGACTGACGGACTGCCCCGGCCGGCTGCAACCCTTCCCGTGCCCGTTCATGAAAACCCGTCTCCCCGCGGCCTTGCTGTCGCTTGCCCTGTCGTCGCCGCTTGCCACTGCCGATCCGGTCCCGCCGCCCTTGCTTGAGTTCGCCTCCGGCTTGCCGGGGAAACAAGTCCGCCTCACCTGGCCCGCCGAGACGGGCGTCCGCTATCGCATCGAGCGGTCCACATCCCTCGGCGGTGGTGGCGGCGGCGCGGGCGGCTGGAAACAGATCGCACTGGTCGAGGCCACCAGCACGGAAGGGGCGTGGCTTGACCCCGAGCCCACCACGGAAAAGTCCTTTTATCGCATCGTCCAGCCGCAGCCGGAGGTGTTTTCCATTCCCGAGCCGGTGCTGCAACCGCTGGGCGGCGACCTCCTCATCCACGGCCAATCCATTCCAGAGAATAGCAAGCTGGTGCTGATCGTGGACGGCGTCCCGCGCGAGTTCCCGCTGACCGCCATGGGCGGCGGCATCTGGCGTGCCGCGGCGCTGCTTGGCGGCGCCTTGCCGGGGGGAAGCATCCTCTCCGCGATCGCGGTGCGCGATCCCAACGGCACCGACATCGTGACGCTGAACATTCCGATCACGATCACCGAAACCGGCCGCGCCACGGATTCGCCACCCGCGCTGCCGCCGGCCGCGCCCTTGGCCGCGTCGAACCCGATCCCGGGTATCGGCGTTGTGGTCAAGAAAGGCAGCAGCTCCGCCCGCGGCTTCCAGCCCGGAAGTTCCGAGGTCTGCGATGCCGGTGACATCGACGAGGACTGCGACGGGGTGGCCGCGAATCCGCTTTATCAGGACAGCGGGACCAAGGGCGTGAACCCGCTCTACGAAGCGAAGACCGACCTGCGCACCAGCGTCGGCCATTCCAGTCCGCTCTACGATGCCCAGGGGCTGGAAATGACCAACGCGCTGTATCAGGGAAGCGCCCGCCATGCGATCAATACCAAGGGCACCGGTACCAGCGGCCGGGTGATCCCGGCATCCTCCGGCCTGCCGGGGGAGGTTTCCCTGCGCCACGTCTCGCTCGATGTCCCTTGTCCCGCCGGCCCGGGGCTGTCGTGGATCTGCACCTATCGCTCGAAGGTGCCGGTCGAGTCGGGTCTCGGCGCGGGCTGGGATTTCTCCTATAACATTTCCATCGAGCCGGTGCCCTTGGCCGCCGGGGCCACCGCGCCGCAAGTGATCGTGCGCGATGGCGGCGGGCGGGCCGATGTCTTCCACCGCCAGCCCGACGGCAGCTACCGCTGCGATGGCATGTTCCGCGAAGGCCGCTTCGATGGCGACGTCTTCACGCTGACCTTCGCCAGCACCGGCCGCTGGGTCTTCCGCCCGCTCGATGGCTCGCCGGCCGCCGGGAAAATCGCCAGCATCGTCGATCGCAATGAGGTCGCCCTGGCCTGCGCCTACGATTCCTCCGGCCAACTCACGACCGTAAGCGACGCCTTCGGCCGCAGCCTCGCCGTCGAGTGGGGCAGCTCGCCGCCGCGCATCCTCTCGGTCACCGCGCAGGCCACCGCCACCAGCTTCAACTACGCGAAGGTAACGTACACCTACACGCCCGCCGGCCGGCTGTCCGATGTCTCCGCGCCCTTCGTGCCGGGCGAGCCGCCGGTCGCGGGGGCCACGGCCTTCACCTACAGCGATGGCCTCGCGGACCCGAACCTGAATGGCAACCTGCTGACCGTTCACGACGGCGCGGGTCGTTTGTTGGAGGGCTTCGAATACTCTACGGTCACCGATCCCCTTCACCCG
>CBKZPU010000387.1:0-2203 GCA_966696705.1 uncultured Verrucomicrobiaceae bacterium | reverse complement strand
CGGAGCGCCTGCACGAGGTATTGGAAACCCGCTGCATCCGCAGACTGATCACGCCGCATCTTCTGCTCGCGACCGGTCGCTCGCTGATGCGGCAGGCGGGCTATTTGATGGTGGAAGGACTGCCGGCGGTGAAATGGAACCTAGGTCTGCCGGGCGATGGCGACGATCTCGGTTTGTTAGATTTGGCGTGGCACTTGGAGCTTCGCGCCTTGGCACTTCTCTCATCCCCCCACTTTCGGGGGGCTCGGCATCGGAAGATGGACGGCAGCCGCGGGATGAGGAAGGGTGATGACCCGAATGATCTCATCGACCATGAATCCGTTTTCCGCTTTCCTCCCGGTTGGCCTCCGGCTGCTTCCCTTGGCAGCGCTCTTCGCCACCCTCCACGCCGCCGAACCGATGACTTCCATCCGCTCCGGGGAAATCTGGCCCGATACCGAGGGCAAGCCGATCAACGCCCACGGCGGCGGGATGCTCTTCCACGAGGGCGCTTACTACTGGTATGGCGAGATCAAGCAGGGCAAGACCTACCTGCCCGAGGTGAACAAGTCGTGGGGCGGCACCCGGGTCGATGTGACTGGTGTCTCCTGCTACTCCTCGACCGATCTGCTGAAGTGGAAGAATTTGGGCAACGTGCTGCCGGCGGTGAAGGACGATCTGGCGAGCGACTTGCATCCCGGCAAGGTGCTGGAGCGGCCGAAGGTCATCTACAACGCCAAGACCAAGAAATTCGTGATGTGGTTCCATGCCGACAGCATCGACTACGCGGCGGCAAGCTGTGGTGTGGCGGTGGCGGACACGCCCGGCGGTCCCTTCAAGTATCTGGGCAGCTTCCGCCCGAACAAAGGCGTGTGGCCGGTGAACGTGACCGATGACGACAAGAAGGACCCGAAGGCGCCGCTGGTCCGCGATTTCGAGAAGGGCCAGATGGCTCGCGACCTGACGGTGTTCGTGGATGACGATGGCAAGGGCTACCTGTTCGCCGCGTCGGAGGACAACGCCACCATGCACATCTCCGAGCTGACCGACGACTACCTGAAGACCACCGGCAAATACGTCCGCGTCTTTCCGGGTCGGCTGATGGAGGCCCCGGCGGTCTTCAAGCGGAATGGCAAATACTACCTGATCGCGTCCGGTTGCACGGCGTGGGCACCGAATGCGGCACGCTCGGCAGCGGCCGATTCGATCTGGGGACCGTGGACGGAACTCGGCAATCCATGCCAAGGCGACAAGGCCGAGATCACCTTCGAGTCCCAAGGCACCTACGTGCTGCCCGTGGGCGGAAAGCAGGACAAGTTCATCTTCATGGCGGACCGCTGGAACAAGGACGACCTGCCGGATTCCCGTTATATCTGGCTGCCCATCTTCTTCGAAGGCGAGAAGCCCGTGCTGCGGTGGATGGGCGAGTGGAAACCGAAATAGGGCAAAGGTCGCTGGAGGGATAGCGCCAGTGCCGGTTGGGAATCACCAATCATCAATCCTCCAATCAGCAATCAGACTGCCTAAAAAATGGGACTGCTGGCGCAGATGCGGAGTTTCTTGGCTAGAACCTGCCAGCCCGTGTTGCGCATCGAACAAGGCACGAGTGAAATCCATTCTTCCAGGCACTTCGATTGGTGACTGGAGGATTGATGATTGGTGATCCTTCTCCCGCCGGTGATTCGTGCTTCCATTTCACTCCGCTACAATTCCTTCACATTCCCTGATTCTTCGGGCTTTCCGGGGGATGGGGATCGTGGTAACGCCTTGCCATGAAATATCCGTTTGTGGTGGCGATGCTGGCGTTGTCGGCGGTGTGCTTTCATTGCAGCCAGGTGGAGCCCCTCAACGGTAGCGACGAAGTGGTCGGGTCCTTCGGCATTCCCGCGCCGGGATCGGCGCCGCACCATCCGGTATCGGCGGCGGCGGGTGGCGGTGTTTCCGCCTCCGGCCTCGCCCGCGAGATCAACCTGCGGGTCGATATGGTTGCGCGCGGGACCCATGGCCGCAAGGTGGTCCGGCCGATGAAGCCGCGCTACATCACCATCCACTCGACCCAGAACTATTCGGCGGATCGCGATGACTGACAACCGCAAGGGGCCGGGTGGGTGGCCCATCGTAGACTTCGCGGACCTTGACGACTGGCTCTCTAGTCCGCTGGAGAGCCAGCCGGCTATGCCGGGGCCGGAGGCTTCTCCGCGCCCAGGCTGGATGGGTATGTCAA
>CBKZPU010000386.1:0-2263 GCA_966696705.1 uncultured Verrucomicrobiaceae bacterium | reverse complement strand
TAGGACGATGGCCTCCGAAGCCGTAGGTACAGGTTCGATTCCTGTCGGGACTACTTCTCAAATCCACGGGAAAAGAGGTCGCCTGTTGCCAATTTTGGCAACACACCGGCTTGCGAACGTTGCCAATTTTGGCAGCCGTCCGTTCAGTGATCCTGAGCTTCTCCTGCAAGGAAACCGCAAGAATCCACCGGGGAGAGGAATCCCGTAAGTTTCCCCGTTCAATTCAACCTCGGGCAAAACTGCTTTTAGCCCGGAGCGATCAAGCCGCGACTATCACCGACCTGTCTCTACGGCGTCAGTCCCGGTTACTTCCTCCGCCTTCAGATGGCTTACGAGATGGAGAAGACAGCGCGAGAGAAGGCGGCGCAGATTGCGCTCATCCGGCCCCTGCATCCGGCTTGAGCCCAATGCCGTTAAGGACTGGACTAGTCTTGGGCAGACTCGCCGTTGCCGCACATGCAGCCGGTTTGAGGGCCAAGGGCCCGCCCCCATTCCAGCCTGGGCCGCAAGGCCCAGGGGCAGACGGGAGCCGGCAACAAAGGGCTGAAGGCCCGATCCATAAGAGAGGCGCTCCGATTCATCCCGCATCTCCCCGCATCGATCGGACCTTCGACCCTCAGGTCCTTTCGCATCCATTTCCGAGGCCTTGCGGCCTGGGCTGGTATCGGCAGGGCCTTTGGCCCTCGGGAGCGGTCGCGGGCGCATCGACCGCATGTTAAATGGAACGGCGCGGGAGGGAAGAAAAAGCCCCGTCCCTCCGGAGCAACCGGCCCCAAAGCAATCCCGGCTCCCGCCAAGCGGCCATGGCTCACGCTTCTCTCGCGCTCCAGAGCGACACGAGGAGCAAGGCCAACAGTGCCGCCGCCAAAATTAGGTCTTCTGCGCTCATATCGAAAAAATTTTCCGTCCGTTTTCCTGCCGCCCACCCCTTGAGGACGGCGGGCTCGTGTGGCCGTCACTCCACAACAAGCCCGCCGTCGAGGGGGGGAGGGCTGTCTATCAGCAAAGGGGGGGCCAACTGATAGAGAGCGCACGACCATTGATTTAGCGTGCTCCGGCGCGCCTACGGCGGGCGGCACTCCCTGCAAATTGCTTCTAACAATTGCAGGTTGCGGTCCGCCCCATCGAAAAGCCCCGCGCCGTTTCCAGCGCGGGGTGTGGCGAGTCCGGCCGGACCAGTGGCGGCTCCCCTTGGGGATCATGCCGCGTGGCCGCCGGCTGTCTCCATGACCCTTGGCAGGAACGTGTCGGGAAGAACAACCAGCGCCCGGATGTTCCAGTAGTTGAACGTCATCCATCGCGGTTCACCCCCGCCGGGCGAGCTTCTCACCCAGGCGTGGAGCTCGAAGGTGCCGGTCACCGGGTTGCGGCCCAGCTCGTGAGGTTCAACGACGTAGTTCTCGCCTTCGCAGGTGAAGCGGATCACGCGGTAATGGCGGATCGCCCCCCGAAGGTCGGCCATCGATGCATTTTTGTGCAGTGCCATAATTCGGGAAAATACACACTTTTGCTATTCGTCAAGAGGGCGGCTGATCCGCGCGGTTTCGCTTGCCTGTCGCGGCCCAATGGTGTTCACCTGAACTCATGACCGCGCTACACCCTTCACCGCCACGCTGCACCAATCTGGACGAATGCCGGGTAGGAGACTGGGAGGATTCCCGCTTCGTCCGCGAGTGGGCGCTTCGCGAGGGCGTCCAGCTCTACCAGCCGCTTGCCCCCGGTGAGCGGAGCCGCGATCCATTCGATCAGGCGCGCTTCGACTACTCGCGGCCAATCTGGGAATTCCGGCGGTGCCTGTCCCCCCGGGCTGACGATCTGGGCGGGCATTCTGTCTGGAAGCGCATCGCGTGATGCCATGACCGCGGGCGAGTCACAGCGCCCCGGGCCGGTTTGGCGCGAAGCCGAGCCGAAGCGTGGCGAAGCACGGGTGAAGAGCGTTGTCGGCACCCTGCGCCCCGGCATGGTGGTCGAAGTTGTTAGATTGAGCCACGAGGGATTGGTCGCCGACATCGAAACGGATTGGGGCCTGCACCGCCGGGTTTTCTGGCACGCCTTGGACTTCGGCTACGAGTTTCGCACCCATACAGGCGAGTGGATCCCCGAGAGCGATCCCCGCGCCCTGAAGTTCCTCCGGCGGGTGAGGGACGAACTTGCAGCCGGCAACCCCGAGCGGCACATCGGCGACTGCGGCCGGAAGCTCGACGCGGAGACGGTCGCGAAGATCCTGCGGAGGAACGGGTGACTCCATTTCGCCGGCAACACG
>CBKZPU010000385.1:0-2288 GCA_966696705.1 uncultured Verrucomicrobiaceae bacterium | reverse complement strand
TGCCGCCGAGCTCGCCGGATTGCTCCCAGCGATACACGGTGCCGAATTCGGCCAACCGCACCGGCAAATCGCGGTACGAGCGGTGCTCGCTGGCGAAAATCTTGATGTGGTGCGGGCAATTCATCGGCTTCAGCAGGTAGCCCTCGTAGGTGCCGTCGCTGAGGCCGTTGATGAGCGTCGCGCAGGTCGCATCCTCATCGGCCAGCTTCTCCAAGGTATCGCGCTCGGCGATCGGCGGGTACTGGCTTTCCTGGTAGTACGGGAAGTGACCGGAGGTGCGGTAAAGGTCGAGCTTGCCGATGTGCGGCGTGAAGACCTGCGAGTAGCCCTGCTTGTCGAGCTCCTGCGTGATGAAATCCTGGAGCGCGCGGCGGACGAGACCGCCCTTCGGTTTCCAGAGGATCAGGCCCTGGCCGACGGCTTCATCGATGTGGAAAAGCTGCAACTCCTTGCCGAGGCGGCGGTGGTCGCGCTTCTTCGCTTCCTCGAGGCGGGTCAGGTGCTCTTCCAGCAACTCCTTCGACTCGAAGGCGGTGCCGTAGAGGCGCTGGAGCTGGCCCTTCGACTCATCGCCCATGTAGAAGGACGAGGAAACCGACATCAGCTTCACGTTCTTGCACTTGGAGGTGTAGCCGACGTGCGGGCCGGCGCAGAGGTCGATGAACTCGCCATTCTGGAAGCAGGAGATTTCCTCGCCCTCGGGGATCTTGTCGATCAGGTCGAGCTTGAAGCGGCTCGGATTGCCCGGGCGCTCGGAAAGCCCGCCGAGGCGACCGCTTTCGGCGAGAGCCTTGGCTTCCTCGCGGGAGATCGCCTTGCGCTCGAACTTCTGGTTCTCCTTCGCGATCTTCTTCATCTCCGCCTCGATCTTCTCGAAGTCCTCCGGGGTGATCCGGTGCTTCATTTCGAAGTCGTAATAGAAGCCGCTCTCGATCGGCGGGCCGTAGGCGAACTGGGCGTCCGGCCAGATGCGCAGGATGGCGGTGGCCATCACGTGGGCGCAGGAGTGGCGCAGGCGCTCCAGATCCGTCATCTGGGCGCGTTCTTCGAGAGTCTTCCGTTCGGACATGGGGCGGGGAGATTGGCCGGGGTGGCGGCTTTTTCAATGCCGGATTCGGTCCGTTTCCGTCGTTTTCGCTCGCGGGCGCCGGGTCTCGCAGCTTCCAATTCAGCCTCGGATCCATGACCCAGCGAGTTCCCTGTAAGAAATGCGGCGCGGAGATCCTTCCCACCACGGCCGAAGCCACCGGCGGCGTTTGCATGGCGTGTAAAAACGGCATCCGGAAAGACCTCGAGAAATCGAAGGAGTTCTACCGGAAGGAGCGGGAGAAGGAGACCGCCTATGCGCCTCTCCGCACTCCCGGCCTCGTGCGAACCGAGCCAGTCCTCCACCCCAAGGATCTGAACGGCGGGATCCCCGTTCCACTCCCGATCATACCCCGCCAAGGTCTCGGCCCCTTCCTGCTCGGCACCCCGCGTACCCGCCTGCGGGAGGTGATGGCGGAGGTCGGACTGCCCCTCGAATCGGAGAAGCCGACGATGGACTACTGCTGTGCCTCCGCCCTGCAGTTCGAATACGACGATACCGGCCGCGTGCAGTTCATCGGGATCGCCTACGACGCTCGGCTCGATGTCACGTGGAAAGGCCGGAATGTCTTCGACATGACCGCCCGCGAGCTGTTCGACCTGATCAACGCGGACGAACCTTCACCTTTGGAATATAATGACTACGACCCTCGTTTTCCGGCCCAAATGGTAACGCTCTGGGATGCTCAGGAACAATATGATCACCTCGGGAAGGAAAGTCGTCCCGTCTGGGCCCAGGTCGGTCTCGCCTCTGAGGTCTTTGCTGCACCCTGAGTCCGGCCGCCCTTGCATCCTCACCTCGGCTCATCCCCCCGCGTGGCGGTCGGTCCGCTAGAGCGGGTACGGTTCCACAGGCGAAGTCAAAAATCCGACGAAACATCGACGCCAGCGGAGCCCCGGGTCGTGGTCCCGTAATCGCTCTCTCCCGAAAGACGCTGAACCCGCTCGTCCTGGAGCCTTCGCTCTTGGTCCCAGTCCACTGACGATGGGACGACTTCAGTGACTGCCACCGATAGCTCGCCGCTATCGAGCGGATCGGCACCGCCGAGTGGCCGGCAGCAGGCAAGTGCAAGCGCGCCGCCGATTGCCAGGACGCACTTCGACAAAACTGGCATCTTCACCATTTCGGATCCTGTCTGGCCGGGACGATGGGCGATGTCAATTTTCTCTCCTCCGGTGGCTGGAAGCCGGTGACTCGTTTG
>CBKZPU010000384.1:0-2297 GCA_966696705.1 uncultured Verrucomicrobiaceae bacterium | reverse complement strand
GCTGCTGGAGGGCAACGGGAAGGCGAAGGAAATTAAATGACTGCACAAATTGCCATTTCCAATTCGTCTAACGCTGGTAGAAGCGGCGCGGATTTCGCGTAAAATCCCGCCGTGAAAAAGTTCATCGCCCTGCTTTTCGCCCTCCTGTCGGGCTTCTACGTCTTTTTCGGCTCCTGGGTTCCGGATCCGCTGCCCTTCCTCGACGAGGCCACGGCGTTGATCATCTTCGTGAAGTCGATGAGCGCGCTGGGCGTCGATTTGACGCGGTTCATGCCGTTTCTTGGAAAGAAATCGGCCCCGGTTGGTAAAACCAGTGGGCCGGTTGTTGATGTTTGATTTTTCCCGATTTCCTGCGCAATAGCCCGCCCCGGCCCACCGTAGAGCACTCGCCCATGACCGACTCTGAAACCCCGCGACGTACCCTCACCGGCCCGATTTTCCTGACCCTCTGCGGGTTGCTGGTGATCGCATCCTTGGCGACCGTGCCGTTCGTTGCCGGTGCCCCGCCGGAGAACGGCCTGCCCGACATCGCGAAATTCCTCGGCCGCTTCCACCCGGTGTTCCTGCACCTGCCGATTGGCATGCTGCTGCTGGTGCTGGTGCTGGAAATCGGTCACTTCATCCCGCGGAATCGCGCCGGCTATTCGACCCGCATGGCGATGTTCTTCGCCGCGGCTTCGGCGGTGGTCGCGACCATCCTCGGGCTGCTGCTCTACTACGGCACGGGCAACTATCGAGATGCGTTGGCCGAACGCCACCTCTACGGCGGCATTATTTTCGCCTGCGGGATGGTCGCCGCGTTCATCGTCAAGGTTTGGGTCGATCTGGCCGGCGGCAAGGGCACCTGGCTTTACTGGACTCTGCTGCTGGGCAGCACCGGCGTGATGGGGCTGGCCAGCCACGACGGCGGTTCGTTGACCCACGGTGAGGATTATCTCACGACCTATGCTCCCAATTCCGTCCGGAAGGTGATGGGCCTGCCGGAAAAGACCGAGAAGAAGGGCAAGCCCGGGAAGACGGAGCTGGCCGCCACTTCCGGTGACGGTGAAAAGCCCGCCGCGCCCAAGGCCGTCGTGCAGACCTCCGGGGACCCGGTGGTTTACGCCGGGATCATCGCCCCGATCTTCGAGCAGAAGTGCTACGGCTGCCACAGCGCCGACCAGAAGGTGAAGGGCAAGTACCGCATGGAGGAGTATGACCTCCTCGTGAAAGGCGGCTCCGAAGGCGATGGCATCGTTCACGGCAAGTCCGCGGACAGCAATCTGGTCGTCCGCATCGAATTGCCGATGGACGAGGACGAGCACATGCCGCCGTCGGACAAGAAGGATCTCCAGCTTGGACCGCACGAAATCACGCTCATCAAGTGGTGGATCGACAGCGGCGCCTCGAAGGATGCGAAGCTTTCCGAACTCAAGCCCTCCGACGAGATCAAGTCGGCGATCTCGAAGCTGGTGCCGCCCGAAGTGCTGGCACAGCAGAAGGCCGCCGCGGAGCAGGAGGTCAAGCAGGCCGCGCAGAAGCGTGAATCGGTGAAGGCCGACGTCGAGCGCCTGCGCAAGGAGTTCCCGGCCGCCCTCAATTTCGAATCACAGGCCTCCGGCGGTCTGGTCTTCACGGCCGTCAGCATGCGCAAGGAATTCGGCGACGATGATCTGGCCAAGCTCCAGCCGGTGATGCCTGCGATGGTGTCGCTCGATCTTTCCGCCAGCACCGTCACCGACAATGGCGCGAAGATCATTGCCAATGCCGCCGAGCTGAGGTCGCTGCGCCTTTCCGAAACGGCGGTCACCGATGCCGCGCTCGAAGCGCTGGCGAAGCTGCCGAAGCTCGAGTCGCTCAACCTTTACGGCACCCAGGTGACCAACGAAGGCATTCTCAAGCTGGCCGCGTTGCCGAACCTCAAGAAGCTCTACCTGTGGCAGACCAAGGTCGATGCCGCCGGCGTGCAAGCCCTCAAGGCGAAGCTGCCCGGCTGCGAGGTCGTGATGGGGCTGTGAGGAGAAGGAGTTCCAAGTGCCAAGGAGGCAGGCGTCGGGTTGCCTTCTTTGTTTCCAAAGGCCTTGTTGCGGCCCGTGTAGCTCCGGCGACCGCTGGGACCGCAGAAGCGCCTGACCACTCCGCTTCTCCTGCACGCCCGCACTGGTGGTCGGAGACCCGGACTGCGCGCAGCCCTGCTGCCGCTCGAAGCCAGCAGCCCTGCTGCGGGGAAGTACGGGGTGGATTCCAGTTCGCCGATCAGGTTCGTCCCGGATTGAGAGTGCGGGGTGCCTGATGAATCGAGGAACAACCGCAGATTT
>CBKZPU010000383.1:0-2350 GCA_966696705.1 uncultured Verrucomicrobiaceae bacterium | reverse complement strand
GTGGTCGGGGGCATCGGCATGGCGCTACACGAAGAAACGCTCATCGATCACAAATTCGGCCGCATCATGAATGCCAACATCGCCGAATACCACGTGCCGGTGAACGCCGACGTGCACGACATCAAAGTCATCTTTGTCGAGGAGCCCGACGACAGCAATCCCCTCGGCATCAAAGGGCTCGGGGAAATCGGCATCGTCGGCGTCGCGGCCGCGATCGCCAATGCGGTCTATCACGCCACCGGCAAGCGCGTCCGCGACCTGCCAATCACGCTGGATAAATTGCAAAGGTGAGAGTCGCGACCAGTTTACCGACGGCCTTCACTGAAGCAGGCTTTAGGATTCTCCAGGCAACATCCACCGTAATCTGTGTAGTTCGTAAGTCATTGAAAACGCGGCGTCGCGGTAGGGACGGCGATTGCTCGCCGCCCCCCGCACAGATCCCGGCGTGCGCTGCTAACGCACCGGGCTCCCACCTCGGGTCATGACGTCGAACCGCCAGTCGGGATAGGGGTGCCGTAGCTTCGGGCTGGGCAGCCAACGCTCCGCGATCCGCATCATCTTCCGCCACGTCAGCTTGTGCCGCTGGCTGCGTCGCCGCAGGCAGCGCAGCCAGTGCGAGAGCACGTGGTAATAGAAGGCATTGAGGGCACGGAAGTTGGTCGGAACGGCGTAGTAATTGTAGAAGCCGTTCAGCACCAGTCGCAGGTAGCGCCCCTGCTCCGGGAGCGGCATATGCCTCATCCGGCGCAGGGTGGCCTTGACCTGCCGGAGCTTGGCATTCAGCCGCTCGCGTATGGTGTGCCGCCGGATCAGCCCCCTGCCCTGCCGGCTCTGCCCGTAGATGTGGGTGAAGCCGAGAAAGGCGAAGGTCTCGGGCTTGCCCTGACCCCGGGCACGGCGGTTCTCACAGGCGAACCGTCCGAACTCGATGATCCGGGTCTTGTCCGGGTGCACTTCCAACGCAAACGCCTCCAGCCGCTGCTTCAGCTCGGCCAGAAACCGGTGCGCATCGGCAAGGTACTGGAAGCCCACCACCACGTCGTCGGCGTACCGCACCACGATCACGTCGCCCTGGGCTGAGCGCTGTCGCCAGCGCTGCACCCAGAGATCGTAGACGTAGTGCAGGTAGATGTTCGCCAAGAGCGGCGAGATCACCGCGCCCTGGGGCGTGCCCCGCTCGACCGTCAGCAGACGCCCCTCTTCGAGCACGCCCGCCTTCAGCCACTTGCCGATCAGGCGCAGCATGCGCCTGTCCCCGATCCGGTGCTCCAGGAACCGCATCAGCCAGGCGTGGCTCATGCTGTCGAAGAACGCCCGGATGTCGGCATCCAGGATCCAGTTGATCCTCCGCCGGTAGATCCCGACCACGAGCGCGTCCAGCGCTTGGTGCTGGCTGCGCCCCGGCCGGAAGCCGTAGGAGAAGCCGAGGAAGTCCGTCTCGTAGATGGCGTTCAGCACCTCCACCACCGCGCGCTGGACGATCTTGTCCTCCAGCGCGGCGATGCCGAGCGGCCGTTGCCGGCCGTCGGGCTTGGGGATGTACTGCCGCCGTGACGGCTTCGCCCGGTAGGCGCCCCGCTGTACGCGTCCATGCAGATCCGCGAGGTTGGCCTCGAGGTCCGCCTCGTACTCGTGCCAGGTGAGGCCGTCGACACCCGGTGCAGCCCGGCGCTTCAGCTGGTGAAACGCAAAGCGCAGCAGGTCGACGTTCACATGGTGCAGGAGCGCCGTCAGCCGGATCTTCTTATCCCGCCTTGCGGCGCCACGTATGCGGTCCATTGCCTGGGATACGCTTGCCCAGCTCTGGGTCTGGTGCGTGCTGCTCAAGACCGCATTGCCCTTGGCCCCGCCCCTTCCCTCCACCGCCTCCGCAGCCGAAAACGCGGCCTTGTTCGGCGGCTTCACCGGTACTATGAGCGGGTCCGACTTCCACCGGCCGTGCATCATCGGATTGGGGCATTCCGCCTTGCCGATGCGGACCGCGCGGGCGGACGAGCCCGAGCGGCCAGCCGGTGGATCTCCCGGTTCCCGTGCAGATGGCTTCCACGCGTGCAGGAGGTCTCTAGACCACGCAGAGCCGAGGTGGTGCTCGCCCTAGCGCGCCACCCCGTGTTGCCTTCCGCTTTTCTCCACAGCGTCGGCGCTCCGGATGGAAACTTTTCGCGGCTCAATACTCCGCCCGCGTGTTCCCCTGTCAACGCTTCGCCGACGGCCTCACGACCGCCCACGCATGACTCGGGGTCATCGTGACTGGCTAGGTCTTCAACGTACCGAACTTGCATCGGCTACCACCTGCCGGTCTCCCGGCGCACGGAGAGGGTTTGACGACAGTTCCTCTCCCTCCGCCAAC
>CBKZPU010000382.1:0-2350 GCA_966696705.1 uncultured Verrucomicrobiaceae bacterium | reverse complement strand
TCGGCGGTGGTGGAATGAGTCACTCCCGCCGCACCCGCACGAAGTCCCTTCCAAGTCGCAGCGTCACTTCCACCTCCGTCTCGTAGCCGGTGGCGGTGAAAGGCGCGAGCAGTACGCTGAAGTCGGGTCCCGTGTAGTCCAGGTTCTGATCGGCCTCGATCGAGTATTCCAAACCGGGAAAGGTCGGGAAGCCGAGCGTGAAGGCGGGATTCGTCTCCGGGTCGAAGCCGGGAGCCGGTGTGAAGTTGACGATCCGGAGATAGTCCGTCGCATCCTGCGGATCGGTCATGTTGCCGATCTCGTCGGCGTCGCTCGAGCCATCGCCATCCGAATCGACGGCGGAGTCGTCCACGCCCACGACCAGTCCCAGCGCGGGTTCGACGATGTCGGGAATGCCGTCGAGGTCGTTGTCATCGAGGCCCAGGTTGGCAAAGGCGGTCGCCTCCACCGCGCCGATGTCCGGCAGCGGGCCGTTCGGCCGCGGATGGCCGAGTTGGTCGGTGGCGGGAGTCGCGGGCAGCAAGACCGCCGCCTCGATGACCGGCGAACCTGGCAAGGGCGGGCGGACGGGAGTCGGACCGCCGTAGTCGCCCGGTGGCGCGAGCTCGGGGTCCCCGACGATGCCGGAAAAGCCCCCCGCCACTCCTTCGGTGGTGCCGAGCAAGTTGACTCCGGCCTCGGCATGAAGACTTCCATGAACATCCGGCGACGAGGTGAAGGCCTCGTTTTCCGCGACGATCGAGTTCTCCAAGGTCAACTGGCCGGCGGCATCGATATAGACTCCGCCCCCGTCTTCACCGGCGAGGTTGCCCGTGAGGGTGCACGACCGGATGACCGACTCCGCCATGGTGAAAACTCCGCCTCCATACTCGAAGTCGGAAGTGTTGCCATACAGCGTGCAATTGGAGAGCACGAGGCTTCCGTTGCCGTGGAAAAGGCCGCCGCCGCTGCCCAGGCAACTGTTTCCGGCAAACGTCGAGGCTACAATGCTTCCTGAAGTGCCACTCTGGAGCACGCCTCCCCCGCTGCCGTCCCAAGCGCCATTGTCCATGACGAGGCACCGGAGCAGGGTCAGCGGCCCGGCGCTGCGAATGCCTCCGGCAACCTGGCCGCCATTGGATTCCACGATCGAATCGGTCAGTTCCAAGTTCCCGCCGCTATGGATCCCGCCGCCCGATCCTCCCTCGTCCCCGGAGCTGTTTTCCGCGACCCGCGTGTTCTCCAATGTGGCCGTGCCCGCGTTGAAGAGGCCGCCGCCACTGACAAACGCCTTGTTGCCGGCAAGATCGCATCCTGACAGTTGAAGCGTCGCGCCTGCCAGATTGAAGATGGCCCCGCCGTCATCCGCCTGATTCGAGAAGAGATCGCAATTCGCGAGGGTGAGGTTGCCGGCGTTATGAATCGCTCCACCCGAACTCGTACTGCCATCGCGGAGTTCCAAGCCGGTGATGCTCGCGGTCACGCCGGCGTTCACGGTGAAGAGTCCCGAGGCGTCCCCACCCGAAACCACCAATCCGGTGCGGGCGGTGGCATCGATATTGAGGTTCTTGTCGATCGCGATGGGACTCGCCAGCACGATGGTCGAGTTGTCCAACGAGGGGTCGAAGGTGACGGTGGCTCCCGCGGGCAGCAGCAGGACGGAGGTGCGCAGCGATCCCGGTCCCGTGTTGGCGGTGGAGGTGACGACACCGCTGGGCTGGACTTCCACCGAGCCGATATCGACTGCCAAGCCTGCCAGCCGCGGCAAGCCACGTTGATCCACGGTGAGCAGGGTCGCGCCGCCCGTGTCGATGGCGGGCGAACCCGGCAGCGGATGCAGGGTCAAGGTGGGACCGCCGTGATCACCCAGCGTCGAAAGCGCCGGTGATGCCACGATGCCGGCAAAGCTGCCGCCGAGTCCTTCGGTATTGGACAGCAGGTTGACGCCGGCCTGCGTGTTGATCGACGACGCCTTGAGGTCCGGCCCCGAGTTCACCGCGGTGTTGCCGGCGACGATGGAGTTCTCCAGCAGCAGCGTGCCGGTGGTTTCCTCGATGCCGCCGCCCTTGTCGGTCGCGTGGTTGCCGGACACGGTGGTGGAATACAACCGGATGGTGCCCGTGCCATCTCCATCGATGGCGCCGCCCACGTCGCCGCTGTTTCCGGAGAGGGTGCAAGACGTCAGCGTCAGGATGCCGGCGATGTGCTCGATGGCCCCGCCATTGCCCGTGGCGGTATTGCCGGACAAGGTGCAGGCAAGCAGTGACAGCGTGCCTTCATTCGAAATGCCGCCGGCGCGAAACGAGGAGTGGTTGTTCGCGACGGTGCACCGCGTGAGGGTCAGCGTGCCGTTGTTGTCGGCATGGATCGC
>CBKZPU010000381.1:0-2357 GCA_966696705.1 uncultured Verrucomicrobiaceae bacterium | reverse complement strand
TCGTCCGCGTCGTGCAGATCGGCGGCGAGCGCGAGGCGCTCAACGGCTACTCGATGGAACTTTGCGGCGGCACCCACGTCCGCCACACCGGCGAGATCGGCCTCTTCAAGATCAAGAGCGAGGGCGCCATCGCTTCCGGCGTGCGCCGCATCGAAGCCGTCTGCGGTGAAGCCGCCTGGGCCTACCTCAACGAAGCCGTCGAGAAATGGGACGCCGATCTCAAGGCCGCCCGCGAGAAGCTCAAGGCCGCCAACGACAAGCTCGCCAGCCTCGGCGAAGCGCCGGTAACCGTGAACGACTTCCCGCACATCATGGGCGCGATGCTCGTCGAGCGTGCCGACATTTCGGAGATCAACGCCCTCTTCGCACACGGCCAGCGCACCTTGGAAGAAACCAAGGAGGCCGCGATCGAAGCCGAGAAGCGCTTCAAGAAGCTGCAAGCCGGTGCCGCCGCCAAGCAGGCCGATGCCGCGCTGGCGGAACTGATCACTGCCGGCGGTCCCATCGTCGCGAGCTTCGAGGCGGATGCCTCGCTGCTCCAGGAGCTGCTCAACGGCATGAAGAAGCAGGGCTTCACCGGCGCGGGATTCGTCATCGTCGACGACGGCGACAAGCTCCACCTCGGCGCTTACTGCGGCGACGCGGCGCAGGCGAGCGGCCACAAGGCTGGTGACTTGCTCCGTGACCTCGCCGCCATCGCCGGCGGCAAGGGCGGCGGCAAGCCGGACCAAGCACGCGGCGCAGCTCCCGAGCGCGGCAAGCTTGCCGAACTCGAAGCGGCGGCGAAGGCCAAGCTGGGCTGATGGATCTTCCTTCGTAGCGGAACGACTTCGTCGTTCCGGCGGGGCGGGGTCGGCACGAGAACGCCATCCGCCCCGCAACTTCGGGACCGCACCCAACGGAACGGCGCAGCCGTTCCGCTACACCGCCGTATCCCGCCCGTGCGGTGACGACTGTCGACTCAAGCGAACGACCATGAGACGGCGGCCTGCTCCTTACTTTCGCGTATTCTTGCCAGCTTCCATTCTGTCTGGATAGGTTGGGCGGTAAGGGGAGATGAGTATGCGCCTGATCCATGACGATAGTTCGCCGTTGCGGATCTGGGTGGTGATGTTCCTGGTCTCATCCACGGTCCTGGGGGTCGCCTTCCTGGCCATGTGGATGGGGCTCGCCTTTCTGGGCATGGGGCCCCCTCATGGTCTCTGGGTCCTGGTGGCTGCGGTGTTGGGTGGTGCCTATACCACCACGCACTGCACTCAGGTGGAGCTGCGCGAACGCCAGCGGCGCAGGGAAGCTGCATTCACCCTTCCGGGCGAGCACCCGCGGCTCGGAGCTTACAAGTATTGGCCTCATCATCCCCATTGGTTGGCCACGGTGCCCCTGACACCCGGGGCCGAGCCAAGCGTCACGCTCTCCGGCAACGGACTCGCGCCGAGCGACGATGATGTGGCGCTCTGGCTGGACCACATTGCGCCGCGGATGGATGAGCTGCTGACAGCCGCCGGGATAAGGCTGGAATCCGAGGGCCCGGTCGAGGGGATCGGGACGAAGATCAAGTTATTACCCAAGCGGGTGGATTTTTGCGAGGGGGGAGAGTTCGAGATCCTATTCACTCCCGAGCCTTATCCAGACTCTGATACAGGTGAACTACCCTCCGCGACGTTTTCGAAGGATCTGGAACTGCTGGATGCTTATTGGTCCCTGTGAGCAGGGAGTGGTGCTGCCGCAGATTTTGTAGCGTCGGTCTATGACCGTCGCACTTCAGCGGCACGGGCCGCATCCATGTGGATCCGATTCGAGAATCTCACGATGCGGCTGGTTGCCGCCAGTTTCCGACGGTCATAGACCGACGCTACATTGCCATGTCGACGGGACGTCGACGCTCCTTATCCCAGCAGCGTGCTCCGCGAGTAGAGCGCGATGACCGGCACGCCGCGTTCCTCGATCGCCTGACGGCCGCCTTCCTCGCGATCCACCAGTACCAAGGCAAAGGCGACCTTGCCGCCCTCGCGCTCGATCACATCGATCGCCTTGATGGTGGAGCCGCCGGTGGTGATCACGTCGTCCACCACGACCACGGTCTGACCTTCGGCGAAGTTGCCCTCGATCTGCTTGCCGCGGCCGTGGCCCTTCGGCTCCTTGCGGACGGTGAAGACCTGCAGCGCCTCGTCCGGATTCTCGATCGCGCTGGCCATGCCGACCGACAGGGAAATCGGATCCGCACCGAGGGTCATCCCTCCAATGGAGTCGATATTCAGGTTTTCTTCAGCAATCTTTTTGCGAACTGCCGCCCAGCCGAGCTTGCCGATGAGATTCGCGCCAAACGGATCGAGCGCGGTGACGCGGCAATCGATGTA
>CBKZPU010000380.1:0-2365 GCA_966696705.1 uncultured Verrucomicrobiaceae bacterium | reverse complement strand
GCAGCACCACCACGCTGAACACGTCCGTCATCGACAATGTCTCGGTCATCCCGTCCTCGCCGCTTCTCGATCCGGCCCAGGACACGGATGCCGACGGCCTCGCCGACGCATGGGAAGCGCTCTACTACAACCCGGCCCAATACGGTCCCAATGATGACCCGGATGGCGACGGCCAGTCGAATGCCGATGAACACGTGGCGGGCACCAGTCCGACGAACGGCGCCGACACCATCCGCCTGCGTGTGGTGTCCGCTTCGCCGGCCGTCTTCGAGTTCGATGGCAAGGCCGGCCGCACTTACACTCTGGAACGTGCGGTCGCGCTGGGAAGTGGCGAGTGGCAACAGATCCAAACCGTCGGCCCGCTGGCCAACGGTGGCACCACCCAAGTCACCGATCCCGCGCCACCGGCCGGCCGCGGCTTCTACCGCCTGCAGATCGAGCTGCTTGCCTCGCCCTGACCGAGGCGTGCCGATGCTCACGGACGCGACTACTACAGGGCTAGTAGTTGCGCCCGGAGCATGTGCTTTGCAGCGTGGCTGTCCTGCGGGCTTGCTTGTCCCCCGGGTGCCGGTCATTCCGACCCACCCTCGTCGTCCGGGTTCTTGCGCTTGATCTCATCCAGCACGGCCTCCGGCTGGATATCCTCCATCAATTCCTTCAGATCGCGGCCGCCCACTTCCGGGACACCGAGCTGTTGCGCGATGGCCGCCACCATTTGCATCACCCGCGTGGCCTCCCGTTCCGCCAGCAGGCTGATATTCAAATGAAGCTGCTCCCGCTCGTTGGCGATCTTCTGGTTCCGGTTCTGGTTGAACAGGATGCAGGCGGAGAGGAACAACGACTCCAGCCCGACGCACACCGCCATCTCCGCCAAATGCGGATCGATCCGCGGCAGCGAACTCAATCCCGAGGCAAGGAACAACCACGACCCGTAAATCAGCAGGTGCAGGTAGATGAACTCCACGCTTCCCACGAAGGTGGCGATCCGCCGCACCGCCATCTCGACCTTTGACTCCCGATCCAACTCCTTCTGATGCTGTTCGAGCAAGAGCTGGATGTTGTCGGCCAAGACTTCCGGCAGTTGTCCTCCACTACCTTCCCCCGATGATGACCGGTTCTTCTCCATGGCCGTGAAATCGCTTGGCTCGAACGATCCACCGGATTCCCCCCCGGGCAAGGAAAGGAACGGAAGGGGAAAGAGCAGGCGCCCCGCGCCACGACCTCCTCGTGGCCCACAAGTTCGCGGTAAAATCCAGGTAAACCGGATGCTTGCCCCTTGAGCGCGACGGGTGGCCGTGGCTACTGGGAGGGATCGCATTCGCATGCGCATGCGCCTTTGCATTCCCATTCTCATTCCCCATCCCCATGAAGACGAAGCCCATCCCGTTCTTTCGCTCGATCGCCGTGGCGGCAGTGATGATGACCGCGCCGCAAGCGGCCCGTGCCGGAGACTTCCATTTCCGGCCGGCGGCGATTCCGGCGAATGAAGCCCGGCTCATGGAGCTGGCGCGCGTCCGGGAATTCCGGGGCGACTACGAACTCGGCGAGTTCTGCCAGGGCACCCTGCTGATTGCGGAACTCCACGTGGAAGGGCAGCCGGTCAAGGCCTTCCGCCTGTCCCGCGCCAAGTACGACACCGTCAGGAAATCCCGCGCCGGCACCCTCGCCTTCGGCTGGCACCGCGATGCCCGCCAACTGGTGAGCGTGCATGACAATGGCGACAGCTACTCGCCGTGGACCGCCAAGATCGACCTGCCGGATTTCACGCCGCAGGATGCCCATTGGTTCGAGGACTCCGCGCCCGAGGAAAGGAAACCGGCCCGGGAGGGGCTCTTCCCGTTCCAACTCTATCCGGTGATGGGATTGTGCGGCGAACGCACCCACCAGGTGGACTACTCCGGCGTCAAAACCGCCGGGGATTTCATCAAAGCCTGCCAGGCCGCCGGTGCCAGGGGCGCCGTCGTGATCTATCTCTACATGAGTACTCACGACGAGCAGCCCGGGATGAAGCTCGAGGGAGACAAGCCCGGCGATGCGGCGTCGCCGGTGAAGTAGGGGCATCCCGCACAAGTGGCATGAGACGGGTGGCGGAGCGATCCGGAGGGGTCGTTCTCGCGATTTCGCAACACAACACGACGCTACGCAACGCAACCGGGTGGCGGGGCACCGGGGCCCGTTCCGCGCTGTCACCAGCGCGCCTACGGTTGGAGAATCCCGGAGGCTGGCCGGAGAGGCGGGCGAGGCTTCCGTGGGCGCGTTCGTGAGAACGCGGGAGATGGGAATCGGTGAGGACTGCGAATCTCAGGGCGTAAGGGATCGACAACGAAACAAGCGAAATCGTCGAAAGGAAATGCAGTGGCTTCGC
>CBKZPU010000379.1:0-2367 GCA_966696705.1 uncultured Verrucomicrobiaceae bacterium | reverse complement strand
AGAAACCGAGGGCATCGATGAAGTCCGCACCGCCGGAGAAATGTGGGGCAGCGGCGTCGGTGCCCAGCGAGCCGGCGATCTCGTGGCGATCTCCGCGCCGGACGCTTGGTTCACGTACTACTACTGGAATGACGATGCGAAGGCGCCCGACTTCGCCCGCTGCGTCGATATCCACCGCAAGCCGGGCTACGATCCCGTGGAGCTGTTCATCGATCCCGCCATCGCGAATCCCAAGTGGGAGATCGGCAAGTTTCTCCTCAAGAAGAAGCTCGGCCTGCGCGGTCTGTTGGAAGTGATCCCGCTCGATGCCACGCTCGTCAAAGGCTCCCACGGCCGCGATGTCGTGGAGGATGGCGAGAAGCCATTGATCCTCGGCTCGCCGGTGCCGGTGAGCTGCGCGGAGGAGGTTTTCGGGGCGATCGTGGCGGCGGTGAGCGGCTCCGAATCGTAATATCCGCATCCTGCCCGTAACCGCGTCATAAGATCGCACGCGGCAAACTTTGCACCGCAAAGTTTATTCTTGTCACGAATTGACCGTTCGCATCGAATCACAAGTGTGAAATCACCCCTCCCCGCCGGTGTCCTGCTTCTATCAGTGGCCGGCCTCTCGGCCTACGCCATCACCGCGGTCACCGCCGAGGCGAATCTCCGGACCGGCACGGCAGCCAAGACGCCGATGGAAGCCATCGGGAAGAGCGTCTCGGTGATCCGCACGGACCGCCGCTTGCACGATGAGATCACCAAGCGCCTTGTCCCGGCGAGCTTCTCGAAACTCGACGACGATCAGGTACCCGGGCAACCGCCGGAGCAGACCCGATAAGCCAACCATTACCAAAGGCCTGATGCGCGACTCCGAGGAAACCCTGAAGGTCATTTCCGGCATCGTGTCGGGGATACTGGTCGTTTCGGCGCTGCTCTTCCTCGTCTTCGCCTCGGGCAAACCCAAGGAAGCCGAAGCCATGTTGGAATACTCGGCTTCGCCCGGTTTCGACTCCACCGAACTGACCCGCAAACTCCACCGACTCCGCAAAGATCAGGGCTTTCTCGTGGAAGTCGCCATCCGCAGCAAGTTCGCAAAAACCTCGGACCCCGAGCTAGCCCAGGTCGCAGCCAAGCTTGGCAATCGTCTGAGCTTCGAAGCGAACATGAAAGAGCCCGCCGTCTCGATCCGGTTCCCCCATCCCAACACCAACACCGCCATGGATGTGGCCAACTCAGCCGCGGCGGTTGCCAAGGAGAGCTTGGAGGATCAGCAGCAAAAGCTCGCGACGGAGATTCTCGTTCAGGAAGATGCCGTGGAGGACAAACGAAAGCTTCTCGAGCTGGTCCTCCGCCCGAAAGCCTCCGAAGCAGATGATCCAAAAAAGGCATGGAGTTGCGGAGGTGGCTATCCGTCCCCTGCTTCCTGCAAGTCCGACTACGAGGACGCCCTCCGCAAACTCGAAGAACTCAAAGCCAAGCCTGTCTTTTCCATCGGATCGATCCGCCCCGCGACACGACCGCGCGACTAGCTAGACGCCTCGCTTGCACGCTGGATCGCCTCGTTCAAGGTTCGATGCGAGATGACGATCATCGTCTCGCGCATCGGAACATCATACAGACGCTCTTTGACGAGCTTCGGCTCCAGCCGGCCTGTCGAGAAGAGAAAAGCCAGCAGCTCGATGTCCTTCAGTCTCCCCGCCTGGCATTTCGCGGCAGCCATATCGTGGGGCTCGAGGCAAAAGGCGCGTTCAATCCCAGGCACCGGGATCAGTCGCTCTTCCCAACCTCTCGGAAACTGCTCGAAAGCGAAGGGCCGCACGATGTCGGCATAGTAGCCGAAGTGATCGTGGAATGCGCGGTCCTCGCCGAACATCTTGTGGAGCATGATCCCCACGTCTTCTTCAAATGGGAGAGGAACCATATCCGCGTCAAAGGTCTTGGCGAGCGGGCCACCGTGGTCATCCCCAAGTTCCGGAAACGGTGGCAACAAGGAGGCCGATCCGAAAATGACGATCTTTTCCGCCTCAGAAGTGTCCAAGACGACACGCGCCAAGTGCTTCAATGTGTCCAGGCGCATGCGAAGCGGTCGAGTTCCTCGTCATTCAGAACGCCCGGAAACGGCGAGCAGCTTTTCAGCATGCGGGGATATTCCCCATCATCCCGCAGGAAGGCCAGCAGCTCGGCAAATCCCTCCTTGGTCGCCTGCGCCCGCTCGATCATTTCCCGCCACTGGATCAGCGCCCGGACGTCGCCGAGACGGCCCATTTTGATCCAACGCTCGATATTCCGCAGCGGGATCTCCAGCAGTTCCGGCTGCCGCTCGATCTTGTCGGCAGTAAACAGCCACTTCTGGTAAATCAGCGGGTTCAGCCAGACGTAGTCCTC
>CBKZPU010000378.1:0-2374 GCA_966696705.1 uncultured Verrucomicrobiaceae bacterium | reverse complement strand
GACGGCGCCTCAGAAGATCGCCTTCCACTGCAGCCGGTCGCAGAAGTCGCAGGGGAGTTTTTTCATTCTCGGCTCGAAGCAACTGCAAAACCAGATGGATGCCCAGAGGGCGCATTCGGCCATTTCCCAGAGGTTCTTGAAGCGCTCCTCGGGAAGGCGGATGGCGGGGACCGTGGCCTTGCGATGCCGGGCGAGATCGTGCATGCGCTGCCGGCGGTGGGGACCATAGCCATCGACCTCGATCAAGTGGATCAGCTCGCAGTCCCGGAAA
The DNA here is from genome assembly GCA_966696705.1 of uncultured Verrucomicrobiaceae bacterium. GTDB lineage: Bacteria > Verrucomicrobiota > Verrucomicrobiia > Verrucomicrobiales > Akkermansiaceae > Haloferula. Next base: position 2,103 of record CBKZPU010000378.1, on the reverse strand, counting down.
GGCGCGGTCTCGTCGCGCGCGGCGTAGATCCCGAAATCCCATACCTTGCCCTGATGCTCCTCCTGGCAGGTGAGGTAGGCGACGCCGACGCCCCAGCCCGTCGGGCTGCTGCTGCTGGGTTCCGCGATCTGGATGGCGTTTCCGGTGATCGCAGGCGACCAAGCCCACTCCGGCGGGTAGGCCGACCTGAGCAGCGCCAAGGCAAAGAGACACTCCAACTGCGAGTCGCACCGGGCCTGCAGCCACTTCGCGCAATCTTCCAATCCCTCCAACGGGTCTCCGAGAACGGAGGCATAGTAGTTCAATCGCATGGTCGCTTGTTTCGTGTTGTCCGGCCAAGCTCGGCCGGAAGGTCGTCTCGATATCGGCGGGGTTTCCTTCCCGCTGGTCAGGCTCGCCACGGCGAGCCGGTCCCCGTCCCCGGTCCGGTGAGGACTCCAGTTACTCCAGTATCTAAAGATATACTGGAGTAACTGGAGTGCTTCCCGACCCACTCCAGTAGTCCAACTGGAGTAACTGGAGTAACTGGAGTAACTGGAGTCATACCCGGACAAGTTTTCCGGTGCCGGTTTCGGCGCGGTAGGCACCCCTCTGTTGGAGGACGGCCTTCAGCTCGTAGAACTTGCCATTGCTCACGCCACAATCCTCCTTGGCACGCTTCGCCCATTCGGTGGCATTGGCGGCAGGCAGGTATTCCAGCATGGCTTCCGCCGAGTATGTGGACTTCCGTCCCGTGGGCTTCGGCTTGCTCGCCATCATCTCGTCCTCGTGTTTCACCACGCAGGAGGTGACGGGCTTGCCGCGGCGGTCTTGGCCGAGTTCCACGACGGTCAGCGAAAAGGGCATCGGCTCGCCGCGCTCGAGGTCGCGCTGCTTGGTGACGCGGACGGTCGAGATGCGTTCGCCTTCCGGGCGGAAGATCTCGATCTCGGTATCCACGGCGGCGCGGAGGCTGGAATGCCCGCGCGCGCCGCGGGCGATGTCCTTGCCGGAGTGGTGGACGATGCAGACGTGCGCGCCGGTGGCGGCCCGCACCGCATCGATGGTGGCGACCGCGGCGGTCATGTCCTTGCTGGAGTTCTCGTCACCGCCGGCCATCGCCCGCGCGAGGGTGTCGATGACGACGAGCCGGCACGGCAGGCCGGATTGCCCGACGGCGGCCTTCACCGATTCGGCGAGCTTCGCGGCGTGGGTGGGGTCGAGCAGCGAGACCGGCGAGATGCAGACGTAAAGCGGCGCGTCGTCGGAAAGGATGCCCTTTTGCCTCATCGCCGCGACGCGGTGGCGCAGGCCGTGGGTGCCCTCGAGCGCGACATAGACCACCGCGCCCCGGTCCACCTCGCGCTCGCCATACCGCCACGCCTTGCCCATCGCGACGTGGGCGGCCAGGTCGAGCACCCAGAAGCTCTTGCCGACATTCGACTCGCCATAGACGACGCTCGCGCCGCCTTCCAGGAGTACCCCCTCGACGAAATCCCGCGCCGCTTCCCCGGTCTCGAGTTCGCTGGCGTGCAGCAGCCCGAAGCCGCGCTGGACCACCGGGACGGCGCTCTCGATCGATTGGAGCAGCGCCACCGCCCCGGCGAGGCCCGCGGGATCGGCGCAATCGTTCGCCTTCTCGATCGCCCGGCGGCTGGCCTCGATCGCCTTGCGCCGCCCGTGGCGGTCGAGCACCACCCCGAGGTGATGCGGGAAATGCTGGCCGTGATTCACCGCGAAGCCGAGCACCTCGGCCAGCATGACCGGCGGCACGTCCGTGCCCAGTTGGCCGCGGTCGCCGAGGTATTGGCCGAGGATGACGACATCGGTTTCGCCGGTGGCGACCATCGCCCGGTAGATCTCGCGGAGGTCGGTCCGGGTGAAGGCCTCGGGGTCCACCCGGTGCCGGTCGAACAGCCCGTGGTCCCGGGTGAAGGCCGACAGGATGAAAAGCTCCGACGACGGGGCTTGCGGTGGAATTTCCTCAACCATGGCCCGCCCCTCCTCCGGCGTCTGGCAACTCGCTGCGCATGGGACAGAAGAAACCGGATCCGGGGAAAAATCGTAAGCCCATCGACTGGCCCCCCCGGCGGAAACGAGTGGCCCCCATGGAAACAGGCGGAA
>CBKZPU010000377.1:0-2398 GCA_966696705.1 uncultured Verrucomicrobiaceae bacterium | reverse complement strand
GCTACATGAAACAGCCCGGAACCTCGCGGTCCCGGGCTGTTTGTCAAAAGCGCTTCCTCTCCGAAGATCGGATCAATGCTCGCGGCAGAACTGCTCGAAGCGGGTCAGGCCCTCGTTGAGCACGTCCAGCGTGGTGCAGTAGCTCATGCGGATGCCGTCGTCGTAGCCGAAGGCGATGCCCGGCACGGCGGCGACCTTGTAGCGGCTGAGCAGCTTGTCGGTCAGGTTCATCGACTTCAAGCCGAGCTGGCCGGTATAGACGAAGAAGTAGAAGGCGCCCTTCGGCTCGACCACGCGGACGTTGTGGATCGCCTTGAGGCGCTGGAACATGAACTGGCGCTTCACGTCATACTCGTCGCGCAGGTCGCTGATGAAGGTCTGGTCGCCCTGCAGCGCGGCCACCGCGGCGTACTGGCAGAAGGTGGTGGCGTTGGAAACCGTGTGGTTCTGGATCTTGTCGATCGCGTCGGCGAGCGGCTTCGGCGCGGCGGTGTAGCCTAGGCGCCAGCCGGTCATCGAGTAGGCCTTGGAGAAGCCGTTGACGGTGACGGTGAGGTCGTAGAGTTCTTGGCTAAGCGAGGCGATCGAGATGTGCTTGTTGTCGCCGTAGGTCAGCTTCTCGTAGATCTCGTCGGAGAGGATGACGATATCCTCGGAGAGGGCGACTTCTCCGATGTCGCGCAGCTCTTGCTCGGTGTAGACCGCGCCGGTCGGGTTGGACGGCGAGTTGAGGATGACCATCTTGGTCGCCGGGGTCATGGCGGCCTCGAATTGCTCGGCGGTCATCTTCCAGCCGTTCGATTCCTGGGTCTCGACGAGCACCGGCTTGCCGCCGGCGATCTTCACCATTTCCGGGTAGCTGACCCAGTAGGGGGTCGGGATGATGACTTCGTCACCTTCCTCGACGACGGCGAGGATGGCATTGAAGCAGGCCATCTTGGCACCGGCGGTGACGCAGATCTGCTTTGGATCGTAGGCGAGGTTGTTGTCACCGATGAGCTTGGCGGCGAGTGCCTCGCGCAGCTCCGGGATGCCGCCGGAGGGTGTGTACTTGGTCTTGCCCTGCTGGAGGGCGACGATGGCGGCGGCCTTGATGTGCTCCGGGGTATCGACCTCGGGTTCGCCGCCGGCGAGGCCATAGACTTCCTCGCCGCGGGCGAGCATGGCCTTGGCCTGGTTGGTGACGGCCAGGGTGAGGGAAGGGGTGACCTCTTGGATTCGGGATGAAATGCTGTCCATGGAAGCGCGCGGATGGTGTTTCTCGCCCGGTCGGGCGGAGCACGGGATTTTCGCGCGGCCCCCGGTCGGAGCGGGCGGCTTTTCTGACTGCCGGGAGGCCCCGGCGCAAGTGAAATGGTCAATGGGCAGCGGTCATTGGCCATCGGGAAACAGCCCGCTCTTGGAGCCCCGTCTTTTCCCGATGACTGACGACTAATGACCACTGACAGCCGCTCAGGCCGTCAGGTCGTTCATCCAGCCGCCGCGGGCGGTGACCCACTTGCCTTTTTTGATGACTTCGGGAAATCCGAGGCCGTGGGCGGCGGCGGCGGTGAAAACGTCCCATGCCTGGCTGGCGAGAATTCCGGAAAGCACGATGTCGCCGCCGGGCTTCAGGGTCTTGACGATCACCGGGAAGGCTTGGATCAGCACGGTGGAGAAGATGTTCGCCAAGACCACGTCGTACTTCTTCCGCGGCTTCCACTTCAGGATGTCGAGTTCCTTGGTTTCAATGCCTTCCACGTGATTCCGGGAAAAATTCCGCTCGGCCACGGCCACCGCGAAGGGGTCGTAATCGCAGGCGAAGGTCTCGCCGGCCCCGAGCTTCTTGGCGGCGATGGCGAGCAGGCCGCTGCCGGTGCCGAGGTCGGCGCAGGACCAGCCGGCCGGGCGGGATTTCGCGATATCCACGAGGAAACGCAGGCAGGTCGAGGTGGTGGCGTGGTCGCCGGTACCGAAGGCCATTTCGGGTGGAATGCTGATCACCTCGCGGCCGGGAAAGTCCTTGGCGAGTTGCTTGAGGTCCTTCGCGGCGGCGGCTTGGGTCACGATGAACTTGTCCCGCACCTTGAGCGGTGGCGGAATCTCCGGGCCGGCGTTTTTCCAGTCGGCGGATAGCTTGCGGACCGAGCCGCCGAATTGCTTCGCGATGGCTTCAGCCTCGGACTTGGAGGCGCAGAAGACCTCCACGCGGACGGACTTGCCGCCCTTCAGGACGTGGAGCACGAAATTCGGATTGCCATGGAAGCGGTCTTCCCAGGCATCGAGCCACTTGGCGGCGGAGAGTTTCGACCAGACGAACACGCCGCGGTTCTAGGGCGTGAGCGAGGAAAGTCCCAAGATCATTTTTGCGGATCGAAAGACACGATGCCTCCCACGGGTATCCCGTCGAACGCGTTTT
>CBKZPU010000376.1:0-2410 GCA_966696705.1 uncultured Verrucomicrobiaceae bacterium | reverse complement strand
TACACCAGCCCGGCCACCCACGACATCATCCGTGGAAATCTCGATCAATCCCCCATGTATTGTGGTGTGATCGAGGGGGTCGGGCCGCGCTACTGCCCGTCGATCGAGGACAAGGTGGTTCGTTTCGCCGAGAAGGAGCGCCATCAGGTGTTCCTCGAGCCCGAGGGCCGCCATACCCACGAGTATTACGTCAACGGCGTCTCCACCTCCTTGCCCTACGAGGTGCAGCTCAATTTTCTCCGCACCATCCCCGGATTGGAGAAATGCGAGATCCTCCGCCCGGGCTACGCGGTCGAATACGACTACTGCCCGCCGACCCAGCTTCACCCGACGCTGGAAACCAAGCTGGTCTCCGGCCTCTACTTCGCCGGCCAGATCAATGGTACCTCTGGCTACGAGGAAGCCGCGGGCCAAGGCCTCATCGCCGGGGCCAATGCCGCCCTCAAGGTTGCCGGAAAGCCCGACCTCATCCTGCGCCGGGACCAGGCCTACCTCGGCGTCATGGTCGATGACCTGGTGACCAAGGGCTGCACCGAGCCCTACCGCATGTTCACCAGCCGGGCCGAGTTCCGCCTGCTGCTCCGTCAGGACAATGCCGACCTCCGCCTCACCCCGTTGGCCGCCGATCTCGGCCTCGCCCACGGCGAACGCGTCGATCGCATTCGCCACAAGCAGGCCGAACTCGAACGCGCCCTGCGCTGGGCCCGCCAGGCTGTTCACCAAGGAGTGAAGCTCGACCACTGGTTCCGCCGGGTCGAAAACACCGCCGAGATGCTCCCCGACGACCTCCGCGGAGAGTTCCACGTGGAACTTTGGCCGCTGATCGAGACCGAGCTGAAGTATGAGGGCCACCTCCAGCGCCAGCAGGTGCAGGTCGAGCGGATGGCCCGCCACGAGGACAAGCGTATCCCCGCCGACCTCGACTACACTCAGATCCGCGGGCTGAAGAAGGAGGCGCAGGTCAATTTCACCCGCATCCGCCCCGCCACCCTCGGCCAAGCCTCGCGCATCTCCGGCATCACCCCCGCCGACGTCGCCATCCTCGCCGTGTGGATGGAGAAGGGCGGTCGGCGCGCGGCCAAATCCGTCGAGACCGAGCTTTGATCTTCCGACATGGACCGATCGCAACTTTGGCGTTGGGTGCGCTGGTTCGGCCTCGCGCTTCTGCTGTTCGCCGGGATCTCCCGCTACCAGCTTCAGGCCGTGTGGGGTGTTGGTCCGGTCCTTTGGTCTGGCACGCTGGGAGCGAGCGGAATTGAAGCCGCTTGGTCAAAGGACCATGGCACCGCACCCGCCAACCCGCAGGGCCTCCATTTTGAAAGCTGGAGGCGAGGCCGGAATGAGGTGGGACGCTGGGTTACTTGGGTCTGGTCCCCAAGCCGTCGGAAGATCGGGGCGAGCATTCCCTGCTTGATCGTGGCCTATCTGGCAGTTTGGAGTGCTGGCTACTACGCTTGGCATCTCCAGAAGCGACGCCCCTGCTGAAAGCCTCCTCCGCCCCACGACCATGATCCGCCCGTGGTATCGTTCGCGACTGTTCTGGCTCGGCCTGCCGGGCTTGGTGTTCTTGCTTTGGCTGTCCTCGGCCTGCTCTCCGCGCCTGCTAATGATGGAGCGCGGAGACCACGCGTATGGCATGGCGGTGGGGGTGGATGATGGGGTGCGGCTGTTCTCTTTGGAATCAAAGGACGGTGGATTTTCCCGGAGCCTCTACTTTGACGATCCGTCCAGCCTCCAGAAGGTTCCGCCGGGACCGCCGATCCGTTTCACGAACGCCGGCAGCAACAAGGCCTTCGGCTTCACCCGGACGGATGGGGTGGTGGCCTACTCGCTCGTCATTCCTCTCTATCTGGTCTTCTGGATTGGGCCGCTGGCCGCATGGCAGCGCCGCAAAGCCCGCCGGCTGAGAGCTTCCGCCCATCCGCCGCGATGATCCGCCCGTGGCATCGTTCGCGGCTGTTCTGGCTCGGCATCCCGGTCCTGGTGTTCCTGCTCTGGGGGTGGCTGGGATTTACCGGCACCGATTTCCTGCTCTCCTTCCATCACGGAAAGGGCGACCTCTGGGGCCTCGTCTGGGGCAGCGGCTATTACGGCGTCCACCTCAGCACCCCGCGTTTCCAAGGGCGAGGATATGGCTATTCCATTGATTTTGAGAAAGATCTGTGGGAGCGCGGGACCGTCGTTTTTGCGGAACCGTGGACCTACTACTCCGGGCTCAAGGAACAAAGCTCCGTTCCCGATTGGCACCGGCTGGAGGTCGCATGTTGGGTGGTCGTGCTCGCCTATGTGGCGCTTTGGTTCACGCTCCTTATCCTTTGGCAGCGTCGCAAAGCCCGCTTGATGAATCCCAAGGTCGATACCCTCCCATGATCCGCCCGTGGCATCGTTCCCGGCTCTTCTGGCTCGGCAT
>CBKZPU010000375.1:0-2445 GCA_966696705.1 uncultured Verrucomicrobiaceae bacterium | reverse complement strand
AATGCGCCCGGAAATTGGCAGGGCGGGGCACCGGCGGCAAGCCCGGGAGCGGCTGAGCCAGCAGCCCTGCTGCGGGGAAGCACGGGCTGCCCGATCGGAGCGTTGGGCCGCTGGCCCGCGGAAGCACCTGACGGCTCCGCTTCTATCATTCCAACTCCGCCCAAGTCGTCGGAGACCCGGACTGCGTGCAGCCCTGCTGCCGCCCGAAGCCAGCAGCCCTGCTGCGGGGAAGCACGGGCTGCCCGGTTTCCTCTGGGAGGTCCGCGCGACGTACCACGCGCCAAAGGTGAAGACGGTCATCAAATCGCCTGCATCCCTTCGACTCCGTCAATCTGCGGTTGATCCCAGATCCGCAAGGGTGAGTCGAAGTCTTCCCGTGCGCCTGTGAGTTCCATTCTATTGGTGCCTCCCGGCCACTTCGAATTTCGCTCGTTACGCTCGTTTCGTTGTTCTCCAAGTCTTCCCGTGCCACCCGCAGCAGGGCTGCTGGCTTCGGGCGGCAGCAGGCTGCGCGCAGTCCGGGTCTCCGACCACCGGGGCGGACTTGTGAAGGGAATGCGGGACGGTGAGGTGCTCCTGCGGGCCGGCGGCTCCTAGGCTCCCAGCGCCCGCCGGTTGACTCCCCGCCACGGCCTTGCATCATGCGGCTGCCCGCGGCCACGCCATGCTCACCCTGCTGAAAATCCGTAATCTCGCCCTCGTCGATGAACTCGTGTGGGAACTCGGCCCCGGCCTCGTCGGCGTGACCGGCGAAACCGGCGCCGGCAAGTCGGTCATCGTCGGCGCCCTCAAGCTGGTGCTCGGCGAGCGCGCCGACAAATCCCTCATCCGCACCGGCGAGGACACTTGCACCGTGGAAGCGGTCTTCGAGCTGCGCGATGCCTCGGAAATCAATGCCGTGCTGGCCGAAGGCGGGCTGGAGTCCTGCGAGGATGGCTCGCTGATCGTCCGCCGCGTGATCGGCCAGAGCGCGAACCGCCAGTTCGTCAATGACTCGCCCGTGACGCTCAATCTTCTCAAGCGGCTCGGCGAGCATCTGGTCGATCTCCACGGCCCGCACGATCACCAGTCGCTGCTTTCCACCGAGCGCCAGCTTTCGATGCTCGATGCCTATGCCGGTTGCGACGGCGTGCTCGATGCCTACCGTTCGACGTGGCGGGCTTGGCGCGACAAGGAAAACGAACTGGACGACCTCCGCCAAGCCGAGTCCGCGAGCACGCAGGAACTCGATTTGCTCCGCCATCAGGTGACCGAGATCGATGCCGCGCAGTTGAAGCCGGAAGAGGAGGACGAGATCGCCGACCGCTACCGCCGCGCCAGCAATTCGACGCGCCTGGTTGAGCTGTCCGGTGCCGCCGCTGCCGCGCTCGGTGCGGATGAAGGCGGCGTGCTTTCCCACCTCGTCGATGTCCAGCGGCTGGTCCGGGATCTGGAAAAACTCGACCCGAGCATCCGCGAGCGCACCCAGGGCCTGGAGAACGCGGTGATGGAATTGCAGGAGCTTGAGCGCTCGCTGGCCGACTACGCCGAGGACCTCGACATCGACCCCGCCGAAGCTTCCCGCCTGGAGGAGCGCGTGAATCTCTTCGAAACGCTCAAGCGCAAGTATGGCGGCGACCTTGCCGCGGTGCTCGCCCATCGCGATCGCGCCGCCGCTCGTCTCGACGCCGTGGAGAACCGCGGCGAACGCCTTGAGCAGCTTGCCGCCGAGACCGCGCGACTGCGCGAGGAGACCGACAAGGCCGGCCTTGCCCTCACCGCCAAGCGCAAGAAAGCCGCGCCCAAGCTCTCCAAGGAGATCGCCGGCCAGCTCAAGGATCTCGGCTTCAAGCAGTCCTCCTTCGACGTGCAGGTGCTTTCTAACAAGGAGCCCGCCGCCTCGGGTCTCGAGGGCATCGAGTTCCTCTTCGGTCCCAATCCCGGCGAGCCGCTGCAACCGCTGCGCCAGATCGCCTCCAGTGGTGAAATCAGCCGCGTGATGCTCGCCGTGAAGAGCGCGCTGGCCGAGCAAGACGCCACGCCGCTGATGGTCTTCGACGAGATCGACGCCAATGTCGGCGGCGAGATTGCCCGCGCCGTCGGCAAGAAGATGGCCGCGCTTGGTTCGCGTCACCAGGTCGTGGCGATCACCCACTTTCCGCAGGTTGCCGCGCTCGCCGCACGGCACTACGTCGTCGAGAAGGAAGTCGCCGGCGGCCGCACCCGTTCGCGGCTCTACCCGGTCGGCGGCGAGCACCGCATTTCCGAGCTCGTCCGCATGCTCGGCGGCGGCGGCGAGCAAGCCCGCGCGATGGCGGCGAGTTTGTTGGGGGACGGGTGACGCCGATAGCTACTAGATTCCTAGTGGCCGAACCCGCTCGACCCGGCCGCGGCAACGCCTCGCCCAAAGCCGCCATCTCCGTCCTGCTCCCCGCCGGGTCTTTCAGCGAGAGCGTTTCCCGGATC
>CBKZPU010000374.1:0-2514 GCA_966696705.1 uncultured Verrucomicrobiaceae bacterium | reverse complement strand
GGGTCGGTGTTCTTCTCCCAATCGAGCTGGTCGATGATGAAGTCGATGTCCTGGTGCTTGTCCTTGGGCATGTCCTTCACGAGGAGCGACCATGGCACTTCGCGGCCTTCCACCAGGTTCTGATACATGCCGAAGACGTCGGAACCCCACTGCGGCTCATAGGTGCAGAGCGAGCCCGGTGCGTGGAGGATACAGGGATCGATCAGCCAGCCGGTGCCGGGCTCGAGCTTGTAAGCCTTCGACAGCGCGAGGATCTTGTTGTCGCCCTTGTGCCAGTCGGCGATGCACTTGCGGACCTGGTCGCGCGTGGTGCCGGGCTCGAAGCCCATGAAGGTGTACGGGAAATTGTTGCCGACGTTGTTGTGCTGCGGCGGAAAGTAATACGACTCCGGCTTGCCTTCCTGACCGACCAGCGCTGCCTGCTCGGCACTCTGGTGCATGTGGTGCGGGATCGGACCCATGTTGTCGAAGAACTTCGAATACACCGGCCACTTGCCGTACTTGTCCCACAGCGCCTGACCGATGATCATCGCGCCGCACTCGGCGATGGCTTCGCGCAAGGTGAAGCGCTCCTTGCCGGCGACGATGTAGGAGAGGCCTTCATCAGCGGCGCGGCCTTCGTTGGCGGTCTCGGTGGTGGAACCGAACCAGCGCTCGTCGATGCCGCCGCGGCTCAGGCCATAGGCGTAGGTGTCGTCCGGATGGAGCTTGATGCGCAGGCCGGGCTGAAGGAAGGAGCGCGGCACCCATGTGGGCGAAAGGCGGAGCAGGCCGCCGGTTTCTTCAAGGTGGGCTTCGACGGCGGCCTTGATGCCGCTGGTGCGTGTGGTCAGGTCTTGGACGATGCGCGGATGGCTCATGATATCGGGTTAGGAGTGCCTTGCTTGGGGATGTTAGAGAACGAATTGCCAATCGATGGCCGACTCGACGGTCGCACCGGATTCGCCGGTAATGGCCACCTTGCCGGGACCGTCGGGAACGATGGCGGTGACGCGGCCGAACTTTTCCGGCAGGGCCGCGACCGCCTGAGCGAGACGCAACGAGACGGTCTCGTCCTTTCGGAAATGACGCGTTGTTGGAACACCTTCCGCAGCGAGCGGATCGGTGCGGGACACATCGACGGGATCGGCGAAGTAGGAGCAGACCTCCTCAATGCCCATGCGGCCGAGATGGCGGCCATTCCACGGCGCGCCGTGGCGACCGCCATTGGAGATCCACAGGATGGTCGAGGGAAAGTCGGCCGGATTCTTCAGCGAGAACCACACGTAGCCATCGAGTACCGCGGCTGACCACGCGAACGGCTGCTCCGCAGTGGCGGGCTCGCTCTGCATCATCACCAGATCCTCGAAGCCCTGGCGTGCCGGATACTTGGAAACATCAGTCGTTCCACCGGTGGCGAGCGGCACCTCGCGGAGATCGGTGAAGGTCGCCGACGGCTTCAGGATGCCGTATTCGCGATTGAGCGGATTGGAGAAGTGACCGCGGTAAACGGAGCCCCAGCGGAAGGGCGAGACGCTGACCAAGCCCTCCCCCTCGGTCAGCGGCGAGAAGTCGATCACCGGATGATTGCCGTAGCTGAAGTTACCCCCGACGTCGGAAATACGATGTTCGCAGTAGAGCGCGGTCTCCCCCTCCTTGAGGATGACAATTTTCTCCAGCCAGCCGCCGCTATCGGGATCCTCCATGCCCAGGTGGAGCCGGTCATCGCCACCAGCGACAATCTTCCATTCCGCGTTCGCGGACACGCCATGGGGTGGCGCGCTTTTCTGCGGGCCGAAGGGGAAGCAGAAGAAGTCGCCCCTCAAAACCGTGAGCAACGGCGGGAGTGCGGGGTCCACTTCATCCGGCGTCCACGGGGCCAACGCATAGGGCGAGACGGTGCGATCGCCGAGCTTGAACTCGACCGGCGCCATGTGCCCGGCGCGGCAGGAAATCCACAGCGTCACCCGGTCTAGGGTGAGCTTCCAGCTCGGCTCGCCGTGGACAAGATCGTTCATCAATGCGGGCGATTCAGAAAAAATCTCACAAAAACGGAAGCAAAATCACATGGCCCTACAGAAATGAGTAGCCGGTCCGCGTTTCGCCACCTACTCAAAATCGCAGCATGAACATCGGCTTCAATCTGCTCCTCTGGACCCCCGCCCTTCAGCAAGACCAGTTTCACCTCCTCTCCTCACTGAAGAACGCCGGCTACGATGGCGTGGAGCTGCCGATCTTCTCGGCCGACCCCGATCACTACAAGGTGATCGGCAAGGCACTCGCCGACCAGGGACTGCGCTCGACCGCCGTGACGGTGATCCCGGACGAGGCCCACAACCCGTGCAGCGCCGAGGCCGCCCATCGCGCCGGTGCCGTGGATTTCCTCAAGGGCATCATCGATTCCTGCCACGCCGCCGGCACCGAGATCCTGATGGGCCCCTATCACCAGCCGCTGGGCTGCTTCTCCGGCTACGGCCCGACCACCGATGAATGGAACCGCGCCGCCGAAGTGCACCGCGAGGTCGCGGACTACGC
>CBKZPU010000373.1:0-2517 GCA_966696705.1 uncultured Verrucomicrobiaceae bacterium | reverse complement strand
TGTCGGAGGCGCGTTCGCAACCGATCGACTGGGCCACCCGCAGCACGTCTTCCTCGGTCTGATTCACCCGGACGAAGAAGGCGACCTTGATGTCGGCGCGCATGTTGTCCTTGCAGATCAGGCCGTTCTTCGCGGTGCGGTCGATCTCCACCCGTTTCAACGAGATGTCGATCGTCTCCAAGCGATGCAGCACCGGGATGATCCCCATGCCGTTGAAGCTGACCTTGGTGCCGCCAACCCCCGTGCGAATCAGCGCCTGGCCGCGTTGGGCCTTGCGGTAGAGCATCGAATAGACGACGCCGACAGCGAAGGCCAGTACGAGAAACAGGCCGACAACGACGGCGACGATCATAGCGGTTTTTCCGGCTGGAGATCCAGATTGGGCGAGCAGGAATGGCAGGTTCATGACGATTGGGGTGGATTAGAATCGGAGAGAGAGCGGACGGTGTAGATCCCCGTTTCGGGATCGTTGGCGATGACGATCACTTCAGTATTGCGGGGAAGGGAAAAGGTTCCGGTGGCGACGCGGGCATTGATCAGCAAGGGCGCGCCTTGCATCTCGATTTCCACTTGGCCTGAGCGTTCATCGACCCATGCGGTGCGCACCATGCCGGTCCGTCCAACGACCGGCGGATGCTTTTCGTCATCGCCGCGGATCATGCGGAAAAACGGTTTCAACGGCGCGACCACAAGACGCGTGAGCAACACCGCAGCAACCAAGGCGGAGACGACGATGATGCCACCAGTCAGGCCGGACTGCTGGGCATTGAACCACAAATTGCCTATCATGGCACAGGCCCACAGCAGGATCACCAGAACCGACAGCACGATCATCACGGGCACGTCCGTGGCATTCACGAAGCGCAGGGCGCCGTGGAGCCAACTGTCGTGCGACGAGTCGTGGTGGCCGTCGTGAGAATGAGAATGAGCCCCATCGGCACCGTGGCCGTGGGAGTCGAAGTCGACATCGAGGAAATCCAGATCCACCGCGCCGAGGACATTCAACAGCCAGTAGAGCGCCACCGGGACCAGCAGGATGGTCAACGGCAGCACTTGCGGGCTGATGGCGAGGTTCCAGATTTCCTTCACGACGCGATTATTCCAGACAAATGGCCGTCGCGGTGCGACTATAAAAGCCGCTCCCGATTCAAGACGGGGCGGAGTTAGATCAGAGGTTCCGCAGGGACTTCGCGGCATCGCTGCGGGCGGCGAAGAAGGCGGGCACGAAGGCCGCCGCCGAGCACAGCAGGAAGGCGGAGATGGCCACCACCACGATTTCCTCCGGACGTTTTTCGGCAGGCAGCAGATCGAAGCCGATGAAGGCGCTCGAGAACGGGTCGAAGCCAAACTGCCGCAAGACGTCCTGCAACTCGCCTCGGAAGCGAAGGACCAGCAAGCCGAGGCCGGTTCCCAGCAGCGCGCCGACAAAGCCGAGGATCATGCCCTGGTGGACGAACACCCGCACGATCTGCCCGGGCGCCGCGCCGAGCGCCTTCATCACGCCGATCTCACGGCGCTTCTGGATCGTCACGGTGAACATCACCGCCATCATCGAGAACGCGGAGACGAGGATGATGAACGAAAGCGCGAAATACATCATCATGCGCTGCTGGGCGATCAGGCGCGAGAAGTCTCCCAGCTCTTCCGTCCACGTGATCGCACGCCAACCCTTGGGCAGCTCCTTCATCAGCGCATCGGCGACCTGGTCCGCCTGATAGGGATCGTGGAGGCGCACCGAGATCCCCTGGACCGCGCCCTTCAAGCCCGCCAATTCCTGCGCCAAGGGCAACGGCATGAAAATGTCCGGCGTGAGAGCCATCTGGGATGCCTTGTAAACGCCGACGACGGTGGCCTCCTTCGGCAGCACCAGCTCCTTGATATCCTTCAAGATGGCGGCGTCCATTTGCTCCACATTCGTCGTGTCCAGCTCGGCGAGGATGTCGGTGATCTTCTTTGGGTCAGCGGGATCGAAAAGGTTGCCGCCTTCCGCATTTTCGGCCTCATCGATCACGCCAAGAGCCTTTGCAACGATCTCTCTCTCCTGTGGACGCAGCTCCTCGTTGCGGAAGATCTCATCATAAAGCGGGTTATAGATCGCATCCCCGTCGGCCTGAGGCAGGAACAGGCGCTCGCCGCGTTTCTCCCATGGCTTGACCAGCAACTCCTTCACCTTGGCAAGGAGCGGCGCGAACTCCTCCCGCACCGGCGGGTGTCCGGTGATGTCATAGGCGTGCTTCACCTGCTCGAAATTCCGCGCCGAGTAGAGGCTCATCTTGCCGCCGACGCTGACGCCGAACTGGCGGGCAATGATCGACGAGATCACGACGCGATCGTCGAGGCCCATGTCGGCGCTGCCGCCGGGGTGTTCCTTGTGGTCGAGCATCGCCGCGATGCCCTCGACCTGCGACGCGTCGTGGGTATCCACGCCGCGGAAGAACGCCGGCCGCTGCCGCGATTCGACGTCGAGCAAGGCATAGTCCTGCATGAACGCGGTGGCCGATTGGACGCCCGGCACCT
>CBKZPU010000372.1:0-2535 GCA_966696705.1 uncultured Verrucomicrobiaceae bacterium | reverse complement strand
CTTTCCTGAGCAACCCGCCCTTGTCCGTCCACGGCTGGAGATGGAGGGCGATCCCTCCCCGCGGCTGCTCGCCATCGTTCACGAGACTTGGGCGGACCGTGACTTGGCGGCCGCCGTGGCGTCGCTCGACAGCTTGCCTGCGGGCGACGCCGCGGAGCAGGCGGCCATCAGCATCGCGGGGGAGGCGATCCGCACCGACCCGGGGCAGGCGCTGAAACTCCTGGCACCGCTGCCGCCGTCCCCGGAGCGCGACTCGCTGCTAATCCGCGCCGCCACGGAGTGGACGGGACCATCGGAAGCGGACGCCATCGCCTGGGCGCGGCGGATTGACGAGCCGGCGCTTCGCATGAGCGTCTTCGCGGGCATCGCCACGGCTCTGAGTGAAACCCGACCGGAGGCCGCGGCCGGGCTCGCGTTGGAAACCATCGGGCCGGGCAAGCTGCTCGACGACACCGTGGTGGCGATTATCCAGCGCTGGGCGCAGAGCGACCCGCAAGCCACCGCGATGTGGATCGAAGGATTCCCTACCGGGTCGTTGCGAAATGTGGCGGCGGACAACCTAGCCGGGATCCGGTCGGTTCATTACCCGGAATCCGCCACGGTGTGGAGCGCGTGGAAGAAGGCCACCGTCGCGACCGGGCCGGGCCTGCCGGATGGGGGCCCATCCTCGTCCCTGCCTGTGGAACCCTGAATGCGCCGTGGACCTCAGCGCGCGATGCCGCCCGCCGGTTGTTCTTGATACGCATCAACGGCGCGATGGTTGGCGTCACGGCGGCGTTTGGCTAGCGGTCTAACAAGGCACCCAAGCCTGAACCCAACTCGCCCCGCGAAAGCCGCCGCCCGGCATCCAAGCCGGCCGCACCCGCTTTCGATGGGGCAAGACCAAACCCAAGAACCACCATGCATCGACCGAATGTTTCCGGTCGGAAGGGCCGCGCCTTGCCGCTATCCGGCCAGCGCCGTCCCTTCCACGCCGCGCTCACTCTCGTGGGCATCGCGACATCGCTCCAAGCGCATCCGATCTCGTTCAATTCGACGATCGGCTACTCGGCCAGCCAGCCCTCGGGCGGAGCCGCCAGCATTTCGAACTGGACCGGCGCGGCCTTCGACGCCGCGAATATAGGCGGCTCCGGCGTCAATGCCGACGGCAGCCCGAACAACGGCGGAGCCAACGACGGCTCAACCTACGTCGCCAACAACCAGCCGATCCAGGGCCAAGCCATCACCACCGGTTCGAATGCCAACGGCTACGACGTCACGTCGATCACCGTGCGGATGACCGGCTACACCAACAACACGGCCACCGGCAACAACCGCTCGGCGTGGAACCTGAACCTGCACAATGGCCCGATCATCCTGGAAATCGGCAAGGTGAACGGAACCGCTTTCACCACCGTCACCAAACAGCTCTTCACCGCGGGCGGCACCGGCACCCCCGGCGCAAGCGTAAGCGCGAACGGCTCGGGAACCTACCTCACTTTCCATCTGCCCTTTGTCACCCATCTGGAGCCGAACACGACCTACGGCTTCGACTTCTGGATTGGCAACGGCTCCAGCAATTACTTCGAGTGGCTCGGCACCTCCAGCGACCCTTATGCGGGCGGCACCGCCTACAACCGGAGTTCGGGCACCATCACGCCGCTGGCTGGCGACCGTGTCTTCATGGTGGACATGACCGCATCCACCGCGCCTCACGCGCCCTTCGTGCACCCCGGCGCGCTGCACACCCAGGCCGACCTCGACCGCATGAAGGCCAAGGTGGCCGCCGGCGAGCAGCCATGGACGCAGTCCTACGATACCCTGGCCAACAGCTCGTGGGCACAGACCTGGTGGCCGCCCTACGACGTGGACTACATCGTGCGCGGCGGCAGCGGCAACAACTACACCCGCTCCCAACAGGATGGCCAAGCGATCTATGAACTGGCCCTGCGCTGGAAGATCACCGGCGACCCCGCCTACGCCAACCGGGCGGTCGAGATCGCCAACGTCTGGTCGGGCTTGCTCGGCATCCAGGGCGACACCAATGCCTCCCTCGCCGCCGGCATCTGCGGGTACCTCTTCGCCTCGGGGGGGGAAATCCTCAGCACCTACTCCGGATGGCCCGCCACCGAAAAGCAGGCCTACAAGGACATGATGATGCGGGTCTTCTATCCCGCCAACATGGACTTCCTGTGGCGGCACCACGACACCCACATCAGCAAGGGCGGCAACACCCACTACCGGCTGAACTGGGACACCGCCAACATGGCATCGGTCGCCGCCATCGGCATCCTCTGCGACAACGAGGCCGTCTATCAGCAGGCGGTCGATTATTTCAAATACGGCCCGGGCAACGGCCGCGTCGATCGCGCCGCTTGGTATCTCCACCCGGACGGCCACGCCCAGACCGAGGAAAGCGGCCGCGACCACTTCAAGGGGATCGACATCATGCGCACCGGTCGCAGCTTCGATCCCTGCATGCCCTGCGGCGTACACATGTCGCTTGGACAGGGACGCCTCCTGGAGCGGCGTCACTCGCCCACGATGCTGAACCTC
>CBKZPU010000371.1:0-2552 GCA_966696705.1 uncultured Verrucomicrobiaceae bacterium | reverse complement strand
TCTCACGATGCGGCTTGTTGCCGCCAGTTTCCGACGGTCATAGACCGCCGCTACATTAGGTCACTTCTTCTTCGCCTGGCCCATCGCCTGGCTGAACCAGTCGTTGTTTCCCCCGCCCTGTTGCGGACGGTTGTCGCGGCGTTCGGGGCGCGGGCCGCGGTCATTGCCGCCACCACCACCGGCAGGGGCGCGGCGGGGTTCCATGTCCGGCTTGGACTTCATGGAAAGCGAGATGCGGTTCCGCGGCAGGTCGACTTCCATGACGGTGACGTTGACCCGCTGCCCCACCTTCACGACCTCGCTGGCATCGCGCACGAAGTGATCGGCGAGTTGGCTAACGTGGACGAGGCCGTCCTGGTGGACGCCGACATCGACGAAGGCACCAAAGGCGGCGACGTTGGTGACGATGCCGGGGAGCTTCATGCCGACCTTGAGGTCGCTCGGCTTCTCGATACCCTCGGCGAAGGAGAAGTGCTCGAATTGCTTGCGCGGGTCGCGGCCGGGCTTGGCGAGCTCGGCGAGAATGTCCTGCAAGGTGGGCAGGCCGACGTCGCCGGAGACGTATTTCTTGAGGTCGATCTTCTTGCGGGCGGCCTCGTTGGTCAGTAGGTCCGCGACCTCGCAACCGGCATCGGCGGCCATGCGCTCGACCAGCGGGTAGCGCTCGGGGTGAACGGCGGAGCCATCGAGCGGGTGCTTGCTGTCGCGGATGCGGAGGAAGCCGGCGGCTTGCTCGAAGGCCTTGTCGCCAAGGCGCGGGACCTTCTTCAACTCCTCGCGCGAGCTGAAGCCACCGTGCTCGGTGCGGTAGGCGACGATGTTCTCGGCGAGCGAGGCATTGAGGCCGGACACGTAGGCGAGTAGTTGCTTGGAAGCCGTGTTGAGCTCGACGCCGACGGCGTTCACGGCGCTCTCGACGGTATCATCCAGCGAGGTCTTGAGCGCCCGCTGATCGACATCGTGCTGGTATTGGCCGACGCCGATCGACTTCGGGTCGATCTTCACCAGTTCGGCCAGCGGGTCCATCAGACGGCGACCGATGGACACGGCACCACGGACAGTGACGTCTTCATTCGGAAATTCCTCACGGGCGACTTCCGAGGCGGAGTAGATGGACGCGCCGGACTCGTTCACCATGATGACGGGGATCCCGGACGGAAGCTTGAGCTTCTTCACGAATGCCTCGGCCTCACGGCTGGCGGTGCCGTTGCCGATGGCGATGGCTTCGATCTTGTATTTCGTGATCAGGCCGGTGAGTTCGACGGCCGCTTCGTAGAGCTGGTTGTTAGAGCCGGCGGTGGCGTAGAGCACGGTGTGGTGGAGCAACGCGCCTTGGGCATCGAGCACCACCGTCTTGCAGCCGGTGCGGAAACCCGGGTCGATGGCGAGGGTGCGCTTGCCGCCGAGCGGCGAGGCGAGCAGCAGCTCGCGGAGATTGTCGGCGAAGACGCGGATGGCGGTTTCGTCGGCGGCCTTCTTGCCGGCAAGGCGCATCTCGGTTTCCATCGAGGGCATGAGAAGACGCTTGCAGCCGTCTTCGACCGCCTGCTTCACCTGATCCGCGGCGGGGCCGCGTCCGGTGACCCACTCGGGCTCGGCGAGGCGGCTGATGCGCTCGAGCGGGACCTCGATGCGCATGATGAGGAAGCTCTCCTTCTCGCCGCGGCGGATCGCCAGCATGCGGTGGGACGGGATGGTCTTGAAGGGCTCGCTCCACTCGAAGTAGTCGCGGTACTTCGCGGCCTCGGCGTCGGTGTCCTTGCCATACATGACCTTGGAAACGACGGTCGCCTCTTCCTCGTAAATCTTGCGGGCACGGCCGCGCAGGGCGGTGTCATCGGCCACGCGCTCGGCGATGATGTCGCGGGCGCCGGCGAGAGCGGCAGCGGCGTCGGCCACTTCCTTGTCCTTCTCCGCACTCACGAACTTCGCGGCTTCCTCCGCAGGGTCGGCGCCTTGATTGGAGAGGAGCCAATCTGCCAGCGGCTCGAGGCCGAGTTCCTTGGCCTTGGTGGCGCGGGTTTGGCGCTTCGGCCGGAAGGGCGCGAAGATGTCCTCAAGCACGGCCATGGTGCCGGCGGCATCGATCTTCTTCTTGAGTTCCGGATTGAGCAGGTTGCGCTCCTCGAGCGACTTGATGATGGAGACGCGGCGGCCATCGAGTTCGGCAAGCTGCACCATGCGGTCGCGCACCGCCTGGATCTGCACTTCGTCGAGCGAGCCGGTGGCCTCCTTGCGGTAGCGGGAAATGAACGGGACCGTGCCGCCTTCGGCCAGCAGCTTGGCGGTCGCCGCGACCGAGGTCACGTTGATGCCGGTTTCCTTGGCGATGGTGATGATGTGCTGCGCGGCGGCTTCGTTCGGGACGTCACTCATGGATTTGATCTGGGGCGGCGAAACTAGGCGTCCGCCGTCCGCCGTGGCAAGCGGGGGAAAAATTCAAGACCAAAGACGCTCGCAACTCCGATGCTTTTTTCCGTGCCGGGCGGATTGTGTCATGCTTTGTAAGGCCCGTGGCTTACCTCGAAATCCGCGACCTGCAGACCCACTTC
>CBKZPU010000370.1:0-2571 GCA_966696705.1 uncultured Verrucomicrobiaceae bacterium | reverse complement strand
AAGATCACCCTCAGCGAGGAGGACTCATGGGCGGATCTCCAGGACGGCAAGTTCGCTGCCACCGCCACCACCGTCGACGTCCTCTCGAACTACGGCCGCCAGTGGCAATGCGTGGTGCCCGCGCAGGTCTCCTGGTCGCGCGGCGCGGACGGGATCATCGTCAAAAAGGACATCAAGAAGGTGAACGACCTCAAGGGGAAGACCATCGCCACCGCGCCCTTCAGCGAGGCCGAGTTCTTCATCCGCTACCTCGCTCAGGAAGCCGGCCTGCCGGTCGTCCGCCTCGATGGCCCCGAGCAGACGCGCAATCCGGAAGCCGTGAACCTCGTCTTCCTTGAGGATGCCTTCGAAGCCGCCGACGCTTTCCTCGTCGACTTGCAATTCGGTGGTCACCAGCTCGATGGCTGCGTGACCTGGGCTCCGAAGACCACCCAGGTTGTCGAGGATTCCAAAGGTGCCGCACGCCAGCTCATCGACAATCGCAACCTGTTGGTCATCGCCGACATTCTTGTCTTCAACAAGGGGTTCGCGCAGGCCAAGCCGGAGATCGTCCAGAAGATCGTGGAAGGCATGCTGCTCCACAACGACCGAATCCGCGCCAATCCCGAGGCGCATCTCAAGGCCCTCGCCGATGCCTTCAAGCAGTACGAGTGGACGGTCGATGACGCCCGCGACGAACTCGCCAAGGTCCACCTTTCCAATCTCCCGGAGAACCTCGCCTTCTTCCGCGGCGCGATCGATGAGGCCGGCTCTTTCGCCTCGGTCTTCCAGACCGCGAACCTCGCCTACGGGTCCGAGCTCCAGCCCGCGCCCGTCGCCGCCTCGTTCTTCGCGGATACCAAGCCGCTCGAAGCCATCGCCGCCGCCGGCACGCTGTCGGCGCAGGTCGCCTCGATCCAGCCGATCAAGACCAGCGAGCAGGCCCCCATCGAGCAGGACCCGCTGCTGACCCGCGACATCCGCTTCTACTTCCTGCCAAACAGCGCCCAGCTCGACATGGGCAAGAAGGAGAACCACGACTTCCTCGCCAACGTGAACCACCTGCTCGGCGTCTCGCCCGGCTCGATGATCCTGATGCGCGGTCACGTGGACGGCGCCCTGAAGGAGAACTTCCGCAAGCAGGGCGGCGAAGCGCTGGTCCGCAAGATGGCGCTCAAGGCCATGGAGCTCTCCAATCAGCGCGCGGATGAAGTGAAGAAGCGCCTGTTGGAAAAGTATCCCGCCATCAAGCCCGACCGCCTCGAAGTCATCGGCCGCGGCTGGGAAGAGCCCGCCGGCAAGGACTCCGACCTCAACCGCCGGGTCGAAGTACAATGGTTCACGGTGGAGTGATCCGTTTTCCGATGGCCTTGCAATTCAATGACAATCCGCTGCTCGTCTTCTGCCTGTTGGTGGTCATCGGCGGGATGTTCGTCCTCGCATTGAAGATGCTTTCGACGGGCAGCGGCTGGGCGGAATTGGCAAGCCGCTATCCCGAGCAGGCGTCTGCCGGGGGAGAATCGTTCGCAGGCGTCTCCCTGAACTCAAGTCGCACGGGCTCCTACGGGCGGCAGTTGATCGTCGTGGTGGATCGCCACGCACTTCATCTTTCCATGCACCTTCCTTCGCGCCTCTTTCATCGGCCGATTTCCGTGCCGTGGGAAAGAATCGGGGGCTTCTCATCCCATCCTTGGCAATCTGGCATGCTCGGGATTTCCTTTTCGGAAATGGATTTGGTTTTCTACGTGGATGAGCGCGTCATCTCGGCAGCCCGTGCGCGCTGGGAAAGCCGGGTCGGAGAACCAGTAACATGACCGGGATCGAGAAACTCAAGGCCTTCGCCAAAAGCCCGCACCACGCGTGGCTCGGGCTTTTGACGCTCGGTGCGGGCGTGGCCACGGTCAGCGGTATCGGCCTCGTTGCCGGGCTGGCGGCCTACGCGCTCGGCTGGATCTACCTGCCGGACTCCCGCCTTTTCAAGAACTGGCTGGCCAACCGCAAGCAGGGCGACGAGGGCGCGAAGCTGCGGCAGTTCCTGTTCCAGCGCCGCCAGATCTACGATGCCCTTCGTAGTTCCACCCGCGAGCGCTACGACCGCCTCGCCGCGGAGATCGGGAGCCTGCAGGACGAGTTCCGCCGCGATCCGCGGCTGGATGCCGGGATCCTCCGCCAGCGCAGCGAGCGCCTTTCCAATCTCGCCTGGACCTACCTGCGCCTGCTCCACACCGGCGAGATGCTCGACCGCTTCATCGAGTCCGAGGACCCGGCCGAGCTGGAGCGGAAGATCGCCGCGATGGAGAAAGAACTGTCCGCCATCGACGCCGGCAGCAAGGCCGGCCTCGCCGAGTCGCTGCAATCGCGCCTGTCCTCGCTCAAGTCCCGCCTCGAAAAGCGCCGAGGTGCCGAGGAAAGCCGCGAACTCACCGCCTCCGAACAGGAACGCATCGCCGAACTGGTGAAGCTGTTCCGCGCCGACCACCTCGCCAGCCGCGACGCCGGCGCGCTCTCGCATGAGATCGACGGCGCCGCCGTCCAACTCGACCGCACCCGCGAATGGCTCAGCGGCCTCGAGTTCGACACCTCGCCGGACAT
>CBKZPU010000369.1:0-2593 GCA_966696705.1 uncultured Verrucomicrobiaceae bacterium | reverse complement strand
GCGAGTTGCCTTCGGTGGTGATCACGAGCCGCGGCCACTTGGTTTCGTCGGCCGACTCTTTCGAAGCGAAGGTCGCTTCATTCACCTCCGCCTCCAGGACGATCCCGTAGATGCCCGGGCCGGTGACCCAAGAGCCCAAGTCGATATCGACCGTTTCTCCGGCCCCGATGGCGACGCTAAAGACGCCGAGTTCTTCGCCCTTTTGCGGGGCGGTGTCGGCGGAGATCCCGGCCTCGCTCCAATCGTTCGAAAGCGCCGCATAGGCCCGCAGGGTCACGGCCTCCGAGGTCACCCCGGCGCCTTCCGTCAGGCGCAACGTCGCGTTCAATGGCGCCGCATCGAGAGCCGAGAGGTCGAACGTCAGGTAGATCCTGCGGTCCTCGGCGCGCACCGCCAAGGTTCCGCCGTTGTTGTTTTCACCACCATCGGTGAAGGCGTCCTGCGACGGTGAAAACGTTCGCCGGCCGGTCGGGTCGGGCAGCTCGATGGTCACGGTGATCTCGTCGTGGGCGTCGAGGTCGCCGTCGTCGGCGGCCAGGCTCAAGACATAGGTGCCGGCCGCGCTGAAGGTCGCTTGGGTGGCTGCCGCCTGCGCTTGCGAAAACGTGACCGGAGCGGGACCGGAAGCCAGGGTCCATCCCACCGCCAGCGTCGCGGGATCCGGCAAGCCATCATCGGAGATCACTCCCTCCAACGCGACGGAAACGGACTCGCCGCTGAGAAACACCTGCCGGTCGGCTCCGGCGGCGACCGATGGCGGCGTATTGGTCGCGCTCGCGCCGCTGGCCGATTTCACCAGCACGATCCAATCTTCCGTGGGGCTGGCGGGCGGGTCGCCGAGGGGGACGATGCCGCCGCCTTCGAGATCGGCCGCCGGGATCGCGGGACCGCCGTTGCGGGGATCGAACCATTTCACCGTGAAGCTGCCGGTGGTGCCGGAAAGATTGAGCGTGTGGAGCCCGCCGGCCCGGAGCTGGACCAGATAGGTGTCGCCGATCTTCGCGAGGCAGCGGTTGCCATTGTCGCCGGCACCGCTGACGAGTTCGTTGTGATTGGCCATCAGCTCGAAGGCGAAGTCATTGTCCTCGAAGAAGGCCAGCGCGTGGCGGCAGTAGTCCCAGAACGCATCCCGGCTGCGGAAGTCCTGGCAGGTCATGTCGGAGTGGACGTAGTTGTAGCCGAAGTAGAATTCGCAGCCTGCTCCGCCCGCCATGATGGTGGCCCACAAGGCATCCCGGCGGGCATCGGTATGGCTGGCGCCGGGATCGCTGTCCGGCCGCAAGCTGGCGCTGGCATTGCCCGGCTCGTCGCAGCCCACGACCCACGGCTTGCCGTACTGGTCCGAGCGCTCCACATAGCGCAGCACGTTGGGAAAGGTATCGCTGAAATTCGGTTCGTTGAGCTGCAGCGACATCCCGGTGAGCGCGAACTGCGGCCCCATCAGGTCGAAGTGCTGGTCGCCATTGTGGATGACGACGTGGTGCCGGTAGGGGTCGTGGTCGTGAAAGAACCGCGCCCACGCCTGCTTCTGGGTGGTGGAGGCGTTGTTGATCTCCTCGCCGAGGTTCCAGTTCAGCGCCAGATGATGGCTGAAGCGGGCGATCAGCTCGCGGTAGTAGAGCTTGCGCTGCGGGCCGAGATTGCCGCCGTCGAGCAACGTCTCGTTCTCGGTTTCCTGGGTCTTGAAGTGCAGGTAGAGGCCCTTGCGCGTGGCGTGCTCGAACACCCTTTCCCACTGGTCCAGCCGCGACACGTCGAGCCTACTACGTTCGCCGTAGGTCGTGTAGGGGAAGACGTTGCGGTCGTCCCCATTGATGTTCAGCGTGAGGAAGGACACGGAATTGAGTCCTTCGGAGGCCAGGTAGTTCAGCGCGCCGATCAGGCCCTTGCCCTTGGTGTCCTGCCACGTCGGATCGCCCTCCTGCCAATCGCCGACATGGGGTGCCCAGGTCTTCACCAGTTCGTCCTTCTGGAGGTCGGTTTTGAAATCCCCGTCGAAGTCCGCGTAGGCCAGCAGGTTCTCTGGAGAATCCGTGCCCGCCTTCATGAAGTACTCCCCGGTGCCGGCGAAGCGCAGGTGATGCCGCCCGACGTAATCGAGCCGTCCCTTCGCGCGGAAGTCCCGGCCGGTCTTGTCGCTCGGCGCGATGATGAATTCTCCTTGGAATCCGTCGAAATACCCGGCACTGGCGGCTGCCGTCGCAACGTCGGCGGTCGCGACATTGGCTCCGCTGCGGAAGGAAACCGTGTAGGTCCACTCGCCGACCTGGTCCGGTGCGAAATGCGCACGCCAGACATTGCCGGAGTCCGACGAACTTTCCGCGGCATTTCCATCCGCGGCGTAGTAGCCCGGCACCACCATGGTCGTGCCACTCGCCGGATGGGTGAAGGTCACGTCCAGCCGATAGTCGGTGAAGGGGTTCGGCGTCGCCGTCTCGCTGGTCGCGGGTCCCGCGAAGTCGAAGGTCAACTTGTGCCAGCGCTTCAATTCGCCCTCGATCGGCCGGAGGATCCCCTGCTCGGCACGGGCCACGTGACCCGCGCCGAGGAAGAGCGCGAGAGCCCACGGCGCGAGCCGTCGGTAGAGGGGATG
>CBKZPU010000368.1:0-2690 GCA_966696705.1 uncultured Verrucomicrobiaceae bacterium | reverse complement strand
ACGTCGTCGTCTTCCGGCGCGCGGACATCGAGACCGAGTTCGAGAAGCGCATGGCGAAGGTGAGGGGCCGGTGCGTCGTGGTGCGTTTGTTGCGCGGCAAGAATGCCAGCCGCGACAAACTCAAGCCGCGGATGGGCGGCAGCTACTCGGTGACGCTCTTCAGCTCGCCGCTCCTGACGCAGAAGGAGGCGAAGGATGCCGACACGCTGATGGAGGAGATCCTCGCCAAGCTCAATGGCTGGTGGCCGCCGAGCGTGCCGTCGAATGGAGCCATCTGGTGCTCCTGCGACACCATCACCTTCCCGGAAGATCCCGAATACGACGTGGCCCTTCTGACCGTGGAGACCCCGTGAACCGATCCCATGAATAATCCACCTGATACCCCGAAGAATTCCAAGGTGACCGCGGAACCGGTGCGCCTGAAATGCACCGTGCTGATCACCGGCACGGTGATCGGCCGCCTGAAAGTCGGCGCCGGCCACCGCTGCCAGCTCCCGGAGGCGCAGGCCAAGGCGCTCGCCTCTCTCAACCCGCCGGCCGTCCGCATCGACGGCGTCTAACATCCCAACCACTCGAATACTGCCATGCCCTCGAAATTTGGAACCCTCGCTGAACGCCTTGTCGGTGCCGCCGCGTGGTTCGTGCCGGACGGCTCGAACCTTGGAACTGTCGAAGTCCCTGAACTCACCAGCCCGACCTCCAAACCGGCCGATGATGCCGATTGGGCGGATTACGACCTCGGACGCGTGACGAAGTCGGCCTACGACCCGGTGACGAACGAGCGGGAGCGCGAATGGTTCTCGATCCAAAAGAAGAAGTACATCAAGCGCACCGATCGTCAGGTGCTGGCCGATGCCTTCAACCTGACGATGGTCGATTATGCGTCGGACCTGTTCGATTCGCTGATGTTCGGCTTGGGCCAGGCCATCGTGGCGGGAGCTTCGCAGCCGATCTTCGCCGAGAACACCCGCCACAAGGACGGCTGGGTCCGGTTCAAGCGGTGGAATGACGACGGCTCGCTGCTCACGCATGCCGAATTCCACGTGCGCCTCACCATTCAGGAGGCACCGGAAGACAGCAGCGAGCCCGGTTCGCCGGTGTGGCGGATCGAGCACCTCGGCGACGCGACCGCGGCGCTGGAAACCTTCATCAGTGGCGAGGTGGCACCATGAACCGGCTCTCTCTGAAGATGATCCTGGCGGCCACGCTGATCGCGTCGGCCGCCGCCGATGACCTCGTCGTTTCCGCCGCGGTGGACACCTTCATGGGGTCGGCCGATCAGGCGGCGATGGTCACGAATCTGGGGGCCACGACGACGGGGGCGAATCTCTTCAAGATCGCCAACCCGGGCGCGATCCGCTTCCTGCGCGTCACCGCGGACACTACCGTCGATGCGTTGTCCGCCGCCGACATGCTGACGGCGCTGGGCACCTCCGCCTATGCGCCGTCGAACGTGGCGATCACGGGCGGAAGCGCGCTGCTCAGCGCCTCGGCATCGGGCGGCGCGACCCTGCGCGTCCCGCATGGGACCGCGCCAAGCTCACCGGCGAATGGCGACCTCTGGACGACGAGTACCAGCGTCTTCGCCCGGGTCAACGGGGCGACCGTCGATCTGGCGGCGGGCCTGATCAATTGGACCGAAGCGGTTTCATCGTCCACGCCGAATGCCAGCGTTCCCGCGGTGTCGCTTGCCGCGACGAACGCGGCGACGAATGTGGATGCGACCATCGTTCCGAAGGGGTCGGGCGCGCTGCAAGCACAGGTGCCGGACAATGCCTCCAGTGGCGGGAACAAGCGTGGCGCCTACTCGGTCGATTGGCAGCGGGTTCGCAGCGCGGCGAGTCAAGTGGCAGTTGGCAGCGGCGCGGTGATCGGCGGTGGCGGCAACAACACGACCGCGCAAAGTTACCCGACGATTGCCGGCGGATTTGGAAACACCGTCTCGGCGAACTACGGCGCGGTTGCTGGTGGTCTCAACAACAGCGCCAGCGGCGCGAATTCATTTGTTGGCGGTGGCGAGTCCAATGGGGCGAACGCCGCTCATTCCGTTGTCTGCGGAGGATCGAGCAACACCGCGAGCGCGGGCAATGCCACGGTCCTCGGCGGAGCCTCGAACACCGCCAACGGGAACTATGCGACGGCCGCGGGACACCGGGCGCACACGAAGGGCATCTACGGGGCATTCGCCATCGCCAGCGGATACTTCGGAGCGGCCGGCGACGCGCAGAATGTCACTTACATTTTGCGCCGCGTGACGACCGACGCGACCCAGACCGAGCTATCGACCAACGGCAGCACGCCAAGCTCCACGACGAGCATCACGCTGCCGAACAACCAGGCCTACAAGTTCACGGGGCAAGCGGTCGCGCGTGAATCCGCAACCGGCGACGTGAAGAGCTGGGACATCAGCGGCACGATCAAGCGCGGGGCGAATGCCGCCGCGACCGCGATTGTCGGCAGCGTCACGGTCACGGTACAGGCGGCGGACGCTGGTGCGAGCTCGTGGGCGCTCGATGTGGATGCCGACACGACCAACGGCGGGCTGCGCATCCGCGGTACCGGCGAGGCAGCCAAGACGATCCGCTGGTTGGTCAAGGTGGATTCCGTGGAGAACGGCGGCTGATCCAATCCGGACATGAGGGACTCGTCATGGCGCATCACCTGGGACCCGCTCGGCATTTCGCCGCGGG
>CBKZPU010000367.1:0-2749 GCA_966696705.1 uncultured Verrucomicrobiaceae bacterium | reverse complement strand
CCGAGCCGAAGTGCATGATCGGCTTCGCCGGTCCGCGCGTGGTGAAGGAAACCACCCACCAGAACCTCCCGCCGGGCTTCCAGACCGCCGAGTTCATGCTCGATCACGGGCTGGTGGATTCGATCGTCCCGCGCGCCAAGCTGCGCGACAAGCTCGGGCAGTTGCTGGCGTTCATGATGCCGGTGGCGTCTTGAGCGGCAAGCGGCGTGGACGCGGGGTGACATGCCAGAGGTTTCCCCATGAACGAAAAAGCACAGGCCCTGTTGGACGCGGCGCTCGCGCTTGAACCCGCAGAACGTCGCTGGCTCGCGGGGTCCTTGTTGGACAGCTTCGATGAGGAGGCCTTGAAGATCGCGGAAACGCGGTGGAAGGAGCTTGAGGAAAAGCCGGATTCTTGGGCGAGCCACGAGGAGGTCATGAAGCTCTTGGCGCGAAACTGACGGGAACCCGATGATAGATCTAATGTTCCGCGGAGAATCGAACCCCATGCGCGATGAAAATGAAGTCCAAGATGGTGGTGCTATTGGCCAGTCATGCCCTGATTTTCTTACTGGGTGTCGGCATCGCAGTGTTTTTCGAAGTCAGAAGAGATCTCGACTGTCTGGATGGAATTGAGTTGCTTTCTAGAAGGGGCCAAGGGCTACCGGATAGGGAGGATTGCGTTCAATATCTCAAGAACATTGAGGGAATGACGGGTTATCGCAAAAATGAGATTCAAAACGGACTGGTGTCAGGTGTTTGCCACCGAATTGTGAGGAGTTTGGAGAAGTGACTGAACCGAGCGATGGACGACCTCAACAATCTCACTCCAGAGGAGCGTCGCCAACTCGCCCATCCACGGGCTTTTAGTGAACCGCGAAATCACGCGAAACTCCGCGAAATCTGAAAGGCATGGAGCCACCATCCTTCTAACAAATTTCGCGTCCTTTTTCGCGGTTACCTTCTTTTTCTCGCCTCGACCTCGCCGGCTACACTTCAAGCATTCTGCCGTGACCTACCCCGAATCCATTGACTGGCTGTTCTCGACCCAGATGTTCGGCATCAAGCTGGGCTTGGAAGGACCGCGGCGCTTGCTGAAGGAGTATCTGGCCTTTCCCGCCCATGGCGTGAAGGTCATCCACGTCGCCGGAACCAATGGCAAGGGCAGCACTTGTGCGATGATCGACTCGGTCGCGCGCGCGGGCGGGCATCGTTGCGGGCTCTTCACCTCGCCGCACCTCATCGACTATCGCGAACGGATCCGCGTTTCGGGCGTGGAGATCCCCGAGGACGCTTGCGCTGCGATGCTCACGGACTTGCGCGCGTTGTGCGAAACGCTGGATCCACATCCGACCTTCTTCGAAATCACGCTCGCGCTCGCGATGCACTGGTTTCGTGAGTGCGAGTGCGAGCTGATCGTGCTGGAAACCGGCATGGGGGGGCGTCTCGATGCGACCACCGCGGTGCCTGCCGATGTTTGCGCGATCACGCCGGTGGGGCTCGATCACATGCAGTGGCTCGGCGACACGGTGGAAGCCATCGCGATGGAGAAGGCAGGCATCTTTGTCGAAGGCGTGCCCGCCATCTGCGCGCTACAGGAGCCCGGCGTGCAGCGGGTGTTAGAAAAGGAAGCGAATGAGAGACGCTGCCCGCTGACCTTCATCGAGGCCCCGCTGCAAGGCTATCCGATCGCCTTGCCGGGTCCGCATCAACGTTGGAATGCGGCGCTCGCCCTCGAGTGCCTCCACGCCGCCGGGCTGCGCCTCGACTACGAGGTGGTCATGCACGGCCTGTCTACCGTCCGCTGGCCGGGACGCTTCGAGCGAATCACCCACAAGGGCCGCGAAGTCATCCTCGATGGCGCGCACAATCCGCAAGGCGCCGCCGTGCTCGCGAGCACTTGGAAAGAACAGTTCGGCACAAGGAAAGCCACGCTCGTCTTCAGTGCCGTCGCCGCGAAAGACATCCCCGGCATCCTCGCGCTGCTGGCGCCCTTGGCCGAGGTTATTTATATCTGCCCGGTCGATACCCCGCGTGCCGTCGCCCCGGAAGAACTCGCCGCCGCGCTGCCCGTCGGTGCGCCGCCTCACATCTGTCATCCCACCTTCGCCGCCGCCATCGCCGCCGCTATGACAGGGGAGGGGACCATCCTCATCGCCGGCTCCCTGTTCCTCGTCGGTGAAGCGAAAGCCTTCCTCCAAGGCGGATCCTTCCAAGCCAGTACGCAGTGAAGGAGGGCGCATGGCCCTCCTGCACGGATAAATCGCGATGGAACCTACTGGAACCGCTGCCGCTCAGTTCAGCGTGTAGTACGTTTGGCTGACGTTTGGCACGCGCTTCACCAGCTTGAAGGTGAAGAAGCCCATCGACACGCCGATCGGTTCATTGGTCGTCGTGTTCTTGTGAACGGTCACCGCCGTTGGCTGGGCACCCTTCTTCGGCTTGTTCATGTAAACGTTCGCACCGACTCCGCCGGACACGAAGCTGACTTTAAAGCCGGGACCGATGAGTTCGCCCTTCTTGCCGATGGTCATGGTGACTTGTTGGCCGACGGTGAAGGCAGGCACGCCGTCCGGAACCGGAGCGTTGGGAATGATGGTCGTTCCCTGGGTTGCGGACGTGCTGGCGGTGCCGACCGTAAAAGTGAAGGTCTTGCCGACTTCGAAGTCGCCGAAAATCTTCGGCGGCTTGGGAGCGGCCTCGGCAACGGTCAACGGGAGGACGGCAGCAATCAGCGCGAATGCGCGGAGCAGTAGCTTTTTCATTCTGA
>CBKZPU010000366.1:0-2776 GCA_966696705.1 uncultured Verrucomicrobiaceae bacterium | reverse complement strand
CGTCCCAACGGGACGCCTCATGCGGGGAAGAGCCTCCGGCATCAGCAAGCTCCCCGCGAGATAGAGAAGCTGTCCATCCGTCGCTTCAAGCCCGGCCAAACCTTTCGCCGCCAGCCGCATCAGGCGTCCCTACAGGACGCCATGGTTTCCGGGCCGCCTACTGCGTGCCGGGCTATTATGAGTCGTCCCTTTGGGACGGTGAAATCCCGTTGCGATCGCGAAAGCCGTCGGAATGGAAGAACCGGTCAGTGGTTTGCGCGGAGAATCGCGCAAGAAAGGCGATGCACGATGCCCGATCCGTGATTATTCTCGCAACCGTGGACACCGCTGAAAAAGACCGCTTCCGCAAGCTCCTGCTTGAACAACGCGACCGGGTGACGGCCAGCATGAACGGGGAGGATCCGGCGGAGAATCAGGACCTGCGCGACCCCGAGGAACTCGCGACGCTGATCAGCCGCACCGAGGTGAACGACCGGCTCGTGGAGGATGACTTGAACTTGCTGCAGAAGATCGATCTGGCACTGAGGCGGCTGGAGGAGGGCACTTATGACCAGTGCGCGAACTGCGGCGATGAGATTCCGCTGGAGCGGCTCCTGGCGAAGCCGTCGGTGTCGCTGTGCGTGGCGTGCCAGGAATTGAAGGATGCGGGGAAGAGGTGAAGACAGAGGAGATCGCGAACGGACGCCAATGAGAGTCCGTGGCTTGCGTTGGGGAGCGGTTTGCGGAGGGGGTCGATCAAGCCCGGACGTACAGGATGAACCCGGGAATAGGCAGATGGCGCACCATGGGTGCCTTCGCTCGCCTCTCCGTCCGTGTCCATCCTCCGCGTTTCCGCGGTTGCTTCCAAGAGCGGAAAGCGACCTTAATCCCGCGCCGACGCCACTTCGACTGCACCCATGTCCACCGCCTCTTCCACCTCACCCGCCATCGACCGCATCGTCACCCATCCCGGTGGCGCGCATAAGGACGAACTACTCGCGTGCAGCCTGCTCGCCGCCGTCCATGGCGTGGAAATCCTCCGCCGCGAGCCGACCGCGGACGACCTCGCCGATCCTGCCACCGCCGTCGTCGATGTCGGCGAGCAGCACGAGCCCGAGCTGAACAACTTCGACCACCACCAATTCCCCGCCGATCACCCGCCGGTCTGCGCGCTCAGCCTCGTCCTCCAGCATCTCGGCATCTACGAGGACGCTCGTACTTTCTGCGATTGGCTGGAGCCCGCCGAGTGGTTCGACACCCGCGGCCCGCACGCCACCGCCGAGTGGCTCGGCACCGATCGCGGCACGCTGGCGAAGCTCGCCTCGCCCGTCGATGTCACCCTGCTGCGCCGCTTTGCGAAGTCCTCCCGCCTCGTTCCCGGCGATGTCATCTATGAAATGTTGCGGATGACCGGCACCGACCTGCTCGACTACGTCCGCTCGCTGCGCCAACGCCTCGACTTCATCGCCGGCCACGCCCAGCTCTGGAACGTCGCTGGAAATGAAGTCCTCTTCCTGCCCCGCACCGAGCCCATGTCGGACGAACCCTCCGCCGGCATCGGCCGCTATCTCGAATCCATCGGCAAGGACAAGGAAGTCGTCGCTCTTGTCTATCCCGACCGTCGCGGCACTGGCTACGGCCTGTCCCGCTACAACGACCACCCCGCCTTTGACTTCACCCGCATCGCCGGCGAGCCCGATGTCCACTTCGCCCATGCCCGCGGCTTCGTGGCGAAGACCTCCGCGGCCGATCCACTGCGCTTGAGGCAACTGCTGGAAGCGGCGCGGGTCTGATGCGGGTCCCGATCGGAATTGAACCGCAAAGAGCGCAGAGATCGCAAAGAATGGAATCCAAGGATGGACTGCCTGCTCCTTGGCTTCCTCTCTTTGCGATCTTTGCGTTCCTTGCGGTCAACTCTCTTCGCCTGCGTAGCCCCCGTGATTCGACGCACGGAATTTGCAGTGCGATCGGAGGTGGGCTGACCTGCTATCCGGGCCGGAGCCGGAGCGATATGTTAGAGTCCTCCGTGGCTCAGGAGCAAACGGAGGACTTGCTTGGATCGGGATGCCGGCTATCAGATGCCTATTCGGTTAAGTCGAAATCGATAACCTCCGTGTAGTAGAATTGGCTCCCCTGTCGCAAAGGCCTAATATAAAGGGGTTCGACTGAGTGGAGGTTGCTGGTGAGGTAGGATTCGGTTACATTGATCGACCCCCAGGTCATGTCGAAGATCCCGGTGGGGTAGAGGGAGTCCGATATATAAGTGATGGGTTCGATGATCCTTTGGCGGTCGAATTCCACGTCGCCGATAAAGCTGTAAACCACCACCCCCAGCGTCGCATCGCTCCAGTGATGGGAGGAAGGTCCGTAGAAGCTGGGGGCCGCGATATCGCCGCCACCTACGCCGTCTTCGACTCCAAAATCCACGGAGGATCTCACGGAATAGACAAATCCGCCCAGATTGGCGAAGACGCTTGCTGAAGCGCAGTCAAGCAACGTGAGGCTGCTCGATTCCACGTGGATCGCGCCACCGGTCGTCCCTTCTTCGTAGAGTTGCTCCTCGGCCATTTGCTGATCCCCGGCTTCCAAGGTCGCGATGAAGTGATCCTCCGCTTCGATCAGTCCATCCAGGTAGCCGCAATAGTAGAAGGTGGAATCGGTCACCTCGATGTTCGACAAGCTTCCGAAGATGGCTCCCCCTTGACCTGCCTTTAGACCTGCAAAGCCGGTATCGTCGATCTGGATGTTGCACGATACCGCGTAGATTCCCGCGCCACGCCAGCTTGAGCCTTGGGCG
>CBKZPU010000365.1:0-2780 GCA_966696705.1 uncultured Verrucomicrobiaceae bacterium | reverse complement strand
TTTCGCCGGGAAATCCGGTTGCCAAGCCGCGGTCCCTCTGCTGAATTCCGGACCCATGGCGAACGCAACCAACGTCCTTTCCAGCGGCATCGAGATCACCGGATCCATCCGCTTTTCGAATGACATGATCATCGACGGCAAGATCGAGGGTGAAATCATCTCCGAGAAGGGCCGCGTGACCATTGGCGAGAACGCCATGGTCAAGGGCAACGTCACCGCCGGCGACGTGAAGGTCTTCGGCAAGATCGAGGGCAAGATCACCTCCGAGCGCTGCGAGCTGAAGGCCAAGTCCCGCCTCGACGGTGACATCAAGGCCAAGATGTTCTCGATGGAGGAAGGCGCCCAGCTTTCCGGCCGCACCGAGATCGGCTGAGCCGGGATTCATCCCTTTTCTTTTTCAAGAAAGGCCGCCTGCTCGTCAGGCGGCCTTTCTTGCGTCCGGGCTCCGGGCCAAGGCGTCCGCCGCGTAGATCGCGACCGCAGTCCAGATCAGCGCGAACGACAGCAGCCGCAGCGGATTCATCGGCTCACCGTAGAGCCGCCAGCCGATCAGGAACTGCAGCGTCGGACCGAGGAACTGGAGAATGCCGAGCGTCGTCAGCGAGATCGTCCGTGTCGCATGGCCGAAGCACAGCAGCGGCGTCGCCGTGGCCAAGCCGGTACCCACGATCAGCAGCGCCTGCGTGCTGCCGTGGCCGAACCACGCCTCGCCTTGAAACGCCTGCCACGCCAGCCAAGCGACCGCCACCGGGGCCATCAGCGTGGTTTCCGCCGCCAGCCCGGCCAACGCGCCGAGCGGGGCTTTCTTTCGCACCACTGCATAGAGGGCGAAGGTGACGGCCAACACCAGCGCCACCCACGGCACGCCTTTCACCGCGGGGAACTGGCAGGCCACGCCCGCCAAGGCGATCGCCACCGCGAGCAGTTGCCGCCGGTTCTGCCGCTCACCGAAGAACCACGCGCCGAAGAGCATGTTGAGGAAAGGATTCAGGTAGTAACCGAGCGCGCCTTCCAGAATCCGGCCGTTGAGCGTGGCCCACACGTAGAGCAGCCAATTCGACGCCAGCAGGCTGCCGGAAAGCAGGTGCCAGCCGGCACCGCGCCACGAGGCCAAGCCGCGGAACACCTCGCCGAGTTGGCGCCTCCAGCCCAGAATCAGCACCAACAAGACCAGCGACCACAACGTGCGGTGCGCGATGATCGAGAGCGGCGGCAGGAAGCCGAGGCATTTCCAGAACACCGGCAGCACGCCCCAGAGGAAAAAGGCCGCCACCGCACTGGCGATGCCACTGCGGGACTCGTTCACGGCAACGCCTCGAATTTCTTGCAGATCCACGCCACCCGCGCGGCGGCGGATTCCATCTCCAGCAGGTCCTGCCGCTCGTCCGGATCGTGCAGGAACTGCTGTGCCATCACATCCGCCAGGATCGAGGGGTCATCGATCTGCTCGGTCATGTTCGTTAGCGCCTCGCGCACCTCGTCGGGCAGGCCGCGGGTCACAAGATCGGACGCCTCGTGCAAGGCCGCCAAGGCACCCTTCGCCTGCGACTCCGGCTCGAAGAGAGAGGGCACCGGCATGATCCGGGCCTTCGGATAGGGCGAGTCCAGCCAATCGACGAACTTCACCCGGATCACCCCGTGGAGCAGCAGGTTGGAGGTGCCGTCGTCGAGTTCCCGGGACGCCCGCACCAGCCCCATCGTGCCGACCGGCGCGGAGCACCGCGAGGGGTCGTCGGTCTCCTTTCCGAGCAGGCGGGCCACCGCGAAGAAGCACGACCCTTGCAGGGCATCCGCCAGCATCATTCGGTAGCGCGGCTCGAAGATGTGGAGCGGCAGGCCGCCGTGGGGAAACAGCGTGCAGTCGGGCAGCAGCATCACGCCACAGGTTTCGGGGATGTTGAGCGACGACATTGAGTGATTCCTGCGGCAAAGGAGGCATGCCGGAACGGCGGCGCAATGAAAAAACCGGACGAGCGCAGTCGCCGGGACCGAGTGCCTCCGGCTCGCTCGAAGTGGCCTCACCGCTCCGCTTCCCATTCACGTCCGCCCGAGTGGTCGGAGACCCCGGACTGTGGGCAGCCTGCTGCCGCTCAAAGCCAGCAGCCCTGCTGCGGTGAAGCAAGGGGTGGCATCATTTCGCCGTGCGCCACCCGACTGGACACAGCGCGAACCGGGATTCTTGGCAGGGAAGGCGAATGAGCGACCGCCATTGGCCGCCGCAGGTCGTCGAAAGGAATCATGAGGACTCTTCCGAATGGCACGGGATTAAGCCCGCTTTCGGAGCGCGAAAGCACACTGGGAGCGCGGGATTCATCCCGCCTTAAATAGGGGGGCGGAATAAATTCCGCGCTCCCAGTAAGCCCAAATGACGATACAAGTCTTAATCCCGTGCCATTCAGGACTCTTCCGGGAGCGATGACATCTCCTTAGATAGCAAACCACCCGGTGCTTCCCCGCAGCAGGGCTGCTGGCTTTGAGCGGCAGAGGCTGCACGCAGTCCGGGGCTCCGGCTATTTTTTTTGAGACGTTGCAGGGTGGATAGTGATCCGAGGATACTGGCAAAACAGCGTGCGATAAGAATTTCCCGAGAGCTACTATGATAAGGGGCGCCACCGCCCGCCCTCACCTTGCTC
The DNA here is from genome assembly GCA_966696705.1 of uncultured Verrucomicrobiaceae bacterium. GTDB lineage: Bacteria > Verrucomicrobiota > Verrucomicrobiia > Verrucomicrobiales > Akkermansiaceae > Haloferula. Next base: position 147 of record CBKZPU010000365.1, on the reverse strand, counting down.
GTCGCCATATCGGATCCATGTCTCAGCTATGAATAACCCCGCCGGAAATCGCCATGGATCATTTCACGAGCGAATATCAGCCCGCCAACCCACGATCCTTATTCAAGTGTCGTATCGCCGTCCCCGACTATCCCTCTCCGCACACAA
>CBKZPU010000364.1:0-2788 GCA_966696705.1 uncultured Verrucomicrobiaceae bacterium | reverse complement strand
CCGTCGCGGTTGAAGTCGCCCCATGCGACATAACCGGTGATGCCCAAGGCGCAGCCGAGATGAGGGCCGTAGAAGAAAAGCTCCGGGTCGCTGCTGCAGGGGGCAAGGATGATGAGACCGTCGCGCAGGAAGAGATTCATCTCCCCGTGATCGAAGCGCACCACGCTGCCATTGGTTTGGAAATGGCGCTTGTTGATCCCAAGCTCCAAATAGATGTCAGCCCGGGCCGCCGTGAGGGTCAGGCCAAGAATTGTCGCTGCCGTAGATACCAACCTCTGGGTTTGCATGCGCCGAAACCTTCCGCGTGACCTTCGCTTTGACAAGAAGATTCTCGGCGGCAAATCGCCCGGAATTCCTTGTTGTTTCAAGCATCGCAACCTTTTCCGTCGAGCGGGGTTACAAGGCATTTACAAGGTCCATCAACGCAGTCCGCGGAGCAGCAATTCGGCGTTGGTCTTGGTCGCCTTGAGGTTTTTCAGGAGGGTATCGATGGCGTCGCCGATCGGCAACTGGGCGAGCTGCCGGCGCAGGTCGAGGATCTTGAGGAATTCATCCGGATGATAGAGGCGCTCGTCGTTGCGGGTGCCGCTCTGGGGGATATGGATGGCGGGGAAAATGCGCCGCTCGGCCAGTTCGCGATCGAGCCGCACCTCCATGTTGCCGGTGCCCTTGAACTCCTCGAAAATCACGTCATCCATGCGGTTTTCGGTTTCGATCAGGGCGGTGGCCAGCACCGTCAGGCTACCGCCTTCCTCGACATTGCGGGCGTTGCCGAAGAACTTGCGGGATTTTTGGAGCGCCACCGGGCTGATGCCGCCGCTGCCGATCGGGCCGCCTTGGTTGGCGGAGTTATGACCACGGGCAAGCCGGGTGAGACTATCGAGTAACAACACGACATCTTTCCCCTGCTCCACCAGCCGGCGGGCACGCTCGATCACCAGGTCCGCGACCTGCGCGTGACGACGGGGCGCCTCGTCGAAGGTGGAAGCGTAAACGGTGGTGCCGACGGTTTCCTCGAAGTCCGTCACTTCCTCCGGCCGCTCATCGAGCAGCACCACGATCAGCTCGATCTCCGGGTGATTGCGGCGGATCGCCTTGGCGATCTGCTTGAGCAGGATGGTCTTGCCACCCCGCGGCGGGGCGACGATCAGGCCGCGCTGGCCCTTGCCGAGCGGGGCGACGAGGTCGAGGACGCGGACGCTCACCGCCTCCGGCCCCTCCCCTTCGAGGACGATGCGGCGGTCGGGAAACAGCGGGGTGAGCTTGTCGAATTCCTTCGGCGTCTTGAATTCGGCCGCGGGAATGCCCTCGATCTCGAGGATTTCGGTGGCGGACAGATACTTGTCGCGGTCGCGCGGCGCGCGGATCCGCACCTTCACCCGGTTGCCCGCGCGCAGGGCATGGTCACGCAGCAGGTGGCCATTGATGTAGAGATCATCCGGCGAGGTCCGGAAACTGCGGGCCGGATCGCGGAGCATGGCGTAGTTCTCCTTCGCCTGCTCGACGATGCCCTCGCCCACCAGCACCGCGCCTTCGTTGGCGTAAAAGCTCAGCAACTCGAACACGAGCTGCGACTTGGGGGCACCCGGGGTGATCCGCGCGGGCACGGCCTCGGCCATGGTGTGCAGCTCGGCGAGCGGCTTCAGGCGGAAGGCATTGATATCGATGGTCTGGGGCAAGGGGGCCGCTTCCTGCACGGCCGGTTCGGCGGCAGGGGTTTCAGGCAGGCTGGTATCGTCGCTCATGATGGCGTGGGATTGAAGGAAGCGCAGCCACTGCGCTTCGAGGATCGAGGGGGGCCCCTCGTTCCAAAAGACATGGTCGGCCCTGCGGAGCTTCTCCTCCTGCGGCATCTGCGCGGCGAGAATGGAAGCGATGGTGGCATCATCGAAGCCATTCCGGTCGCGGAGCCGCCGGTACCGGGTTTCGAGACCGGCCGCCACCAGAAGGTTTCCGTGCTGTCCGAAATCGAAGGCGTTCTCGAACAGGAGCGGAATGTCCGCCACGAACAGGGACGCCGGGAGTCTGCGGGCGGACGCCAAAGATTCAAGACATTCCTCCCGCACCCGGGGATGAACGATCGCCTCGAGGTCCCGCCGGGCCGCCGCATCGCCAAAAATGGCCTGCCGGAGCGCCGGCCGGTCGATCGCGCCGGACGGGCCGATCACGCCCCCGCCAAACCGCGTGCGGACGGCGGCGATGACGACCGGATCACCCTCAAGCAAGCGGTGTACACAGGCATCCGCGTCGAAAACCACCGCATCGGGGCAAACTTCCCGAAGGATCCGGCAAGCGGTCGATTTCCCGCTGGCGATCCCGCCACTGAGGCCGAAGACAAGCACGCCGGAAGTTCAGGGCAGGAATCGCAAATCATCAATCCTTCAATCACCAAGCTGCCCAGGCTCCCTTCCGCCAATCCGCTGGAGGCCAAAAAAGCGGGCGGGGAACTGATCCCCGCCCGCTTGGAAGCATCACTCGGATGACTGGCCGCCCACTACTGCGGCGGCGGCGGGAGCACCTCACCAGTGGCTCCGCCCATGATGGCAGGTTCAGTCGTGGACGAGTCCGGCTGCGGCATCGCCTCGGGCCCGCGGAGCGGACGGCCGGTGGCATCGATGATGTTCGCGGTCACGAAGATGATCAGGTTGCTCTTGATCCGGTTCTCAGCCTTGGTCTGGAACAGGCGGCCGACGATCGGGATATCGCCGAAGATCGGCACCGAGTCTTCCACCGTCTGCACGTCCTCGCGCATCAGGCCGCCGACCGCGACGGTGTAGCCGTCATAGAT
>CBKZPU010000363.1:0-2794 GCA_966696705.1 uncultured Verrucomicrobiaceae bacterium | reverse complement strand
AACACCGCCGTGGCCATCACCGCGGGGCGCTTGATGTGGCCGATGGGTTGCAGCGTTTCGGCATCGACGAGTTCGAGGTAGTCGATCCGCAGGAAAGGGGAGTCCTCGAGGTGCTTGCGGGCGGCGGCGAGGAAGGGGGCGGCGGCGCGTTCGCCGAATCGGAGCAGCGAGAGCGCGCCATCGAGCGCCCGGCGGATGCGCGGGGCATCGGCGCGGTGTTCGGGGGTGAGGCGGACATTGCGCGATGACATGGCGAGGCCGTCGGGCTCGCGCACGGTGGGGTGGCCGATGATTTCCACCGGCACGTCGAGGTCGCGGACCATGCGGCGGAGGATGGCGAGCTGTTGGACGTCCTTTTCGCCGAAGACCGCGGCGTCAGGCTGGAAGAGATTGAAGAGCTTCAGCACCACCGTGCACACGCCATCGAAGTGCCCCGGCCGGGTCGCCCCGCAGAGGTGCTTTGAAAGGAGCGACTCGGTCACGGTGATCGAGCGGTCCGGGAAATACATCCCGCCCGCGGCGGGGGTGAAGGCGAGATCGACCCCTTCGGCGCGGCATTTCTCCAGATCCTCGGCCAGCGGCTGCGGGTAGGCGGCCAGGTCGCCGGGGCGGTCGAACTGGATCGGATTGACGAAGATCGAGACGGCCACGGTGCCCTGCGGGCCGGCGGCCTCGCGGGCGCGGCGCATCAGGGCGAGGTGGCCCTCGTGGAGCGCGCCCATGGTCGGCACCAGCACCAGCGGGCGGGGCAGGGCGGCGATTTCGCGGCGCAGTTCTTCAGGCGTGGCGGCTTGGCGCATGGCGGGAACGTGACGCGCCCGCGGGGCTCCGGCAATCCCCGGCCGCAACCCCATCCATTCGCGGTTAGGAATTCCCCGTGTGGCGGCCTTTTTCGTTCCTCGCATGGGGCGTTGACGCTGCCGGAAAATCCATTCAGCCTCCGCATCATCCCAAGGGGAACCCCATTTATTTCATGACCATCATCCGCCGCATTTCCGCCCTCATCGCCGCCGTCGCCCTCTGCGGGAGTGCCGCGGCCCAGGAAGGCAAGCTGAAGATCGCGACCGTCGATATGCAGCAGCTCTTCAAGGAGTACCACCGCACCGGCGAGGCGCAGAAGGAAATCAACGTGGAGCGCGCGCGGATCCAGAAGGAGAACAACGATCGCCTCGCCACGATCCGCGAGCTCGATACCCAACTCCAGAACATGCGCAAGCAACTGGAGGACCCGACCATCGCCCAGTCGAAGAAGGAGTCCGTTTACAACGAGTGGAACGTCAAGCAGCAGGAGGGCATCGCCCTCGACCGCGAGCGCCGGGAATTCCTCCAGCGCCGCAACCAGCTTCTCAATGAGAAGATGGTCCAGCGCATGAAGGGCATCCTCGAGGAGATCCGCAAGCTGGTAGAGGAAAAGGCCAAGGCGGAGGACTACGACTACGTCTTCGACAAGTCCGGCCTGAGCACCTCGCAGGTACCCTTCTTCCTCTACACCAAGGATGCCACCGACGTCACCGCGGTGCTGCTCAAGGAACTCAACAAGGACGCCCCGGCCGAGAGCAAGCCTACCGAAGAAACGCCGGCTCCCGCGACGGAAGAAAAGCCCGCGACCGAAGGTGCTGGCGGTGGTGCCGGCCAGTGATCCCGCGTTTTCCCGTGGCATTGACCCTCTCCGAATTGGCCCGCCTCGTCGATGGTGACATCGTCCGCGGCGGGCCTGATCTTTTGATCGAAGGCATCGCCGCGCTCGATGAGGCCGGTGCCGCCGAGTTGTCCTTCCTCGGCAACGAGAAGTACCGCGCGCAATATCTGGCAACCCGAGCCGGGGCGGTGATCGTTCCCCGCGGCGTCACCGAGGGCCCGGAAACGAGCGCCTTGATCGCCGCGGACAACCCCTCGTTTGCCTTCGGCCTGGCGGTGAAGCATTTCGTCGCGGCCACCGCCCGCGTGTTCACGCCGGGCATTCACCCGCGGGCGATCGTCGATGAATCGGCGAAGCTCGATCCCGCGAAGGTCCGCATTCACGCCGGTGCCGTGGTCATGGCCGGCGCGGAAATTGGCGATGGCAGCGAGGTCGGCCCGAATACCGTGGTCGGCGAGGATGTGAAAGTCGGCCGCGATTGTCTCATTTACGCCAATGTCACCATCCGCGAGCGCTGCCTGATCGGTGACCGCGTCATTCTCCAGCCCGGTGTCGTGATCGGCTCGGATGGCTACGGCTACGAAGTCGTCGAGGGCCGCCACGTGAAGGTCGATCAAGTCGGCATCGTGGAGGTGCAGGATGACGTCGAGATCGGCGCGAATACCACGATCGACCGCGCCCGCTTCGGCCGCACCGTGATCGGGCAGGGGACCAAGGTGGATAACCTCGTCCAGATCGCCCACAACGTGCAGATCGGCAAGCATTGCCTGCTGGTCTCCCAGAGTGGCGTCGCGGGGAGTTCGCGCACGGGCGATTATGTCGTCATCGCCGCTCAGGCGGGGGTTGGCGGACACGTGAAGATCGGAGCGAAGTCGGTGCTCGCCGCACGTGCCGGCGCGACGGCGGACTTGGAGGGAGGCAAGACCTACAGTGGCCATCCCGCCCGGCCGCACATGGAAGAACAGCGTTCCCGCGCCCTGATCCGCCAGTTGCCGAAGCTCGCCGAGCGGGTGAAGGCGCTGGAGAAGAGGGACGCTCCGGGGGAGTGACGGGCAAAGTGGTCCACCCCCCCCGCCTTCGGGGACCCAAAAGACGGACGGTTAGAAGAAAACAAGTTCCAAAACGATATCGCCCCCCCCCCTTCCCGCCACCCAG
>CBKZPU010000362.1:0-2812 GCA_966696705.1 uncultured Verrucomicrobiaceae bacterium | reverse complement strand
TCCCTCAAGCCTACTTGCCGGAAGGCCGCGTTTACTACCATCCAGGCGAAAACGGTCTCGAAAAGCGCATCAAGGAGCGGATGGATTACTTCAAGCAGTTGGCAGAGAAAGAGAAGGGCGGGAGCGATTGATCTCACTGGGAGCGCAGAATTCATTCCGCTTCACAGGCCCGGCGAACCTACCTTCCAAGCGGAATGAATTCCGCGCTCCCGGTAAAAGAGCTTCACGCGATCGCCTCCATTGCCGCGAGCACCAGCACCGGCCGCACTTCCGCATCGCTCCGGTCCAGATCGACCACAAGATTCAGCACCCAGTCATTCAGCTCATCCGGATCAACCAGCGTTTGCTCGATGGTCCACCGCCTCGGCTGCTCATCGGAAATTCGCATGTGCTTGGTCGCGCGAGCTTCGGGATCGAGGCGGATGCGTGCGTGGTCGGCAAAGTATCCGTCTAACAGGCCCTCGATCCGCGCCGCGGTCCACGACTGGCCCTCGCCATCGTTCGGCTCGACCTGCGCGAGGATGGCCTGCGTATTCTCTTCGGCGAATGCCTTGAGCAACGTGAACACCGCGTTCCGCACGGCGCGCGTGAATGCAGGGCGATTGCGGGTGAGGGGAACGGCCTTGCGTTCCTCAGCCGGCTTCTCGAGCTCGATCTCCGGCACGTAGTCGGGGTTTCGCAGCTTCTCCCACTCGTCGAGCAAGCTCGAGTCCACGCCGCGCAGCAGGTCGCCGAAGTAGTCCTCCGCTTCCACCAGTTCCTCGGTCTTCGCCATCGGCGGGACGGTCTGGGAAAGCACCTTATAGACTTCGGAAAGGTGACGTAGCAGCACGGCTTCGCTTTTCTCCAGGCCGTAGGTCTTCACGTAATCCTCAAACGACTGCCAGTGCTCGAACATCTCGCGGGCGATGGCCTTTGGCCGCACCGCCGCCTCCTTCATCCACGGCCGCTCGGCGCCGAAGGCATTGTAGGTGTGATAGATGAACTCCTTGCCGGGCTTCGGCCATTCGACTTCCTCAAGCAGTTCCATCCGCTCCTCGTAGCTCACGCCTTCATCCTTGAGTCGCGCAATCAACTCGCCCTTCAGCAAGTCCACTTGCTTGCGCAGGATGACCTCGGGATTCTCAAGGATGGCCTCCACCAGCGAGATCACGTCGAGCGGATAGTCCGGCGACTCGCGGTCGAGCTGAGGAATGGCATCGAGCAGCCACAACCCGAGCGCCTGATTCATGGAGAAGTCCTCTTGGAGCTGCACATTCAGCCGCACCTTCGCCGGGCCGTGGCGCTCGGACTTCGGGATGATGGTCAAGATCCCGCCCTCGACCATGCCGCGGAAGATCTGAAAGGCCCGGCGGCGGTGCGCCTTCTTCTTCGCCGGCGGCTCATGACTGTCGTTGATCAACTTGCGCAGCGCCACACAGCCGTCCTCCTGCTCGCGGCCGAGCACATTGAGCAGCATGGAATGGGTGACATTGAAGCTGGAGACGAGCTTTTCCGGTGGGGCATCGATCAAGCGCCGGTAGCTCTTCTCGTCCCAATTCACGAAACCCTTCTCCGGCGGCTTGCGCTTCACGAAGCCCTTCTTGCCGCTCTTCGCCGCCTTCTGCTCCAGCCGCAGGTTCTCGATCACGTGCTCCGGCGCCTGGCAAACGACGTAACCGACATGGTCGAATCCCCGCCGGCCGGCACGCCCGCAGATCTGCTTGAAATCCCGCACCGCCAGCGTCTTCGTACTGCTGCCGTCGTACTTGAAGAGCTGGGTGAAGAGCACCGTGCGGATCGGCACATTCACGCCGACTCCGAGCGTGTCGGTGCCGCAGATCACCTTGAGCAAGCCCCGCTGCGCGAGCTTTTCCACCAGGATTCGATACTTCGGCAATAGGCCGGCGTGGTGGATGCCGATGCCATGGCGCAGCAGTTTCGAGACTTCCTTGCCGTATGGACTGCGGAAGTTCGCATCGTGCAGCAACTCGGCGATCTGCTGCTTCTCCTCCTTCGTGCAAAAATTCCAGCTCAGGAGGTTCTGCGCCGTGCCCGCGCAGGCGAGTTGGGTGAAGTGAACCAGATAGACCGGTGCCTTGTCGTGCTCGACGAGTTCCGCGACCATTTCCTCCAGCGGCGTCTCGCTGTAGTCGAATTCCAGCGGCACCGGCCGTTGCTCGGACTTCACCAGTACCGTCGGCGTGCCGGTCAGCTTGGTGATCCCTTCCTCGAAAAACGCCGTCTCGCCAAGTGTCGCGGACATCAGGAGAAAGCGCGCCTGCGGCAGGGTCAGCAGCGGCACCTGCCAGGCGAAGCCGCGGGACGCGTCCGAGTAATAATGGAACTCGTCCATGATCACGTCGTCCACCTGCGCGCGCTCGCCCTCGCGCAGCGCGAGATTGGCGAGGATCTCCGCCGTGCAACAGATGACGGGAGCGCCAGGATTCACGGTCGCGTCGCCAGTGATCATGCCGACTTTCTCCGGCCCGAAGAGGTGGCACAGCGAGAGGAACTTCTCGTTGGCCAGCGCCTTGATCGGCACGGTGTAGTACGAGCGGCGGTTCTGGCAGATCGCCTTGAAATGCAACGCCAAGGCAACCAGCGATTTCCCCGAGCCGGTCGGGGTGTTGAGAATGACATTGTTGCCGGCGAACAACTCGAGGATGGCCTGCTCCTGATGGTCATACGGCTCGACGTTCGTCTCGATCAGGTAGTCGAGGAAGGCGCTGAGCACCTCGTCATTCGAGGAAGGATCGGAAACACGGGCGGGGTCGAGCAGCATCGGCGGGGCGGGATGCTGGGGGGCGGCGGGGGAAATGGGAAGTCGCGC
>CBKZPU010000361.1:0-2834 GCA_966696705.1 uncultured Verrucomicrobiaceae bacterium | reverse complement strand
GATCACCCGCCTTTTGCATCAAGCTTACGCGCCGCTCGCCGCGATGGGGCTGCGCTACACCGCGACGCATCAGAGCGACGAGGTCACCCTCAGTCGCCTCCAGCGCGGCATCCCGTTTGTCGGCGAACTGGACGGAGAAATCGTGGCCACCGTCACGCTCTACCCCGCGGCCGGGCCGAACTGCTCCTGCGCGTGGTATCGCGAGCCCGGGGTGTTTTACTTCGGGCAATTCGCCGTGCGGCCCGATCTCCAGCGCCACGGCCTGGGCCGGCGCATGGTCGGGATGTTAGAGAAAGAAACCATCGCCCGTGGCGGCCGGGAACTCGCCCTCGACACCGCGGAACCAGCGCGGCACCTGCTAGCGTGGTATGAGAACCTCGGCTACCGCTTCATCGAATACGCCGATTGGTCCACGACGAACTACCGCAGCGTGATCCTGTCCAAATCGCTCGGCGCATGATCCTCTGCGAAGCCACTCCCTCGGACCACGAGACGGCGGAAGTGAAAGCCGCGTGAAACTACTCCCCGAAAAAGTGCCGGCCGATTCTCGACGCCTTCGTGTCGTGGTCGCTCTCCCAATAGACGTCGCGAAGGATATCGCTCACCGCCGGGGGCGTTCCCGATTTGGCAAAAGCCACCGCTGCTTCCGCTTCAGCCTTTGCGGCCAAGTCGATTTCCTCGGCTATCGCTTCATCCAGAACACCGCTTTCCAACAAATATGACCTCCAACGACCGAGCGGATCACGAGCCTTCCGTTCTTCGATTTCTTCCGGAGTCCGGTACTTTTTTGCGTTCGCGTCAGCGACATGAAATCCGTAGAAACGATACGTTTCGATCTCCACCACCGTCGGTCGGGCTTCCGTGTAAGCCCGTTGAAGCGCGTCGGAAACCCGAGCCCGGATCTCATGGGGATCGCCGTCGCCGAGTCGGTCCCAGGCGATGTCGTAGCCCTCTGCCCGGCGAGCAAGACATTCCTTGAAGCGCGACGAACGAGCCACTGACATGCCCATGGCATAGCCATTGTTTTCGATCAGGTACACCACCGGCAAACCGAACAACCCGGCGAGGTTTAACGACTCGTGAAAGACACCCTGATTGACGGATCCATCGCCCATGAAACAAACCGCCGCTCCTTGGATTCCGCGTTGCTTCAGCGCGAACGCCAGCCCCGCAGCCAAAGGGGTGTGGGCGGCAGCCAATCCGTAGGCTCCCCAGTGGTGCAAATCCGGCGCGAAGTAAGAAACGGCACCCGCTTTGCCCTTCGAAACGCCGTTCAACTTTCCGAACAGCTCCGCCATGATCGGCCCCATCCCGATGCCCGCCGCCAACGCGTGGCCCATCCCCCGGAAACCGCTGATCGCATGATCGTTTTTTCCCATGATGGAGCGGACGGAGGTCGCGATTGACTCCTGCCCGATGTCGAGCGGAAGCCAGCCACCAATCATACCGGCGTTGTAGTACTTCAGCGCCGTCTGCTCGAAGCGCCGGATACGGATCATCTGTCGCAGCAAGTCGATCTTGCCCTCTGCGGACCAGTCCCGGTTGATGGCGTGCTCACGGTAATCCATGACCGGCGATTCTCTTGCCCGATCGCGCGGCGCTTGGCCAGCATGGAGCCATGCCTCACGACAGCCCGATCCGCCTCTTGCTTTCCGGCGATCTGTCCTTCGGCCCCGGCAAGGCGGAACTCTTGGAGAAGATCGACGCCCTCGGGAGCCTCCAAGCCGCCGCCGCCGAGATGGAAATGTCGTACATGAAGGCTTGGAAGATGGTGAAAGGCCTCAACGAACGCTTCCGCAGGCCGCTTGTTTCGCTGCAGCGCGGCGGCAAGGAGCAAGGCGGGGCGGGACTCACCGACACCGGGCGTGAGGTGCTCGCGCTCTACCGCGAGGCGGTGGCCGCTGCCGAGAAAGCCAGCAAGCCGGCGCTGCGGAAAATGCACAAGCTGTTGGCGAGCGGTGAGTCGAATTCATCGGCCTGACACTCGATCTACTTTCCAAAATAGAACGGCATTGCTTTCGTTGTTTCCACTCCCGCTGTAGAAATGAAAGCCCTCCTTCTTCTGATGCTGAGCGCACTGGCCACCGTGGCCGGCGAACTCCGCGTTGCCGCCGCCGCCAGTCTCTCGGAGGCAGTCACCGAAGTCGCCACCGCCTATCAGAAGGCGCACGGCACCAAGGTCACACCGGTACTCGCCGCATCGAACGTCCTTGCCCGCCAGATCGAGGAAGGCGCGCCGATCGATGTCTTCATTTCCGCCGACGAGGCGACGATGGCGAAAGTCGAGCAGGCCACACTCGTGCGCGACGTGACCAAGTTGCTCACCAACTCGCTGGTCGTCGTGGTGCCTGCCGAGTCGGACGCCAAGGTCTCCGGCGGCGCCGATCTCGCGAACTTCAAACGCATCGCCATAGGCGATCCCGTGGCGGTGCCGGCCGGCGTGTATGCGAAGGCGTGGCTGACCAAGCGGAACCTCTGGCAAAGCATCGGCCCGAAGTGCATCGGCAGCGAGAATGTCCGCGCCGCGCTCGCCGCGTTGGAATCCGGCAACGCCGACGCCGCGATCGTTTACAAGACCGACGCCGCCATTTCGAAGAAGGTGAAAATCGCCTGGACCGTCCCAACCGGCGAGGCTCCCGCGATCCTCTATCCGGTAGCCGTCTGCACCGCGACCAAGCAGGCGGACGAAGCGAGGAAATTTGCGGACTTCCTGAAATCGGAAGAAGCGTCGAAGATCTTCACGACCCGCGGGTTCGGGATCGCGGAGAAAAAATGACGGCGGACGATTTCAGGCTCATCCTTTTCACGCTCGGCGTCTCGGCGGCTGCGATCGT
>CBKZPU010000360.1:0-2862 GCA_966696705.1 uncultured Verrucomicrobiaceae bacterium | reverse complement strand
CGGGCTTGGCTTGGAAACCGGTCGCGAAGAACTCGCTGGGAACTTGTTATCGCCCGGCAGCGTGGCGGTCCACGTCCGGCGTGGCGACTACGCGGGAAGCCCGCTTCTGGAAGTATGCGGGATGGACTACTACTCGGAAGCGATGCGCCGGCTGCGGGAAACCCTTCCCGCGCCCCGATTCTACATTTTCTCCGATGACCCGGCGTGGTGCGCGAGCAACTTCACAGGCGATGACATCGTCGTAACGACAGGCGGATCCGCGCGGCAATCGCCCTTGGTCGATCTTCACCTGATGAGCTTGGCCCGGCATCACGTGATCGCCAACAGCAGCTACTCGTGGTGGGCCGCTTGGCTTGGAAAGAAGCCCGGGCAGCGCGTGCTGATGCCCTCCGAATGGTTCCGCGGAATCCGCGCGCCGATCGCCGAGAAACAATGCGAGGGCTGGGAAATCGTAGCCCCCGGCCACTCCCTGACATGAGCGAGGGATCCACCGACAAGGCCGGACAGGCAATGGCTTCGTCCCGACGCCGGCAGACGTTCTTCTGCGCCTGCATTTGTGCGGCGGCGATCCTCGCCTGGTTCTCGCCATGGTGGCTCGGCGGCCGCGTCCTTGCACCGCTCGACGTGATGCACGAACTGATGCAGCCATGGCGCGGCACCGACGACCAGGTGACGGTGAAGAACCACTTCGTCGTCGATGCGATCGACAACTACCTGACCTATCGAATCCTCGCCGCCGACAGCTATCGCTCGGACGGCTGGGTCGGCTGGAGCTCGCTGACCTACGGGGGCACCGCGCAATACGCCAACACCATGGCGCTCTACTACGACTGGACGATGCAGCTCCACCGGTGGTTCGACTTCTGGACCGCATGGCACCTCGGCATCATGGGCCAGTTCCTGCTGGCCTCGCTCGGCATGTTGCTGTTCCTGCGCGGCCGGGGAATCGGACCGCTTTGGTCGTGCTGCGGAGCGCTGGCCTATGCCGCGAACACGCAATTCATCATCTGGATTTATCACCGCTGGGCGTTGGGTCCTTTTTGCTGGGTCCCGTGGATCCTGTGGGCGGCGGACAGTTACAAGCGGGGACGAAAACCGATATGGGCGCTGGTGCCGGCATTCATCGCCCTGGCCTTTCTTGGCGGCTCGCTACAACACTGCGCGTTCGTCGCCTTGGTGGTGATCGCACTGTGGGGAGAAGAAGCCCTCAAGGCAGGCCGTTCTTTCAAGGCACAGGCACGTCTGTTAGGGCGATACACCGCCTGGGGGGTATTGGCGACCGGCATGGCGGCGATGATGCTGCTGCCGTGCATCGCGGCATTCCGCGAAAGCAGCCAGCTCGGCCTGCACTCGACCACTCACATGGGGCTTTATCCAAAAGGCATGCTCCAGCCGCTCATGAACCTGCTGGCCTATGCCATGCAGGTCTTCCCGTCGGTGGTGGGGCGGCCGAGCACGATGGACGCGCTCAAGGTTTTCAAGAGCGAGCTCTTCTTTGTCGCCTACTTCGGGTCGCTGCCGGTGCTCATCGCCTTCCTGGCCTGCTTCCGTAAAAAAGTTCCGCCCTTGGCGCGACTGCTCATCCTCATCGGGCTATTGATCCCGCTGACTCCGTTGGTGAAATACCTTTACCAGCGGATGCTGCTGATCTGGATCGTCGGCGGCGTCTACGCCTTCGCCGATTTCATGCAGCGATCGAGCGCGGCGACGCGGTTGCGGATCGCGAAGGTGGCCGGCATTTGCGCAGGTGCCGCAGCGATCCTCTGGACCATCGCCAGCGTCGTGCTGGCAATGAAGCGGGAGCAAGTCACGGCGCTGCTCCAAGCGAAGTTCCTGGGTCCCGCGGGCGGAGGAGCATTCGGAATTTTCAAATCCTGGATGCAGCAGCGGCTGGACGGCTTCGTGAACGACAGCCTCATCTGGAGCCCGCAGCAACTCATCCCGCTGGTGCTTCTTTTCGTTTCCTTGGCCGGACTCGCGATGACCGCGAGCGTGGTCAATCGCCGCCGCTTGGCGGGAGCGGGCATCGTGGTGGCTGCCGTGCTGGCGGAACTCATGGTTTTCAGCAGCCGCTGGGTCACGTGGTCGGACTTGGCGAAATATCCGCTGTTTCCCGTCACTCCCGAAGCGGCCGCGCTCCAACAGCATGTCAAGAAAGACGGGCGGATATTCACCTCCATCAAATCGCTTGAAGGGCACATGGCCGAAACCCCCTTCGTGCCCAATACCCTGACTGCCTACGGCGTCGCGACCATCGGCGGCTTCGATAGCATCGTGAAGGACGGCATGATCTCGCCCGCCATCCTGAAATGCGATGCCCATTCGCTGGGTCGCCTTGGCATCAGCCACCTGGTCACCTGCCCCGGCAACACTCCGAGCGAAGCAACGTGGGAGAAAGTGTGGTCGAGCGACGTCATGGAACTCTATCGCAACGCGGAGGCTGTGCCGCGCTATATTGGTTTCAAAGACCCCAGCACCAAGGACTCCTTCCTCAAGGATGAAGGTTTGCCTCGTTGGGAGACCTTGAATGAAACCAGCGGGCGCGAGAGCTCGCGGACGATCGAGGTGCCGCCTGGCGTCCGCTGGATCCGGATCGCGGAAAATCAAGCCAGCGGCTGGAAGTATCGCACGGCCGGCTCTCCTCCGGATGCGTGGCAGCCCGTGCTGCGGGCACCCGACGCGAGCATGCTGCTGCAGTTGAATAATCCGTTTTCCGACCGGCCATCCACTGTGTTGATGGAGTACGATCCTCCGCTGCGCAAAGCTGGCTTCATCGTCTCCGCCGTTGCCTTGGCCTTCACGATCCTGGGTGCCTGGGGAGCGATCCGTTTCGGGTCACACGATCATGGCATCGCCTGACGG
>CBKZPU010000359.1:0-2864 GCA_966696705.1 uncultured Verrucomicrobiaceae bacterium | reverse complement strand
GCGTGCAGCACCGGCGAAAAGGAAATGGTCCGGCAGTTGCTCGAAGCCGGGGCCGACCCGAACAAGCCGGGTGGCAACATCACGCCCCTTGCCCTCGCAGCCAAGCATACCTACGGCTGGCCGATCGTCGAACTCCTCCTGGCCAAGGGCGCCAAGCCCGAAGCGGCGACATTCAAAAGAGCCGTGGAGCTGTCGGAGTGGGATGACGCGTTGAAGATGTTGGAAGCCGGCGAACCCCTGCCCGATGCCTCGACGGACTATCCTTGGTCCGGACCTCTGGCCATTGCGATGCAGTCGGCCGGCGCCCTGCCGCTGATCGAAAAGATGATCGCGATGGGCGCCAAGCCCGAGGACGCTTGGATCAAGTCCGGCTTCAATGAGAATCATTATGGCGCGAACCACGTCGAGATCGCGCCGCCGGTGCGTTCGTTCCTGTTCCGCCGTTTCATCCTGCCGCAGTTGGAGGAAAGCCCCGCCGTCCGGATCGTCACCCATGGCTACGGAGAAACGAAGGCGACAGTCTTGGATGATCCCGCGCCCCCTCTCGCCCCGCGACCGCTTGCCCAGGCGCTGCTGGAGCCGACGGAGGCCTTGGTTGGCCTGCCGAAGATGATCCCCGCTGACCGCGTCACGATCTGGAGAAAGTCCGGAGAAGGCTGGACCGCGGCGGCGGAGCTCCCGCTCGATGGCAAGGAGGACTTTCCCACCCTGCAGCGCGGCGACGTGGTCGAGATCACCGATGGTCCCGATCCGGCCAAGCTCCGTGACCAACCGAGAGGCGACGTGCTCGATCTGGAACTGCGATGGTCGCTTCGCAAGCGGGTGTCATTCCCCGTGACCGTTGAGATCGATGGCAAGGTGCACGAAGTCACGTTGCGCGGAGACCGGTTGGTCTTCGATCCGAGTAATCCCGGAATCTTGCCTTTGGCGGGAGCCCGGCGGGTGATGGAGTTTCTGTGGCAACCTGAAATCGACCCCAGACGGAATTATGCGGAAGACGGGCGTCCGATTCTTGAAACGTTGGAGGTCGTCATCCGGCGCGACGGTTGGCCGGATGTCCGGCTTCCCTTTGGCGGGTCGGCAAAGGACTTTCCACTGCGCTCCGGCGACCACATCGAATTCGTGTCGCCGAAGCTCCCGGAAACGGACGCTGAACTCCGGAAACATCGGGTTGTCGTGAAGGCCGCCAACGGTCCTTTCGCGCGGCAGTTCGGCAGACTCGATGGACGCAACGAACTGCATCCGTCCACGATCCCCACGCTGTTGCAAGCCGTGGCGGAGATCACCCAGCTTTCCGGAGTAACTGGCGCACCCGAAGATCCGGTGGCATTGCGAGCCTGGCTGCTTGAACGCAGCGGTTGGCTGTTCGCCTGCGTGCAGCGTCCGGACCTGTCGAAGATCCGCATCCGGCGCCTGCAGGCGGATGGCACGGAGAAGATGATGACCATCGATCTCGCGAAGACGATTGCCGACACCCCGGAAGACGCGACCATTGACGAGGTCCGCAAGGCCGACGTCGAACTTCAAGCCGGTGACATCGTCGAAATTTCCTCGCTGCCGGCAGACGGCGCGACGCCTTGGACCGGTCTCAGCCGGCGGGAGGAGAGTTTCTTTTCAAAGGCGCTGAGTTGCCGCATTCAGGTCACCGATCCCTCTGGAAATATCCGCATTCAGGAGATCCGGTTTCGTGCTCCAAAAATGATTCCGACCGATGCCGGTCTGATTCCGGTGCCGGTCCCTGAAGCCGTCTCGTCCCTCAACGGAGCGGCCTCGCTGCAATCGGGAGGCATCGATCCCAAGGTGAGTCGCGACGGCTTGGAGGGGGTAAGCCTTTCCTTGGGGGAGGTGTTCCTGAGAGAAGGGGACCGGATCGTCATGAACAGTTCTCCGGGGAGGCGCCCAGTGGTACCCCCTGTTCCCAACCGCTGACCCATGCCACGGCGCACTCCATGGTCGCTGCACTGGCTCACGCTTGCCGTGGTGCTGCCGCTGCTGCTGCTCGCCGCTGTCGCATGGTGGGGGACGCAGTCGCAACTGAAGGCGGCGTGGGCCGAGGCGAGGGAAGAAGCGGAACGCATGGCTCCGCTCTTGGCTCAAAGTCTCACGAAGGACCTGCAGGACTCGATCAAAACCATTCGGATCTATCCGGATCCACCGGTGCCGGGCACACTGTCGGAACTCGACGCTATCCTCGACGGCGACGACCTCGGCGCTCTCGAGTCCCTCCGGGACAATCCTCAGGCTGGGCTTTCACCCGCAGGATTGCCACGCCGGGCGCTTGCCGCCTTGCGCTTGTGCGAACTCGACCGTTCACGGCAGCCGGAGCAAATCCTCGCGAACGTGCTTACCCAAGAGGCACCCTCGATCCTCACCCAAACGGCGATGAAACGCTTCCACGCTTGGGGAAACCATCTCACGCAGAAGGCTTGGCTCGAAGACGAGGAAGTCCGCCCGCTGGCCGCGCAGGTCCACGATCCCGAAGGGAGCTGGATCTCGATCGCCAGCGGCCATCGCTATTCGTTTGTCCGCCTCGGGAAGGACTCATTGAGCTACGTCAAGATGAGCCGCAGTCCGCTGGCTGCTGTCGAACACCAGCGGGGTCTTCCTCGATGGGCGTTCACCCATGTTCACGCCGGTGATTCGAAATGGCCGGTCCTTGCGACCGCACCCATTGGATTGGGCAAGGGCATGATGCTTTCGATTTCCCCCTATGGCAACGGAATGACGCTCGAAGAACCTATTCGCCGTCAGCAGGGATGGATCTTCACGATGCTTGCGACATCGGTCGTCACCGCCGCTGTCGCGCTGGTCATGCTTCACCGCACCCTCCGCCGCGAGCGGCAGCTCAACGAGATGAAGAGCCA
>CBKZPU010000358.1:0-2888 GCA_966696705.1 uncultured Verrucomicrobiaceae bacterium | reverse complement strand
GCCGCAGGCCAAGGCGCTGGGCGGGACGCTATCGGCGGGCGATCTCCCGGATCCGTTCTTCCTGCCGGGGACCACTTACTTCAAGGACGACTACCTGCTCGACTTCTCGGCGCTGACTCCGGGCAAGCTGCTGGAACTCCGCATGACCTCCAAGGGCAACGCGGCCAAGGGCATCGATGATTTCCTATCGCTCATCGACGCTGAAAGCGGTCGCCTGATCACCGGCAATGACAACTTCGCCGGCAAGAAGAATGACGCCGGGCTGCGCTTCATCCCGGTGCCGGGAAAGACCTACCTGCTGCGCGCGTCGTCCAGCGACGAAGGGGACACGGGGATCTATCAGATCAGCGCCACTTCACCGGCTGCCGGGGCGAAAAAGAGCGCCGTCGGTGCGATCGGCATCGGCAGCTCGGTCAGCGGCAAGCTGGCGGCGGCCAGCGAGATCGACGAACGCTATTTCACCTTCAAATACGACTATCTCCTCAGCGAACTGGTGGCCGACCAAGAGGTGGTCGTCACCTTGGAATCGGCCAAATTCGACGCCTACCTGATGGTGCTGGAAGCTTCCGACCTGACGGTGGTGGCGGAGGGCGACGTGGGCGGGCCGCCGGGTGGCTGGGACAATGCCAAGGCCGGGTTCACCGCACGTGCGGGACGCCGCTACTTGATCCGGGCGACGACCTATGATCCCTTCGAAAAAGGTCCCTTCATCCTCAAAACTTCTGCCGCGCCATGATCGATGAGCCTTGGTTCCTGCCGACCGCCTTCGGCACCGTCGTCTTCCTGCAACTGG
Organism: uncultured Verrucomicrobiaceae bacterium; assembly: GCA_966696705.1. Lineage (GTDB taxonomy): Bacteria > Verrucomicrobiota > Verrucomicrobiia > Verrucomicrobiales > Akkermansiaceae > Haloferula. Next base: position 2,095 of record CBKZPU010000358.1, on the reverse strand, counting down.
TGCTGCTGATCGCCATGCTGCGCTTGTCGGCGCGGGTCTCGCGCCTTTTCCGCCTGATCGCCTCGCCGGTGCCGCCGGCCAGCCAGGAACTGGCGGATCGCAAGGAGGCCACGGGTGAGCAGAAGAAGTGGTTCGCCGAGTTTCTCGCGGAAGACCCCTCGCGCGGCGACCTGCCGAAGAAGGAACAATTTGCCGCGTTCCGCCGCTGGCGGGAGGAGAAGGGCTTGAATTGGAAGGGCCCGGCGGAGTCGGCGTGACCGGCTTGGAGTATCGCAACCGGAATGAGGAAAACGAGTTGCGAAGAATATCTGAGGGTGCAGGCGCGGGCTTGGAGAAGCTCAGGCTTGCCAAGCGATTTCCCACCATCTGGGAATCCTGCAAAAAAGATAGGGAACGGCGGTGACCCGCCGTTCCCCTTGAAGTGATGCGCAAGTTATTGAGTTAGAGCGCGGCGGTCTGCTTGGGAGCGCCCGGATTCCACTCGTCGCGGGTGAGGACGCCGTCTTCGTTCTCGTCTTCCTTGGCGAACTTGGCGGCGATGGTCTCCTCCTTGGTGTTCTTCGGGAAGGTGAGGGCGAATTCCTCAAGGGTCAGTTCGTCGTCTTCGTTGCGGTCGGCGAGATCGAACTTGTAGTACTTCACGCCTTCCGGGCCCTTGGCCTTGCCCTTCTTGTAGAGGGTCCACTCTTCGAGGGAGAGGGCATCGCTTTCATCGGCGTCGGCCTTGAGGAAGCGCTTGAAGATCTCGATCGGAGCCTGCTTGCCGGTGAAGGTGTCCTCGAACTCTTCAAGGCTCAGGGATCCGCTCTCGTCTGCATCCGCGGCGGCGAACGAAAGCTCCTCCTTGGTCGGGGCTTCGATTTCGCCGATGTAGATGAGATACTCGTTCAGCGAGATGAGGCCGGAGGCGTCGCTGTCAGCCTTTTTGAACCCGCGGGCCGCCTTCTGGGCGGAGGTGCCTTCGTCGAGAGTGGTGGTGAACTCCTCGAGGGTGAGGCCGCCGGAGGTGTCGGCATCGGCCGTGTTGAACTCGACGGTGCCCGGGCTCGGGTCGCCAGCGAGGGCGGCTCCGGTGAGGGTGAGGGCAACGGCGGCCGTACGCAGGCCGGAGACAAGGGTGCTGTTGTTGTTAGTCATGATGATGTGCATCTAGCGAATACGCTGCGGCGGGCTAACTCCCCGGCGCGGGGCAGGCAAGCGAAAATCCATGGTTAGAGATTATTTCACTGTAAATTCACAAACCAATGTCAGGCATTCGTCAGAGAAAACTTCGCGGATGTCGTTAGATGAAGGGGTTGCTATCATTTTTACTTTTTCGCGGCCGGGGCGCGGGAAATTACGTGGTTAAGTGCTCCCCATTGGCCAAGCAACTCGAAGAAGCCGCGGCGCTCCGCGAGCAGGAAGCGGTGTATCCGCCCGGATCGCGACCGCGATAAACTTGCCGGGAGGGCGTTTGGCCAGGCCACCGCGAAAGGTAAGTGGTTGAAGGGATGGTAACGTGTTGCGGCCGGTTCCGGTTCCATTCCGTGGCAAGCTCAACTTGCCCGGCCCGATGAAGTGGCGGGCGAGATCGAAAGTGCGGCCTCGAAGGACGGGTTCCGAGTCTTTCGTTCGTTCGGCTTCCATCGACTCTTCGGGTTCGCGCGAGCGGCGGAACTCGCCAAGTCCACGAATAAGCGGTGCCGCGCGGGACGAGTCGAGGCGATCCGCCTCTTCTATAAGAGGGTCACAGCTCCGGATCTCGCTTCTCCCGCAGTGGCATGTGATTCAATCCGGCTGATTGAGCGAGTTTCGCCTTGGGCCTTTTCCTCCCCATTCGTCACTTGGTCTTCCCGGGAAAGCTCCCGCGAAGCCGGTGCCTTGGAATCGAAAAAACCGAATGACCGGAGACCGGCTGCCATTGCGACGACTCCGGCCGAACGATCGCTACCCTCTATATAATACTTCCTGAAGTACGGGTGTTTCGCTGGGGCGCCGGTGGAAAGGGGCTTGAGGCTGGCCGGACCGGAGGTGGTGACAGTGGGATCGGGTGCGGCTCCGACAAAAACCGGGCAGTTTCCGCCCGGTCATTCCGCCTGCAAGTGGGGCTTCACAG
>CBKZPU010000357.1:0-2894 GCA_966696705.1 uncultured Verrucomicrobiaceae bacterium | reverse complement strand
CGCGCATGTACTTGGTGGAGAAGTTGCAGTGCATGCCGGAGCCGTTCCAGTCGAGGTCCTTGCCGAGCGGCTTGCAGTGGTAGTTCACGTCCACGCCGTAGCTTTCGCAGAGGCGGTTGAGAATGTAGCGGGCGACCCAGATCTGGTCGGCGCAGGTCTTCGAGCCCTTGCCGAAGATCTGGAATTCCCACTGGCCCTTGGCCACTTCGGCGTTGATGCCTTCGTGGTTGATGCCGGCCTCAAGGCAGAGTTCGAGGTGCTCCTCGACGATCTGGCGGGCGACGTCACCGACGTTCTTGTAGCCGACGCCGCAGTAGTATTCGCCCTGCGGACCGGGGTAGCCGTCCTTCGGGAAGCCGAGCGGCGCGCCGTTCTCCCAGAGGAAGTATTCCTGCTCGAAGCCGAACCAGGTGTCCGGGTCGTCGAGGATGGTGGCGCGGCTGTTGGACGGGTGCGGGGTGACGCCATCGGGCATCATGACTTCGCACATCACCAGCGCGCCGTTGTTGCGGGAAGCGTCCGGGAAAACGGCGACGGGCTTGAGCACGCAGTCGGAGCTGCGGCCTTCGGCCTGCTGGGTGGAAGAGCCGTCGAAGCCCCAGTTCGGAAGCTGCTCGAGGGTCGGGAAGGCGTCGAAATCCTTCAGTTGAGTCTTGCTGCGGAGGTTCGGGACGGGGGTGTAGCCGTCGAGCCAGATGTACTCCAATTTGAACTTGGGCATCGTTTTCTTAGGTTGTGGTTCGGATCGCGGGGATTCGTGCGGATGACAACGGGGCGTGCAAGCCCCCAGTGCGTGCATGTGCGCGCACCGCGCCCCAGAAAGCAGTCGGCAGGCCAATCGGCAAGCACGGCCGGAAATTTTTCCTTTTGCCCGTCATGGGGCCCCGCGAAGATGGTGGGGACGTGACGACACCCGGTCTCGAACCCGCCTCTCCACCCTTGGCTATCAATTGGTCCGGCATGACCCATGTCGGCCGTTTTCGCACCAACAACGAGGACGCTTTCCTCGGCCTGACCTTCGACTCGAAGGAAATCCACTACCTCGGCAAGACCGGCAGCGGCAGCATGGATAAGTCCGACTTCGTGTTCGCGGTGAGCGACGGCATGGGCGGGGCGAATTCGGGCGAGTTCGCCAGCAGGATCGCGGTGGAAAAGATCACCCGCCTGCTGCCGCCGAGCTTCGGAATGGCGGCGCAGCATCTGGAGGCCGGCTTCTCGGACATCCTGCGCGAACTGTTCGAGCGGATCCACGGGTCGATCTCCGACCTGAGCCGCTTCTACCCGGAGTGCCACGGGATGGGCGCGACCCTCAGCCTGTGCTGGTTCATGCCGGGGTGGATGTGCTTCTCCCACATCGGGGACAGCCGGATTTACTACCTGCAGAAGAACGGCGAGATGACCCAGGTGACGCACGACCACTCGCACGTCGGCTGGCTGCGGCGGTCGGGAAAAATCAACGAGCGCGAGGCGCGCAGCCACCCGGGGAGAAGCTCGCTGTCGCAGGCGCTGGGCGGCGGGAACCAAGTGATCGACCCGCACATCGGCCGCGTGGCCTGCCAGCCGGGCGATCGGTTTTTGATCTGCTCGGACGGGCTGGTGGATGGCCTGTGGGACAAGAAGATCAACGAAATGGCGCGGCGCGACCTGTGCGCCGAGACGCTGGTCCGCCAGGCCGTGACCGAGTCGGGCCGCGACAACACGACGGCGCTGCTGATCGAGGTAAGTTGATTTTCGCTTCGCCGATTCGGCGCGGGCAGGCAATTTCAGCGCGTGCCGATTTCCCCGCCCGCTCCCGGATCCGCGCTCGTCGTGGTGGTGGACCCGGCGCTGGTCGGCGCGGAGGTGACGGCTTGCCTGTCCGCGGCGGAGCAGAAACAGGCGGAGCGGTTTCGCTTTGAGAAAGACGCGGTCCATTGGCGCGCTTGCCGGGCGGCCCTGCGCGGCGTGCTGGGAGAAGCGCTCGGAATCGCAGCGGGAACGGTGGCGTTCGAGTTCGGTGAGTTCGGGAAGCCGTCGCTCGCGCCGCCGTGGAATGGACTGCACTTCAATCTTTCCCACTGCCGGGATCTCGCCCTGATCGCGATCTGCCGCGATGGTGCGGTGGGCGTCGATGTCGAACCGGCGGACCGGGCGGCGAGCCTGTTGGGATGTGAGGATGCCTTCTGTCACCCGGACGAGATGGCCGGGCTTCCGGCGGATGAGGGATTGAGGGCCGCGATCTTGATGGAAATCTGGACGAAGAAGGAGGCGCTCCTGAAGGCGCTTGGCACGGGCTTCTCGCTCGCGGCGCCGTCCGTCTCGGTGGCCGATCCGCCGGCGAGCTACGCGGGCGACGCGCGATTCCGGCATCTCCGCCTTCATCGCTTGGTCCATCCGCTATTGGCGAAGCACCTCGCCTGTCTGGCCGTGCCGGAAGGAGTCTCCCGGATCGACTTTTTCCAGCCGTTACCGACTTGACCCCGTCGGAATTGGATCGAACCGCAGAGGGTCTATCCCCCCGCTTCCCTGACATCGACAGCCCTGCCGGATCATGGCAAACAAGGCATGCCGACAATCGCGATGCCCGAAGCAATCCAGTTCCACTGCCCTGCCTGCGGGATCACCCTGCGGGTACCGGTGGTGGCTTCGGGCACCCAAGGCCCCTGTCCCCGTTGCCAGCAGGAAATCGTCTGCCCGGACCTGAGCAACGGCAGCGGAGCGCGCCGCGTCGCCTCCGTGCCCCAGCTCCACGCCACGGCCCCCGCGCCCCCTGCCGCGCCGCCGCGGCCTTCCCGCGACGACGATCCGTTCAATCCCTTCACCCACCGCGATCCCGGCCTAGCAGCACCCCAACCGGAATCCCAACCGGAATCCCAACCGGAATCCCAACCGGAATCCCAACCGGAATCCCAACC
>CBKZPU010000356.1:0-2948 GCA_966696705.1 uncultured Verrucomicrobiaceae bacterium | reverse complement strand
TCGAGGAATTCGCGCTGCTTGGTCACGCGGTGAAGGCGGGCGGAAAGGACGACGAAGAGGCTGTTGGTGATGGCGTTCGGGTCGCGCTTGTCGGCTTCCTCCGCCCACGACACGCCGCCTTCCTTGCGCCAGTTGTTCGCCATGTGCTTGTGGATGGCCACGGCGGTGCGGAGGTAGCGCGGGTCCTGAGTGCGCTCGTGAAACTTCAGCCACGCGATGCCCCACCAGGCGGAGTCGTCGAGGTATTCGTTGCGGAACTCGCTGTCGTGGATCTTTCCGGGATCGAGCGAGCTCGTCTTCCGGCGCAGCTTCGCGTCGTCGGACCCGGACCACTTGCCTTGCTTGCGGAGCGAATCGGCGAGCCGCGGCAGACGGCTGCCGCGCAGGACATTGCCCGCGTGGATCTCGCGCAGCCGCGCGTCGTAGCCGCTCGTGCCGGTGAGATTCATGAAGTCCACCAGCGCCTCGACGGCATTGGCGCAGGACCACCAGGGCGGGTTGATCTTTCCGTCGAAATGACCGCGCAGGTCCTTGCCGGGGCGGTCGAGCCAGTTGGCGATCTCCGGCACCCAGAAGATCTCGTCGAGCGTGGCCATGCCGTCGCGGAAGGCCTTGGCGAGGTCGGGCTTACCGGCCGGCTCTTGAGCCGACGAGATGCGGGGGAACAGCGCGGTCGCGGCGAGGGACTTGAGGAAGGCGGAGCGGGTGATCATCGCGGGGGGCTGCATGAATTAAGGAGCGTGGACATTCTGTCCACGCCGTATCGACAGAATGTCGACACTCCTTACGGGGCCTCGACCTTCACCGCCTTGCCTTCCTTGATCGAACGATAAATCGCCTCGATCGCGAGCAGGTCCTTGAGCCCTTCTTCACCAGACGGAGCGAAGGGCTTGTTGTTGAGGATCGCTTCGGAAAAGGCGTCCATCTCGACTTCGAAATGATCGGTGGCGGGGAAGTCGATCTTCACGTCGTGTTTCGAAGTCCACGCCTTCAAGCCATCGTAGCTATAGGCCGGGTCCATGCCGAAGCGCCCGCCCTGGCAACTCGCGGTGAAGAAATTCGCACCATGGAAGGCATAGGTCGTCATCACCGACGCGAGCACGCCGGAGGGAAACTTCATCGACCAGGAAATCGTCTCGTCCACCTCGGCGAACTTCACCGGATCGGTCTTGGTTTCCTGCGCGGTGATCTCGACGGGCTCTTCGCCGGTGAGGTACCGGCAAGCTTGGAGCGCATAGATGCCCACGTCCATCAGCGCACCGCCACCGGCGAGATTCTTGCGCAGGCGCCACTGCTTCGGATCGCCGATTTGAAAGCCGAAGCCGGCCTCGATGAACTTGAGCGGGCCGAAAACCTTCTCCTTCGCCAGCCGCATGCACTCGCGGTGATGCGGCTCGAATTGACAGCGATAGCCGACGCCGAGCTGCTTGCCGGCCGACTTCACCGCGGCGATCATGCGCCGGCACTCGTCGGCGCTGTTGGCCATCGGCTTCTCGCAGAAGACATGCTTGCCGGCCTTGGCGGCGCGGACCACGAACTCCTCGTGCATCGAGTTCGGCAGCACGATGTAGATGACATCGACGTCCGGATTCTCCGCGATCTTGTCGAAGGTCTCGTAGTCATAGACGTGGCTGTCGGGGATCGAGTATTTCGCCTTCCACTCGTCGGCCTTGGCGGGAGTGCCGGTGACGATGGCGGCGAGCCGCGCGTGCTTCGTTTTCTGAAGCGCCGGGGCGATCTGGTGCTTGCTGAGCGAGCCGAGACCGACGAGCGCCCAACCGAGCTTTTTACCTGCGGCGGGTTCCTGGGCGCGGGCGGCGGTGGTCATGGCGGCGGCGGTGGCTCCGAGGGTGGCGAGAAAGGGGCGGCGTTGCATGGATTTGTTAGAGGTCGTCGGTCTGGAACGTGTTGTTCGGGTCGAATTGATCACTCTCCAGGCCTTTCTTGAACCAGCGCATGCGCTGGGCCGAGCTGCCATGGGTGAAGGAATCCGGCACCACGCGGCCCTGGGCCTGTTTCTGCAGCGTGTCGTCGCCGATCTTGTTGGCGGCATTGAGGGCTTCCTCGAGGTCGCCCGGCTCCAAGAAATCGAACCGCTGCTGGCCCTTGCGCGCCCACATGCCGGCGAGGAAGTCGGCCTGGAGTTCAAGCCGGACCGACAGCTCGTTTGCCTCCCGTTCCCCGACGCGCTGCCGGGCCTGGTGAACCTGCCCGGAGATCCCCAGCAAATTCTGGACATGATGGCCCACCTCGTGGGCGATGACGTAGGCCTGCGCGAAGTCACCCGCCGCGCCAAACCGCTCGTCGAGCTCTTGGAAAAACGCGAGGTCGATGTACACCGTGCGATCCGCCGGGCAATAGAACGGCCCCATCTGCGAACTCGCGCCACCGCAACCGCTCTGGACCATGCTGCGGAAGAGCACCAGCTTCGGCTCCTCGTAGCTCTCGTTCATCCGCCCGAACTCCTCGTTCCAAATGTCCTCGGTGTCGGCGAGCACCGTCTTCACGAAAGCCACCGCGCGCTCCTCCTCCGGCGACGCGGGCGCCTCGATCCCCGGGCCACCACCGCTCTGGGTTTGTTGGAGAAACTGCATCGGATCCCCGCCGAGGAACCAGACCACGAGCAGCAGCACCAAGGTCCCGAGCCCGCCGCCGATGGCCATTCGTCCGCCTCCCCTGCCCCGGCGGTCTTCCACGTTTTCACTCTGGCGTCGTCCTTCCCAGCGCATGGTCGTTCAAAAGGTTCACTGGTAGCATGGTGGACGATCACCGCGAGCGGCAATCCCGAATCGTTTTCGCCGCGGGACGAAAAAAGGCTCTCCGCCAGATTAGCTGGATAGGTTTCTGAGGCCGCGTAGCGGCCAAGGATAAAAGGTTTTGAGGCCGCGTAGCGGCCAAGGACGGTAGTAACGGTCTACGCCGCAACCGGATTCTGGTAGAATTTCTCC
>CBKZPU010000355.1:0-2958 GCA_966696705.1 uncultured Verrucomicrobiaceae bacterium | reverse complement strand
GAAAAGGGGCCGCACACTCATGCGGCCCCAATGAATTTCGTCATGAAATTTTCATTCCCTAAAGGGCCGGAGCCCCTTCGGATGAGCAAACACTGACCGAAAATGACCGATCTGTCATGTCCCTAAGATTTGGGACAGGCCGATCCGGGCAGGGCTGGACTGCCAAGCCAGCCCACTTGTCCCCATCGGGGCGAAAGACGAAGGCATGGTCCCTGCACCGCATCTCCGTCCCAGGAACAAGTCGGACCGCCCGGCGGTCGGTCCCTACCGGTCATGACAGGTCGAGCAACCCCCGCCGGATCGCCTCGCTGACGGCCGCCGGCAGGTTGCGGACGTGGAGTTTGTCGAAGCAGCGTTTGATATATTCGGTCACCGAATGCTGGCTGAGGCCGAGCTGATCGGCGACTTCCTGGCGGGTCAGGCCTTTTGCCGAGAGCTGGAGCACCTCAGCCTCACGGGCAGAGAGTGTTTCTCCCCCTTGGATCGGGCTGAGCTGGCGGAAGGTCTGGAGAATCATCCCGGCGATCTTCGGGTCGAGCGGCGTCCCGCCAGCCAAAACTTCCTCCAGAGTCGCGATCAGCCGCGTGGCGCTGCCTGCCTTGACCAAGTAGCCGTGCGCGCCAGCCTCCAGCGCGGCGAAGACCTTGGCCTTGTCAGTGAAGGCGGTCAGGACCAGCACCTGCACCTTGGGCAATAGCTCGCGGACCTTCTTGATCCCGTCCACGCCGCTCATGCCAGGCAAGCCCAGATCGGAAAGCACCAGATCGGCCTCCAAGCCACCGCGGATCGCCTCGATCGCGTCCTCCATGGTCGAGAACTCGCCGACGCAATCATAGCCGCGCTCGGTCAGCACCATCGACACCGACTCGCGGAAGTCGGCGTGGTCCTCGATGAGGATCAGGCGGATCGGCTTGGAATCGGCGTTCTTGCTGGTGGCCACGGACTCATTCAACGCCCGTGTTCAGCCGGGCGCAATGCCGGGCTTCTCCGCCGCGGCATGCTTTTTCTTCCGCTTCACGTGCAACGGAATCCCGAGTTCCAAGCGCGTGCCCTCGCCGGGCCGGCTCTCCACCTTGAACTCCGCCCCCAAGGCTTCCACCCGCTGCCGCAAGGCGCGCAGGGTGGATGGCCGCTCCATCTTCTCGGGCGGGATCCCGCAGCCGTCGTCCGCCACGGTGAGATGAAAGCGCGCCTCATCGCACTCCACCCGGATCGTCGCCTTCTTCGCCGCGGCATGGCGCAGCAGGTTGTGCAGCGCCTCACGGAAAAACAGGAAGAGATGGCGGTTCGACTCGTCCGACATCTCGCACTGCCAAGCCGGCTCGTTCGCGGTAAATTCCCACTCCAGCGGCTCCAGCATGATCGAGCTGGTCTCCCGCAAATGCTCCACCGTGCCAATCCGGTGGTCGCCCTGCGGCCGCAGCAGCCACACGATGTCGCGCACCGCGCTGACCGTCTCGGCGGCGATTCGCTGGATCCGCTTCAGCTCCTTGGTCGGCCCGGCCGCACCGGCATGGCCCTCCGCCAAATCGGCGAGCATCTGGATGCTGCCCAGGTTGCTGCCCACTTCATCGTGCAGGTCCCCCGCGATGCGGTCCCGCACCCGCGAAAGCTCGCGCTTCTCCTTCATGCGGTAGCGGATCGGCAGATAGACGAGAAGAAAGGCCCCCGCCCCCGCGAGGACCGCGAACCCGGTAAGGCCAGCGCGCCGCCATGTGCCCATGATCGCCTCCGACTCGCGCTGCAACTGATACAGTCGCATTTCCAAACCCAGCCTCTGGTCCAACTCCAGCAGCCACTGCCGCTGCGACACCAGCTTGCCATCCGGCCCGAATCCATCGCTCAAGCTGGACGCGATCCAATACTGGACCCCCGATCCTACCACGGCCCCCATCCCGCCCGAGGAACGCACGGCCGCGCCCAGCCCCACATTCTTTTCTCCATCCAGCACCTCCACCTCGCTCAGCGCGACAAAGGCCGGGAAGTTCTCATAGGCCTTCCAGAGTTCCGTCGCCTCGATCTTCACACTTCGCCCCCGGCATGGGCCCATAGGAACCAGCACGGGACTGTGTCCGGGGTTCTGCATTTCCCCCGACTTTCGGACCGGTGGCCCCCCCGGCTGGGGAACGCTCACGGTGAAGCGCTTCGGAAACCCGAAGCCGCTCGGCAAATCGGAAGTCGGACGTTTCGCCGGAAACAGCCGGATGGCGCTGAAATCTCGCTCCTCACCCAAGTCCAATTCGACCCACACGGCATCCGTGGCCTTCGCTTTCCCCTCGGACATCCAGCCGACATTCATGTGCGGCCCGGCTGGCACTTCCGGCAAGCCAAGCGGCGTCTGCCCATCGACGAGAAACCCGTTCGCCCACTGCCACGGGGCCGCTGGCGCCAATCCCCCCGCGCTGGTCACCTTGGACCCGTAGGCCAAGTTGTTCTCCCCCGAGAACGCGAAGACTTCCGCCCACGCGTGGACATAGCTGTCGGAGACATCCGAATCCAACCGCAGGCGGGTCGCGGAAATCCTCAGCCCGGCGGCCTCGACCGGCGGTTCCACCGGATAGACGAATGGATGCCCGGCGCGGACCGGGTCCGACCATAAGCCCTCCTCCGTGACCACGATCCGGGAAACCCCGCCGCTGGCGTCCAGCAACTCGACCGTGAATCCATCCGGCAATCCGAATTGCGACTCGAGCCCCGCCACTCCGTAGCGGCGCGCCGGCACGAGCGCCACCAGATCCACCGGCTTCGCCGCTGGAAAGTTCAGCACCAACGCAAACTCGCCCGGCGTCGCTGGCGACGACGCCGGATGCAAGCTCGCAAAGCCCCCCGTGCCGCCTTGGTCGGCCACCGGAACCGCCGGCAACCGAGGAAGCCCGTCCTGAATCGCCCTCGTCTCGCTTTCAATGGCTGCCAGCCGCGGGGAAAACTGGTGGGCCAGTTGATACTCCCAGCCGGTTT
>CBKZPU010000354.1:0-2959 GCA_966696705.1 uncultured Verrucomicrobiaceae bacterium | reverse complement strand
CGATCCTTATTCAAGTGTCGTATCGCCGTCCCCGACTATCCCTCTCCGCACACAAGCTTATCCTTATCCCCGTCATTGCGCCCACCCCAATTATCTAATCCACCAATTCCCAAATCCTTCCCGCGAACACCTTTTCCCTCGCCCTCCCACTCCACACGCTGTTCCGTTCCCGCGGCCACATCATGGAGATCACGGAAGACTGGGTGAGGGGACTGACCGGCTGGAAGCCGTTCAAGGAGGGCAAGTCGATGGCCGACCAAGGGCTTGTCGCCGGTCTCAAGCGCTCGGCCGACGGCAACCTCATCCAGGGTACCCTCCGCGAAGGCCGGTTGACGCTCCGGCCGATCGTGAAAATCGGCGGTCCCAGCGACGTCAGTGTCCAATGCGGCTGTACGGACCATCGCGCCACCGGCGGGGTCTGTGCCCACGCGGTGGCGGTGCTCCTTTCCGCCATCTCCGTCTCCAGTAAGAAGTCGGACACCGCGGCAGCGACGCTTTCAAAGACCGCAGCTCCGGCTGTCGTCCCCGTGGCATGGCAGGTCCGGCTTTCCCCGCGTCTCGAATCCGAGTGGCTGGAGGGCAAGCTCTCGGTCCGCTTGCTACCCGCGACCGGAGAACCGGTCACCGCCGCCGATGCCGCCGTGAGCGCTTGGCTGGCGACGCGCGGGCAGGCAGCGACCGGCACCGAAACCCTCGCCCTGCGCCTCGCCGGGGACGATCCGGCGGCCGTGCTCGACCGCCTCGCCGGCCACCCGCGGGTGGAAATCGATGGCCGGCCGGGCCCCTTCCGGCTCGATTCCGATCCCGGTCCGCCGTTGCGCTTGGCCGATAGCCGCTTGGAGGGCTCGGAGGTTTCCCTGACGCTCGATCCCGCTGAAACCCGCCGGAAGCTCGTCCGCTGGGGAGCGAGCCCGGCCTTCATCGCCGGGAGCGCCGCTGTCCGGCTGCCCGCCGCCTCAAACCGCCCCGGCTGGTTCGAGCGGGTGGCCGCCCTCGCCGGCCAGGGCAAACTCCGCCTGCCCGCCGCCGAGTTTTTGGCCGATCTCGATGCTTGGCTCGATCTCTTCGAAGCTCCCCATCCCGGCTGGCTCGGCAGCCTGCGCTTCGCCAGCGCCGCGCCGGACTTCGTTCTCGACCTCGAAGGCTCGCTTGATGCCCTCGAAGCCACCCTTTCCGTCCGCTACCCCGGCCTGTCCGCCCGGCCGCTGCCCGATCCGGGCGAAGACTTCCCGGGGCTGCCGGAGATCGCGCCGGACGGTCATCTCCAGGCCCGCCAACTCGACTCCGAGGAAGCCGCCCGGCACCTGCTGGTGATCGCCGGCTTCGAACCCGCCCAGCGCCGGGCCCGGTTCCAGATCCGCGGCCGCGACGCCATCCTCGGCTTCGTCGCCGACGATCTCCCCGGCCTCCGCCAGCGCTGGACCGTGCGGGAAGGGGAGCGCTTCGCCGCTGTCCTCAAGCGCGTTCATGTGGTCCGGCCGGAGATCGAGCAGAAGGCGGATTTCGGGTCATCATTGGCGTTTGAATTGTCGTTTCAGACTACCGGCGGTCAGAAGATCCCCGGGGCCGAAATGCGCCGTCTCCTTGGTGGCGGGAAGCGCCGGGCTACCCTGAAAAGCGGAGCCGAACTGGTCATCAGCCGGACCTGTGAAGAACTCGTCCAGCCTTTGGTTTCGGAGCTGGGAATCGGCCGGCCCGATGAGGAAATCCGGCTCTCGGGTGCCGCCGGGATTCTGTTCCAGAATTTGCGGGAAAAACTTCGCAACCCGCTAGTAAATAAGCAATCCCAGGCACGCGAGCATGGCCAAATCGAAGCCATTTCAAACACGGGCCTGAATGTCGAATTGAGGCCTTATCAGGCCCAGGGATCTGCGTGGCTTGCGGACCGTTTGAATCGCTTGGGCGGGGCGCTGCTGGCCGACGAAATGGGCTTGGGAAAGACTCTGCAAACAATCGCTTCCATCAATCATTTCAAGCAGCTTGGAGAGCAGACCCCTGAACCTACTTTGGTCGTCGCGCCGACCTCCTTGCTGGGGAACTGGCAGGCGGAATTGGAGCGGTTCGCACCGGGGCTGAAGTGTCTCGGATTCCATGGTGCGGGACGCGACCGACTGCGGGATCAGGTGCCGGGGGTGGATGTGGTTGTCACAAGTTACGGAACCTTGGTTCGCGACTTGGCCTTCCACCTCCAGAGGGAATACCGGCTGCTCGTGGCGGACGAGGCGAGCCTGCTTCGAAACCCGGACGCCGAGGTGAGCAAGGCGCTCGCCAAGATCCAGGCCCGCGGCCGCATCGCCCTGACGGGGACCCCGATTGAAAACCGGATCCAGGATCTGTGGGCGATCTTCCGGTTTGTGGCGCCGGGCTACTTGGGCGACCGCAAGGATTTCCGCGAGCGCTACGAAGCCGCTTCGAGCGACGCCGACCCGAAGGCCTCCGCCGGCCTGATGGAGCGACTCCGCCTCCGGATCTCGCCCTACGTCCTGCGCCGGACCAAGGAGCAGGTCGCCGAGGATCTGCCCGACAAGATCGAGATCGATGAGTGGCTGCCCCTCGCCGACGACCAAGCGGCGCTCTACGCGAGCTTGGCACGATCCGGCTTGGACGAGCTGGAGCGCATCCGCGAGCAGCAAGGCGAGGGGGCGAGCCGGATGCATTTGCTGACCCTGCTGCTGCGCCTGCGGCAAACCTGTGTCGATCCCGGGTTGTTGGAGCTGCCGGGACGGAAGGATTCAAGCGCAGTCAAAATCGATCGTTTGCTTGAGTTGCTAAATGAGCGTTCCGAAAACGAAGGGAAAACACTGGTATTCAGCCAATTCGCCAAGAACTTACGTCGGATCGAGAATCGGCTTGAGACGGGCTTCGGCAAGGTATTTTGCCTCGATGGCAGCACCCGGAACCGCCAATCCTTGGTGGATTCCTTCCAGTCCGAGCCCGGTCCGGCGGTCTTTTTGATCAG
>CBKZPU010000353.1:0-2976 GCA_966696705.1 uncultured Verrucomicrobiaceae bacterium | reverse complement strand
GAAACCGCGGCGACCATGGGTTTCACCGGCCCGCTCCGCGTCACGCCTCGCGGCTGATGATCTTCCCGCCGCGCTTCTGCACCGCCTCCATCAGCGGGGCATTCGGATCCTGCCAGGCGGGATCGTGGTTCTTCGCGTAACTGAAGACGTGCTTGTGAAGGTATTCGAAGTAGGTCTCCCGCTCTTCTTTCTTCAGGCGATACCAAATGGCGATGTTCAGGGCGCGGGTGACCTTCTGCATCATGTGCAGCGTCAGCGTCCGGCCGGTGCGGGCACGCTGGACCTGCTTGTGGGTGAGCTGCTCGGGGGAGGCGTCCACCAGATCGTGGTTGCCGAGGCCCCACGCCGTCATCATCCCGTCCAGCGGCTGCGTGCCGTGCTCGCGTTCTTCGTTCACGCGCCGGGTGTAGCAGGCACGGCGCGGAGGGAAACCGTTATATTGATGACCCAACGGAGCGAAATGAGACAGCCCGGGGCTATCGCATGGCCGCGCCGTTGGCGCTCAAGGCATGGGCATGGATCATTCCCCTCGGCGACGCTCGTGCCCGCCGGTGACCGCGGCGGTCTCGCGGTTCGAAGCTTGGACCGGCTGAACCAGCCTCGGCTTCACCAGCAGCGGCTTGACGGTCGAGGTCGCCGGAGCGGGAGCAGGAGCGCGAGCGGGAAGCTCCGGCGCTTCGGCGGGTGCCCCGGTGGTCAGCTTCTGGATCACCTCCGGCGAGGTGCGGGCGATCAATTTCGCGCCCAGCGCCAGGGATCCGAAGCACGCCAGCGTGCAAACCATGGCCAGGCCGGTATTCCAGCCGAGCATGACCCAGCGCTTCGGCAGCAGGGCGCGCAGGCCAAGCACGGCGGCCACCGCGACGATCCCGCACAGCAGCGCGATGCCCGGCAGCCATGTGCCGACGGCTTCCGGCAAGAACCGGCCCATCAGCCGGCCGAGGCTGGCGATCGAGCCCGAGCTGCCGAGCATCAGAATGGCGAGCCAGACGTAGGAAAGGCGCGGCTTGAGCAAATTGAGCTGGCCGCCGCGGTTCGAGCGCTGGAGGAGATCCTGCACGGTCTTGATGCCGAGACAGGTGGTCAGGCGTCGCGCCTCGAAGGACTGCGACTTCGCCCGGCGGAGGCGCCGGCGCGCGGCGACCTGCTGCATGCGGATACGGGCATAGGAAGCCAAGGCATCCTGCTTCCTGCCTCCGCTGGCCGCCAGCGCCCGGGCCCAGGCAGCCGGCTCCAAGCGGTCGCGCAGGATTTCCTGGCCGACCAATTCGGCAATTTCGGGATCGATCTCGGCATCGTCCGGATGGAGGCGCTCGATGCGGGATGGGGCGGCGCTGCTCATGGGAAATGAGGGTTCGAAACCATCCAGAGGTTAGCGGACTTCCCGGCGGCGGCGCAGGCACAGCAGGCCGATCCCGGACAACAAGGCGAGCACCGGCGATGGCTCCGGCACGATGGCCATCGACTCCGCCGCCCCGGCGCTCACCTGCCCCGAGACTTGGGAGGCGAGGAAGGTGCCGAGATTGCCATTGAGGGCCGAACTCCTGCTGGTGGCCGCCACGCCACCGGCTTCACCGCCGATGACATTGTTCTCAAAGTAGGCCGCGATGTTTCCCGCCTGGTTTCCCACGGCGATCGCATTGATCACGTCCACGCCGGACGCCAGCGCCTGGTCTCGCGCCGCAGCCACCCCGCCCGTGTTGCCGCCGGCAGGGGTCGAGGCCGCGACCACCTCGACGAGCTGGGCCGAGCTCTCGAAGCCGTTGCCGGCCGCGCCGGTTTCCGTGCCGAAGAGTGGGATCGCCGCGAGCAGGGCATCGGCCACTTCGATCGTGCCCGGGGAAGCCGGCCGGTTCACGGCTCTCAGCAGGAGCGCGAAGGTCTCCGCCTCGGCCGCGCTGCCGATGCTCATCCAGGGAATGCCCACCTGCTGGGTGCCGGCATTTCCAAAAAACATCAGCGACACCGCGACCCGGCCGTAAGCGCCGGACTGGATCGCGTTGACCACGTCCGAGCTGCTGAACGCGTCGGCGTAGCTGTCCATCAGCGCGTCGAAGTCGCTGTTATTGAGGCCGCGCTGGGTCGAATCGACCAACAGCAGCAGCTCGCTATCAACCGATTCCGCCGTGACCTGCTGAGGCCATGCAAGAATCGCAATACCTAGCGTGAGAGCGCCCAGAACAGAGCGCTTCAAACGCAGGCGACGGCCGGGGAGGGTCGCAATTTTCATGGGAGATTAGGGCAAGCAACGAGCGCAAAAAAACTTAAGCTTGCCTAAACGTCAAGATTTTTTAAAACTTTGACATGCTCAACCCTTCCAACGCTTCCAAGAGTCCGCTCTCCTCCCGGATCGCCTTGTCGTTCGCGCTGTTGCTGGCAGGCATCTTCGGGCTCGCCGCCGCCATTTTGCTGCCGTCGCCCTCTTTTAAAAAGAACACCACCGCCCATGCTCACGCGGTGAATTCCATCGTGCCGGTGGCGCACACGACCGATGCGGTGCCTGGCGATACGGAAGCCCCGCCGGCCGCCTCGACGGAAGAGCTCGTCTCCTTCTGCTCGCAGCACGTGAGCGCCAAGCGGTCCTTCGTTCTCTTCCGGCGCGGCACCTGTGTGCTGGTCGATGAGCCCTGTGCCGATCCCCTGGCGGAAGCCCGCCGGCGCCTGACAGCCTGCGCCTCGCCGGATGCCCCGTTCGTCCCGGAGCCGACCAGCGAGGGCGACCTGATCGTGGCCTTCAAGGAGCCCGTCTTCCACCGCTTCACCCGCGAGGAACTGGCCCTGCTGGTACCGTGGGTCGATCAGATCGCGCCCGCCCTGCTGAGCCCCGCCGAGAGCGTGGCCGCGGGCGACAAGTGGACGCCCCATGAAAACGCCAAGGTCGGCCTGCTGGCCCGCCGCCGGCTGCTGGAGGACGCGACCCAGTCGGTGCCAGTGAAGATCATCCGCGCCAAGACGGCCGAGACCGCCGCACGGTGA
>CBKZPU010000352.1:0-3015 GCA_966696705.1 uncultured Verrucomicrobiaceae bacterium | reverse complement strand
CTTTCTTCCCTTGTGCCCAGCTCGGGCGGAAGAAAAGAAACTTTCTCCCTCGGTGGAGATGGAATTGGACTACGTGCGGTCGCTGGCGGAAGACCTGCGGACGAAGGCGCGGGTGCCATTGACCGAGTTGGACGACAAATACCGGGGCGCCGTGGAGAAGATCCGCGACGAGGCAAAGGCGAGCGCCAACACGGCCAACCGGTTGGAAGCCGAGGCAGCCTTGGAAGAATTCGCGAAATCCGGCACTCCAAACGGCGAGTCGGGACACCCCGGGATCGCGCGGCTCGAGAAGATTTATCTGGAGCAGCGCCCGAAGGTGGCGGAGCAAATCCGCCCGGCGATCGTCAAGGCGGAGCAGTCCTATGGACAGGAGTTGAAACGGATGGTCGAGGAGTTGACCAAGAAGGGCGACATCGACCAAGCGCTGCTGTTGAAGAAGGAAATGGACGGCGTGGCCGGCCGGGTGAAGTCCATGCAGCAGGGCGGCGGATTTGCCGCCACCAAATCGCGTCCTGCCCCGAAGGTGACGATCCTCAAGGCCACCTTCACCAGCGGCGACCAATCGGCGGACGTGACCCGCAAGATCGCGGAATTCGTCGCCAGCGGTAAGGACTTTTCCGCGAACCCGAAGGACTTGGGCGTGGACCCGAGGCCTTATCACTCCAAGCGCCTGCTGATTTCCTACGAGAAGGACGGCATCAAGCGGGAGCAAAACCGCGGCGAGAACGAGACGGTCTTGATCGAGTCCTTCACCGGCCCGCAGGACGTGAAGGAAATGGTCGCATGGCTGACCGGCACGTCGTGGAAATCGGAGACTCGCGAGTTGTTCTTCAAGGACGACGCGGACGTGAAGAACAAGGACGTGACCGGCAAGTGGCGGCCGGAGGGGATGCATCGCTTCAGTGTCGAGTGGAGCGCGGGCAACCGTCGCACCTACAAATTCAACTGGCGCTGGACCGAGATCCAGGAAGTGGGCGGGATGGAGGAGAAGTTCGTGCCGGCGGATTGAGAGAGAATCACGCCATCCCCTGACCCGCAGCGAGACCGCGCAGTGTGGCGACGAGCAACTGGTGTTCTGTCTTGAGCACGCGGGCCGCCAGCGTTTCCGGCGTGTCACCCGGCAGCACGGACACCTCCGCCTGCGCGAGCACCGGCCCTTCGTCGTATTCGCCATCCACCAAGTGGACCGTGGCGCCACTGACGACATCTCCCGCTTCGATCACCGCACGGTGGACGTTCATGCCATACATCCCCTTCCCTCCGTGACGAGGCAACAGAGCTGGATGGATGTTGATCATCTTGCCAGCGAAGGCCTCCAGCACCCGGGGGCCGATCTTCTTCATGTAACCGGCGAGCACGATCCACTCGCAGCCACTGGAACGGAGGGCATCCAGCATGGCCGCATCCAGCGCATCCGGTTCCGGATGGGTCACTCCATTGAGCACATGCACCGCGACGCCCGCGGAACGCGCGCGGGTGATGCAGTGCGCGCCGCGGTTGTTGGTCACCAGCACGGCCGGCGTGGCGGTCAGCTCCCCGTTGGCGCACGCATCGAGCACGGCTTGAAGGTTGGTGCCACCGTGGGAGGCGAGGAAACCGAGTCGCATGGCGGGGATTTGAGGGCTTCCGGCCGCGACGGCAAGCGCGCGTCGAAGCATGGGGCTCGGTGCTGCGATCAACGAGACTGCCGATAGGCATCCACTCCCACCGTAGGCGCGTTGTTGCAGCACGGAAACACGGGAGAGGAACGCTTCCAAGGACCACTCCGAGTTGTCTCCAGCGCGCCTACGCGGAAGCGATCCGCAGAGAGAACAGAAACGCCACCGGCCCATGAGGACCGGTGGCGCTGAGCGAGCTAGCTTTGCTCAAGCCTTCTTCACATTCACCCACTGGCCGGTCTTCGCCGACTCGAGGACGGCGTCGCAGACGTATTGGGTTCCGAGGGCGTGGCGGAAGTCGGGGTAGCGCTTCTCGGCCTTCGGGTCGTCGAGCGACTTGAGGAACTCGGCCATCTCGTGGATGAACGAGTGCTCGTAGCCGAGGCAGAGGCCCGGAACCCACCAGTTGCCGGCATACGGATGATCGCCGTCGGAGCAGTGGATATTGCTCCAGCCGCGGCGGTCGCCGGGAACGCCGTGGTCGAAGTACGAGAGACGGTTCAGGTCGTGGAGGTCCCAGAAGAGGGACTTCTTCTCGCCGTTGATCTCGAAGGTGTAGAGCGCCTTGTGGCCGCGGGCGTAGCGGGTGCTTTCGAAGATGGCCAGCGAGCCGTTCTCGAAGCGGGCGAGGAAGGCGCAAGCGTCGTCGATGGTGACGGCTTGCTTTTGGCCGGTGCCGGTGTGAACGCGCTCCTTGATGAAGGTCTCGGTCATCGCGCTCACGGAGACAATGTCGCCATTGATCCAGCGCGCGGTATCGATGCAGTGGGCAAGCAAGTCGCCGGTGACGCCAGAACCGGCGGCCGCGGCATCGAGGCGCCAGAGGCCGGCGCCGCCTTGCGGGAGTTCTTCGGAGATCGTCCAATCCTGCAGGAAGTTCGCGCGGTAGTGGAAGACGCGGCCGAGTTCACCGGCCGCGACGATGTTCTTTGCGTGGCTAACCGCCGGCAGGAAGCGGTAGTTGTACCAGACGAGGTTCGGCAGGCCGGAGGCTTCGACGGCCTTGACCATCTCCTCACCCTGGTCGCCGTTCAGCGCGAGCGGCTTTTCGCAAAGGATCATCTTGCCATGCTTGATGCACTCGAGGGCGATCTCGGCGTGCGAGTCGTTCGGCGTGCAGATGTCGATGGCGTCAATGTCTTCACGGGCGACGAGCTTCTTCCAGTCGGTCTCGTGGGAAGCGTAGCCCCACTTCTCGGCGAAGGCTTTCACCTTCGCCTCGTCGCGGCCGCAGACGGCCTGGCGGACGACGGTGTGGTTCGAGTCGAAGAAGTGGCCGACCTGCGAGTAGGCATTCGAGTGGGTGCGGCCCATGAAGCCGTAACCGATGAGGCCGATGCGGAGTTCTTTTTTCATG
>CBKZPU010000351.1:0-3017 GCA_966696705.1 uncultured Verrucomicrobiaceae bacterium | reverse complement strand
GCCGCTGCCCCACATTTCTCCGGCGGTGCGGACTTCATCGATGCCCTCGGTTTCTTCTAACAGACTCCGCACCTCTTTCATCAAGGAGCGGTCGTTGACGTAAACATGGGCCATCTGGTGATCGGCCACGGCGAAGACCTGCGAGCCACCGGCATCGAGCGTTTCGCGGCCAAGCTCGTCCTTGGTCTGCAGCCAGCCCTTTTGGCGGAAGATGCGATTGAGATGAATCGGCCGGGTGACCTTCGAGATGCCGTATTCGGAAACGACCAGCACCTTGACCCCGCGGCCTTCGAGGAAGGCGATCAGCTCGCCGGTGACGCGGTCGATGGCTTCCAGCTCGGGCGCGATCTCCGGCGCGCCGGGGCCGAATTTCTGCAGGCAGTAGTCGAGGTGCGGCAGATACACCAGGCTCAGCGTCGGCTTCTCGCGCTCCTCGACCCAACGCGCCGACGCGGCGATCCACTCCGAGCACGGGATGCCCGCGGCCGGGCCCCAGAAGGACGGGAAGGGAAACTCGCCAAGGTCCGCCTTGATCCGCTCGCGCAGGTCCATGGGCTGGGTGTGGATGTCGAAGACCTTGCGCCCGTCGGCGGGATAAAGCGGACGAGGGGTGATCGCGATGTCCGCGCTGGAATACATGTTGTACCACCAGAAGAGCTTCGCGCAGGTGAAGCCCGGGTGCTTGCGGCGCAGGTGCTCCCAGACCTTTTCACCGCGGACGAGGTGATTGCTCTGCTTCCAGAAGCGCACCTCGGCGCTCTCGCGATCATACCAGCCATTCGCCACGATGCCGTGCTCGCGCGGGCAGGTGCCGGTGAGCATCGAGGATTGGGCGGTGCAGGTCACCGCGGGGAATGCGGGCCGGAAGGCTTGCAGGCCATGCTTGTCCGCAAAGGCCTTCAGCCGCGGTGTCGATGGCCCGAGCAGGGAAGGGGAAAGCCCGACCACATTGATGACCGCCACGCGCTGCATGCGGCGGAGTGTTTCAGCGAGTCCCGCGGCTGGCAATGCGGAGTCGCCGCCCGGCGATCGGGTCTGGAGCCGCGCGCTAATCACGGGGTCCTCCGCTTTTTTTGAACTTCTGCCGCGGAAATCGGGTCCGCTCTCTTGTGCATCGGTTGATAAAAATCCCGCCGGGATTACCCATCGATTGCAAACGCATGGACCGGCAATAGAGGTCAAGTGACGGGGAATGATTTCCCGCTGTCTCCGGTTTTCCCCGCCGCAGTTTCACCAGTCATCTCGCCCTCGCCTCCCGTGAATGCCCATCCTCATCGCCCTGCCGCGGGCGCGCTGGCCGCGCGTGCCGTCGCGACCTCAGTGGCCTTGTTTCTCGCGGCCTTCACCGAGCCGTGTCGCGCCGCGCCGTATCCGCCGGATGGCCTGCCGGTGGAATGGGCGCAGCCCGATGGCACGCGGCTCCGGCTGCGGGTGTTTGGCGATGAATTCCACGCCCGCACCGCGACCGAAGATGACTTCACCGTGATCTTCGACCCTGCCACGCGCGCATACTACTACGCCCGCCGTGGTGCGGACGGCGAATCATTGGTCGCGTCGGCGATTCCGGCCAGTCACCCGGCGCCAGCCGATCTTGCCCCGGGCCTGACCGAGAGTGCCGCGGTGATCGGCAAAGCCCGCGCGGCGATGAGAAAGCTCATGACGCCGGATGCCGGGGAGAAGTGGGCGGAACAGGTTGCCGCCGGACGACAAAGGCAGCCGCGGTCGCCCACGGGGCCGCTCGCCAGCGAGACCCTCTGTCTGCTCATTCCCGTGCAGTTTCCCGACGATCCGGCCACCGGCGCGAGCGATCCGGTCAACTTCCCGACCAACCTCGACAAGGTCACCCGCTACTGCAACGAGATCGGCTACGACGACGACGGCAATTCCGGCTCGCTGCGCGATTACTACACGGACCAATCGAACGGATTGGCAACGGTGATCCACCAGGTGGCACCCATCACGACCATGCCGTCGCCGCGCAATTGGTACAATTATTCCGATTACCCGACCAACACGATCCTCCGCGGCTCGGGCGAGGCGGGCACCACGCTGGTCGCTCACGCCATCGCCGCGCTGCAGGCGGCCAGCTTCGATTTCAGCGGGCTCACCCGCGATGGCGAGGACCGCGTGATCGCCACCAGCTTGTTCTTCGCGGGGCCGACCTCCGGCGTGTGGGCGCAAGGCTTGTGGCCGCACAAGTTCACGGTGTCACCGGACATCAATGTCGGCACCATGGCCGACCCGATTTACATCCACAACTACCAGATGACCGACGCCGGATCGCCGCAACTCGTGATCGGCACGTTTCTCCACGAACTTGGCCACCTGGTCTTCGATTTCCCCGACCTGTACGATTATGGCAACGATTCGAGCGGCCTGGGGGGGCATTGCCTCATGGCCTCCGGCAACTGGCGCAACGGAGGCATGACCCCCGCGCCCATCAACCTGTATTTGAAGAGTGTTTGGGGCTGGGCGAACCTCGTTGACTTGGCTCCCGGCCAAGATCACTTGGCGAGCCTGCCATCCACCGGCAACCACGGACGCAGGATCGCCAAACCTGGCAGCCCGACCGAGTTCTTCGTCATCGAGAACCGTGGCCCGGGCGACAAGTGGGCAGCCTCGGCCCCGGATCAAGGCATCGCCATCTGGCATGTGGACGAAGCGGTGTACGGGAACAACGACCAGCAGATGACGCCATCCCTGCACTACCAGGTTTCGCTGGAGCAGGCCGATGGCGAATTCGATCTGGAGATGAACCTCGGCGACGACTCGAGCGACCTCTTCGACGCGACCACGCCGTATTTCAATGACGGCACCACGCCGGACGCGTTCTGGTGGGACGGCACGGCATCGGGCGTCGCCATCAAGGTCCTCGGCCCGCCGGCGGCCAGCATCGACGTGGAATTCAGCAGCGACATCCCGCTCGACCTCGCGCTCGACGCGCCCGCGCTGCCGTGGACCACCGGCGGCAATCAGCCGTGGGCCGGGCAAAGCGGGATCACCCACGATGGGGCGGA
>CBKZPU010000350.1:0-3033 GCA_966696705.1 uncultured Verrucomicrobiaceae bacterium | reverse complement strand
GCGGACTGGGTCTTGGCCGGGGCGCGGTTGATTTCATCCGCCAGCACGATGTTCGCGAAGACCGGGCCGCGGACGAATTCGAACTCGCGGCGGCCGCCGACGCCCGACTCCTGGATGATATCCGTGCCGGTGATGTCCGCTGGCATCAGGTCCGGCGTGAATTGGATGCGGTTGAAAGTCAGGTCGAAGGTCTTCGCCACCGAGGAAACCAGCAGCGTTTTCGCCAAGCCGGGGACGCCCATCAGCAGCGCGTGGCCCTTGGCGAAGAGACAGATCGCGAGCTGCTCGATGACCCGTTCTTGGCCAATGATTGCCTTGCCGAGCTCCGCTTTCAGGGCGGCGTAGGTTCTCCCGAGTTGGTCGATGGCCGCCACATCGTCGGGGGGGAGTTCGTGATCCGAGTAATTGGAGGAGGGGGCGACGGGAGGATCGGCGAGGGTGTCTTCCATGTAAGCGGGCGGTTTTCGGAATTTCGAGAAAGCTAGAGAGGTGCCACACTTTGTCGAGGGTGATGAAACGAATCCAGCTTGCCGGGGCGTAATGGGGGCTCAAGTTGTCAGACATCATGCTACGCAATCTCCTCGTCGCCTCATTCATCGCCGGTGCGGCTGCCTCCAGCGCCGCCGATTGGACCCCGCTTTTCGACGGCAAATCCCTCGCCGGCTGGACTTCGGATACCGGCGGCAAGCCGGGCGACGGCTGGAAGGTCGAGGATGGCGCCATCCATCGTGCCGGAAAGTCCGGCGACCTCCTCAGTGCCAAGGAATACAAGGACTTCGAATTCGAGTTCGAGTGGAAGATTTCCGCCAAGGGCAACAGCGGCGTGAAATACCGCGTCAAAAAGTCGCCCGGCGGCTGGCTTGGCCCCGAATACCAGGTGCTCGACGACGCCGGGCACCCGAACGGCAAGGTCGCGGACACCGCCGCGGCTTCGCTCTACGAAATCGCGCCGGCCCCCAAGGACAAGGACCTCAAGCCCGCTGGCGAGTGGAACGTTTCCAAGATCGTGGCCAAGGGCACCATCCTGGAGCACTGGCTGAACGGGAAGCTGGCGGTGAAGATCGACACCTCCGGCGACGAGTGGAAGAACCTCAAGAAGGACAGCAAGTTCTCCAAAATGGACGACTTTGCGGGGCCTGCCGCCGGGCATTTGCTCCTGCAGGACCACGGCGACGAGGTGTGGTTCCGCAACCTGCGGATCCGCGAACTTTGAGACGGAAGGACGACGAAAATGGCGAAACGAACGAAAACGAAAGACACCGTGGCTCTTCCGGTGATTTCAAGTTTCGCCAATTTCGTTCGTTTCGTTGTCGATCCGGCCGCCGGGACTCCGAACTTTCCGGAATCCCGAAGGTTCGTGAAATTCTTCGCCGGAAAATTTCGATTTCCCGCTTGCCAGAGGGGTCGCGTCTGCTAAACAGCCCGCCCGCTTCGGAGGGCCGGACTTGTATTCACGTCCCTTTCCGCTTCGGCATTCCGCTCACCACAGCATCACATGGCACGTATTTTCGGCATCGAAATCCCCAACGAGAAGCGCATCGAAGCGTCGCTCCGCTACATGTATGGCGTCGGCGCGACCACCGCTTCCCGCATCCTCGAGCAAGCGGGCATCGACCCGGACATCCGCACCGGTCAGCTCACCGAGGACCAGCTCGTGAAGATCGCCACCGTGATCCAGAGCCAGGGCATCATCATCGAAGGCGACCTGCGCCGCGAAAAGCAGGCCCAGCTCAAGCGCCTGACCTCCATCAACTGCTACCGCGGCCTGCGCCACAAGCGCGGCCTTCCCGTCCGCGGCCAGCGCACCCGCACCAATGCCCGCACTCGCAAGGGCAAGCGCCGCACCGTCGGCGTGAAGAAGTAATTGCCCTGAACTAACGAACGCTTTTCTCAAATGGCTGACGAAGAAACCATCCCCGCGGCTGCCGAAGCCGCCCCGGCTCCCGCCGCCGCTCCGGTGGCTGCTCCTGCCGCGGAAGAAGTCGCTCCGAAGAAGGACGACAAGAAGCGCGACATCTTTGCCGAGATCGCGGGTGCTGAAGAGACCCAGATCAAGATCCACAAGGCGAAGGGCTCCAAGAACATCTCGCGCGGCATCGTCCACGTGACCGCCACCTTCAACAACACCATCGTCAGCGTCACCGACTCCAACGGCAACACGCTCGGCTGGTCCAGCGCCGGCAAGATGGGCTTCAAGGGTTCCCGCAAGTCCACCGCCTACGCCGCCCAGGTCGTCTCCCAAGACGCCTGCCGCCAAGCCATGGGCCACGGCCTCAAGGAAGCTGAAGTCCGCGTCAAGGGCCCGGGTTCCGGCCGCGAGTCCGCTGTCCGCGCCGTCCAAGCCCTCGGCATCGAGCTGATCTCGATCAAGGACGTCACCCCAATCCCGCACAACGGTTGCCGTCCGAAGAAGGCGCGCCGCGTTTAATCGCACTTTTCCAAGATCATGGCTCGTTATACCGGACCCCGCACCAAGATCAGCCGTCGCTTTGGCGTGGCTCTCTTCGGTTCCTCGAAAGCGCTCGAGCGCCGCAATTTCCCGCCGGGCCAGCACGGCCTGCGCGCCGGCCGCAAGAAGAAGAGCGACTACTCCGTCGCCCTCGGCGAAAAGCAGAAGCTCCGTTTCCAATACGGCGTGCTTGAGAAGCAATTCCGCGGTTACTACGAAGAGGCTGCCCGCCGTCGTGGTGTGACCGGCGAGATCCTGCTCCAGCTTCTGGAACTCCGCCTCGACAACGTCTGCTACCGCCTTGGCTTCGGCAACAGCCGCCAGGCTGCCCGCCAGCTCGTCAACCACGGCCACGTGCTCGTGAATGGCAAGCGCGTCGACATCCCGAGCTATCAGGTGAAGCCCGGCGACAAGATCAAGGTCGGCGGCAAGCCGTCGTCGCAGCAGCTCGCACTCCGCGCCCTCGACCTTACCCAATCCAGCCCGCTGGTGGATTGGCTGACGATCGACAAGGAAGGCCTCGAAGGCACCGTTTCCCGCACGCCGGAACGTTCCGACATCGACCCGCTCGTCAACGAGCAGCT
>CBKZPU010000349.1:0-3041 GCA_966696705.1 uncultured Verrucomicrobiaceae bacterium | reverse complement strand
AGTGCAGGGAAGGGAGCGCCGTTCCATCCTCGGTCTGCAATCGGCGAAGTTCATCTGCCCCAACGGGGCGACATCCCTTAGCCCAGGGCAAGCGCAGCGCCGCCCTGGGTTCATTGAAGAAGCGATCGGCCCCCTGAAGGGGGGCGATAGGGCTGGCGGCGGACCGGCGTTCGGCCCGCCCTTTGCCTCACAGCGTGATCTGCGCCCCCAGCTCCACCACCCGTCCCGGCGGCAGGCGGAAATACGCCGTCGCCGGCGAGGCATTGCGCGCCATCGCCGCGAAGACCGCCAGCCGCAGCCGCTCCAAGGCACTCGCCTTGCTGCCCACGCCATACGTCTCGCGGCCGAGCACATACGTCGCCTTGCCGGGATGGAACTTGATCTCTTCCGGCAAGCCCGCCTTCAGCGCCTCCGGCACGTCCGGCGTGTCGGCGAAGCCGAAGCTCAGCGTCACGCGATGCACTCCTTCGCCCAGATCGCTGTGATCGATCGCTTCCTTCGGGTCCGCGTGCGGTTGGTCCAGCGTCTGCACGTGCAGCAGCACCACGCGCTCGTGCAGCACCTGGTTGTGCTTCAGGTTGTGCAGGAGGGCCGTCGGCACCGCCTTCCCGCGGCCGCTCATGTACACCGCCGTGCCGGACACGCGGTGAATGTGGCCGCGCTTCAATTCATTCAGCAGCCCATCGATCGGCAGCGCCTCCTTCGACAAGCGTCGATAGAGCCGCTCGCGACCCCAGATCCACGTCAGCATCAGCAGAAAGATCGCGCCGCCCACCACCAGCGGCAGCCAGCCGCCCTCGACGATCTTGTGCGTGTTCGCCGCGAGGAACGCGCCATCGACTGTTAGAAACACCAGCGTCAACGCCGCCGACTTCGCCTTGCTCCAGCCCCACGCCGAGATCGCCGCGGAGTAGAAGAGCATCGACGTGATCGTCATCGTCAGCGCGATCGCGATCCCATACGCCGCCTCCAGCGCGGAGGACGTCTTGAACGACAGCACCAGGAGGATGCACGCCACCGCCAGCAGGTGATTCACCGACGGCACATAGATCTGCCCCGCCGAATGCGTGGAGGTGTAGCGGATCTTCACCCGCGGCAGCACGCCGAGCTGCACCGCTTGACCTGTTAGAGAATACGCGCCGGAGATCAGCGCCTGGCTCGCGATGATCGCCGCGCACGTCGCCAGGATCGTCAGCGGGAAGCGCAGCATCTCCGGCGCCAGCAGGAAGAACGGCGCGCGGATCGCAGAGGGATCCTCGATCAACAGCGCCGCCTGCCCGAGGTAATTCAATGCCAGTCCCGGAAACACCACCGTGAACCACGCCATGCGGATCGGCTTCACGCCGAAGTGCCCGAGGTCCGCATACAGCGCCTCGCCGCCCGTCACCGCGAGGAAGACCGACGCCAGCAAGGGGAAGGCATGATGCCACTCGTGGATCATGAACATCAGCCCCGCGTGCGGACTCATCGCCATCAGCACCTCCGGGTTTTTCATCAAGGCGCCGATCCCCAGCGCGCCGAGCGTGCCGAACCACAGCAGCACCACCGGGCCGAAGATCACGCCGACCCTTCCCGTGCCATGACGCTGGATCGCGAAGAGCGCCACCAGGATGCCCACGCAGATCGGCAGGATCCACTTCTCCACCACCGGCGCGCTCACGGACAAGCCCTCCACCGCGCTCAGCACCGAGATCGCCGGCGTCAGCATGCCATCCGCATAGATCAGCGCCGCACCCGCCAGGCCTAACAGCAGCACCGACTTCGGATCCTTTCCTCCCAAGCGCCGCACGCACGCGCGGATCAATGCCGACAGCGCCAGGATCCCGCCCTCGCCCTTGTTATCGAGCCGCAGGATGATGAAGAGGTATTTCAACGACACCACCAGGATCAGCGACCACACGATCAACGAGGCCGCGCCGATGAGATTCTCCGGATGGATCGGCGCGCCGTGGCTCCCGGAGAAGCACGCGCGGAAGGCATACAGCGGGCTGGTGCCGATGTCGCCGAAGACAATGCCAAGCGCCGCCAGCGTCGCCGCGGCCAATGCAGGTTGGCGGTTCGAATGACCGTCAGGTGTTGTATTCATGGTCAGAGAAACAAAGTGGTCCGCATGCTCATCGTGGTCCGCACTCTCCGAGTGCGGCCGAAGCCGTTCTCAAAGCAGCCGGAGACCTTTCGCTCGCAACCGGCCGGCCGCACCTGGAGAGCGGACCACATGGGGCGTGGAGCCTTTCATCCGGGATCGATAGCGGAACGCCACCCGATGCACGAGAGCCGGGGGATCGACAAGGGCACGGCAAATCCACCATCGCCACCGCAGCGGCGAAGTCGGCGAGATCTGGCGTCGTTCACGGGGCCGATCGTCTCACCGATCCCGGAGCCGGGAAGTCAAAGCCCCGTGCGCCGGCGTAAAAAAAGCATCAAAATCGGGTCCCGCCGGATGACCGCGGCGCAGCCGCCCTCGGACTGCTGCGATACTTCGCAGCTATCGAGTGCAAGGAACGGCGGGCTTCTCACCCGGAGTGAAGCGAACCTTCAGGGCTGGTTCATTCCAACACGCATGACGGTGTCCACCCTTCACTCAAAAGCTGCGGATGACCGCAGCAGTCCAAGGGCGGCTGCGCCGCGGGCATGGGGCGGGCCTCTCTCACACACGACGTTGGGCCACTATTATCTCACTTCCGAAAAATTCCCGGTTGACTCCCGCGGTGAGTTATGGCATTTCTTCCCGCGTTCCGATGAACCTTCGACATTCCATCACTCCGCTCCGAGAGCGACCGCGACATCAGCGGTGAGGCCTTCCTTTGGCTTCGTGGTGCAATGCAGTGCAGCGTGACGGCGGCGGCTCCGGTTCGCCCGATTCCTCTGAATCATCCGCCCGAATCCTTCTCCCAAGCGGGATTCTGCTGCCCTCGGCCTCTCCCCGCTGATCGTCGCCCCCATTCCGGTCTTCGATTCGATCGCGTGGTGCAAAGGTCAGCATGACGGGCTTTCAACCCGCAGATGCCGGGTTCAAGTCCCGCCGCGATCGCCATCGTTCA
>CBKZPU010000348.1:0-3044 GCA_966696705.1 uncultured Verrucomicrobiaceae bacterium | reverse complement strand
AGTCGATCCGCAGCTAGCCGGTGCCCGCGCTTCGGAGCGAAGGCATCGATTTTTTGTGGGCGCCATGTCGGTCGTGGACCGAGACCGTGACTTCGCTACGCTGTCCGCATGTCCGATGAGGCCGGAGAGTTGGTCTTTGTTTACGGCACGCTGCGCCGTGGCGGGTCGAATGCCTTCCGCATGAATGGCGCGGAGTTCGTTTCGGCAGGGAAAGTAGAGGGGAAGCTCTATGCGATCACCTGGTATCCGGGACTGGTGCTGGAGCGAGGTGGGGAGACGGTGGAAGGGGATCTCTTCCGCGTCGGGTCAGCCCAGCTCGTTGAGCTTGATGATTTCGAGGGGATTTCGGCCAACGAGATCGAAGGTGCGGAATACCGGCGGGTGCGGACCGAGGTGTCCATCAAAGATGGTGAAGTGGAAGTCGCCTGGACTTACGAATGGAAAGGCCCGGTTGATGAATCGAGGTGGATCCAATCGGGCGATTGGTTGAAGGCGGAGTGATCACCCGGTCTTGCGCCTTTCGACCGCTACGCGGCCGATGGGAGTTGGGGATTCCCATGTAAAAAAAGAGCCGGTCTCGCGACCGGCTCTCGGGATTTGGGGTGTGAACGATGTCCGCTGGCTTCAGTGGCCGAGCTCCTTAGCCGTCCACGGTTGGGTGCGGCCCTTGTACTTGTCGCGGACTTCCTTCACCTGCGCCGGGGTGACCGGGGCGGCGTCGTTCGACCAGTTCTGGCGGACGTAGGTGAGCACGTCGGAGATCTTCTGGTCATCAAGGTCCACGTGCGGCGGCATGACGCTGTTGTATTCGTGGCCGGCAACCTTCACGGGGCCCTGCAGGCCGCCGATGACCACGCGGATCGGCACACTCGGGTCGCCGGTGAGCCACTCGGAGCCATCGAGCGGAGGGAAGGCGCCTTCCATGCCCATGCCAGTCGGCTGGTGGCAGGCGATGCAGGTCATGCCGTAAACCTCGGCACCACGCTTGTGAACTTCGGGATCCGGCTTGAACTTCTTCACGACGGCATTCGGATCCGGGCCGCCGGCAGCCTTGGAGGCGAGTCCGGCGAGGATGCCCTTGGCTCCGCTGCCACCGGGGATTTCGGTCAGCGAAACATCGTCATAGATCACGGTGCCGGTGCCTCCGCCGTAGCCGCCGAAGAGGCAGTGGATGAGGAATTCCGAGCGATCGCCGGAATCGATGTCGGCGGAGATCTGGGTCCAGTCGGTGGTGCCCTTCACGCTCTTGGTGCGTTCGCCGCCGTGGACGTTGAGGAGGGCGCCGGGGCCGTTGCCGTTGGGCTTGTGATCGATGGTCTTGACCCAAGCGGACAGATGGTAGCGGGTTCCGCGCTTGACGGGGACGGTCACCGCCGCGCCAGCGTCAACCGGATCGCTGGAGGAAATCGACAGGCCCAGCGAACCATTGCGACCCTGCGGCGAGCTGGTGAGCTTCGGCGTGCCCTTGCCGCCGCCGTAGGTTCGGAGGTCGGTCCAGCCGGCCGGTTGACCGTTGGAGACTTCCGAGAAGTCGGGGTTCGGCAGCAAGTTCGGCATTTGCTTTTGCTCGGAGTCCAAGGCGAAACCGGCGGCCTTCGCGGCGGCGGTCACGCTGGCGGCGTTCCGGTTCGCGGCGATCAGCCACGCATCTTTGAGCGTGAGGTCACCGGTGATGCGTTGCTCGTCCGTGGTGATCAGGGTGAAGAGCGCCTTGCCGAGGTCCGCGTCGTTCTCCGGGAGGCGGGACAGGGACACCAGCGCTTCCGCGAGCTCGCGGTCGCCCTTCACGTCGAGCTTGCCGTCGGCGAGGCAGGCTTCCTTCAGTTGCTGCGGCGTCGCGACCGTGATGCCGGCGCGCTGGACGGCACGGACATTCGACTTGAGCGCGATGCTCGCGGTGGAGGAATCCAGCGCCCCGAGTTGGGCCAAGGCATAGACCGCGTGGGCCGAGCCGCGGGTGCCGGCGGCAGCGAGCGAGCCGAGCTTCTCGGTCAGATTCTTCATGCCGCCTTCCACGATCAGGCGCTGGGCGTGCAGACGCCAGAACAGGTTCGGGTGATCGAGCGCGGCGAGCAGGCTGTCCGGCTTGGCTGGATCGAGGCCCGGATTCGGGTCGTCCTTGGAGTCCTTCGGATAGATTCGATAGACACGGCCATACTGGGTGTCGCGCAGCGGGGACTCGTAGGCGTTGCCCTTGCCGTTTTTGGCGTCGAGGCCGGACGACTGCTTGTTCGGCGTCGGGTTGTGCTGGATGATCAGGTTGTACCAGTCGCAGATCCACATCGAGCCATCGGGGCCGGTTTCCGCGCAGACCGGGCCGGACCAAGCATCGGCGCTGTTGTAGAGGTTGTTGAAGCGCTGGATGGCCTTGTAGCCGGCACCCTTCTGGATGATGTCGAAGGTGCCGACGAGCTTGCCGGTGGCTTCCGTGACGAAGGCGGTGCGCTCGCGCCACTCCAGCGGGAATCGCTCGGACGTGTAGAAGGCATGGCCTGCGCCGGCGGTGTATTTCTCGAACTGGTCCACCTGGCGGATGTCCGCCGAGCTGGGGTTGAAGATCGGATTGTCATCCGCCCTTGGGGTCCGCGGGGCCTTCATGCCGGCGGAGGCGTAGGTCGCTTCGGAGAAGGTCAGGTAGAAGGACGGGTTGCCATTGGCGGTCGAGCCCATCAGGTCGAAGTCCGAGGTGGTGCCGAAGCCCCAGGTGTTGTTGGTCGTCGGCTGGAGGTATTCGAGTTGGGAGGCGTCCGGCTTGAAGCGGAACACGCCCTGGCTGAACTGGTGCTCCTTGCCCCCGACAGTGCCCTTGAAGCCGGAGTAGCCGATGGTGGCGTAGATCCAGCCGTCATGGCCGTAGCGGAGGTTCGACACGCCGGCGTGGGTGTCGCCCATGTTGAAGCCGGTGAAGAGCACCTTGCGGACGTCGGCCTTGTCATCGCCGTTGGTGTCCTGGAGGAAAATCATGTCCGTGCCGTTGGTGCAGATCACACCGCCATTGGCGAAGACCAGCGAGGTCGGGATCGACAGCTTGTCGGCGAAGGTCG
>CBKZPU010000347.1:0-3196 GCA_966696705.1 uncultured Verrucomicrobiaceae bacterium | reverse complement strand
GAGACTCCGCGGATGACGACGTTTTCCATGGCAGGATGTTCTTCGAGCACCAGCGTGCCCGGGTTGTCATTGAGAGAGGAACGGACTTCGAAGACGACGCCGTATTTCTTGGCAAACTCGACCGAGCGCGACTGCATCACCTTCGAGCCCGACGAGGCCATTTCCAGCATCTCGTCGTAGGAGATCTCGGGGAGCTTGCGGGCGTTTTTGACGATCCGCGGATCGCAGGTATAGACGCCATCGACGTCCGTGAGGATCTGGCACACGTCGGCCTTCAAGGCGGCGGCGACGGCGATGGCGGTGAGGTCGGAGCCGCCACGGCCGAGGGTGTGGATCTTCCCTTCCGGCGTGATCCCTTGGAAGCCGGCGACGACCAGCGTGTTGCCGGCGTCCAGCTCGCGCTTCATGTAGGAGGGGTCGATGTCCTCGATCCGGCCGCGGGTGTGGGAGCCCTTGGTGAAAATGCCCGCCTGACGACCGGTCACCGAGACCGCGTCGAGGCCGGCTTCGTGCAGGGCCATCGAAACCAGCGCGATCGACTGCTGCTCGCCGGTGGCCAAGAGCACGTCCAGCTCGCGCTCGGACGGATTCTCGGAGAATTCCTTGGCCATCTTGATCAGGCCGTCGGTGATGCCGGACATGGCGGAAACCACGGCGACGACCTGGTTGCCAGCGTCGCGGGTGCGTTTCACCCGCGCGGCGACGTTGCGCATGCGGTCGATGGAGCCGACGGAGGTGCCGCCGTATTTTTGCACGATGAGGGCCATGGCCAGTCCGGGAAACGGGCCGGGAGTGAAGGAAAGCCCGGCACCCTTGGCAAGCGTCCGGTGGGGCAGCGGCAAACGGGCGGGTGCCGGAACGGACCGGCACCCGCCTGTTCGCTCCGGCACCGTGCGTTAGCGCCCTCCTTTCGGGGGGAGAAGCGAGGTGGGAAGGCACCGGATCACGGCAGGTCATGAGCACGCGTCCGACATCGTATGACTTCCACCAGCTCCAAGTGCGGCTCAATGCTTTAGCGACGAACGACATTATTTGCCGACCAACGGCAGTCCGGGAAGGGGATGACCGAGACAACTTCTGAGGAGTCTTTACAAACTTCGGGGGCTCATCATTTTGTTAGAATGTCTGCACAGACGGCAAAGCCCGGGCCGGGGGCGTTCACCGGCGAGGATTGGAGGGCCGTGGCGGGCTGGCTTCTGGATGAGGATGGCAACGAAGGCGTGACGCGGGTGCTGGGTCTGCTCGGCAATCGTCACGGCGCGGACCGGGTCTGGGTGATCCGCTACGACGACGCGTTTACCCTCCTCTGGAATACCCATGAGTGGGTCGCCCCGGGCATCCCGCCGCAGATCGCGGACATGCAGGGCATTCCGGTGGACACCGGCTTGTGGATTCACGAAGGCCTGCACCGCGACGGCCGCGTGGCGATCCCGGACGTGGGAAAGATGCCGCGGCGCGCGCGCGGACTCCAAGCTGAGTTGCAACGGCAGGGCGTCCGCTCGCTGCTCGCGCTGCCAGTATTCCGCGACGGCAAGCTCGCCTTCCAGATTGGCTACGATGCGGTGCGAAAAGCCCGCGTCTGGCTCGAAGAAGAAATCCTGGAATGTGCGCACGTCGCGAATCTGATCGCCCGTTCGCTATGGCTCCGTGGAAATGGCGGCGGCTCCCCCTTCCCCTCCGCAAATCCCCAAAGCCGCCTGGTCCATTTGCGCAGCGGTGCGGGTTCGGTGGCGGTGCCGATTTCGGAGATCGTCTGGATCGAGGCCTCGGGCGACTACACCGTCGTCCACGCGAGAGGCCGCCAACGCCAAATCGAACGTCGCAGCGTGAGGGACTGGGAGGGCATCCTGCCGCGGGAGGAATTCCTGCGAATTCACCGCGGGGCGATCGTGCGGGCGGGAGCGATCCAGCGGCTCGATCGCGCCGGTGGAAAATGGCGGCTCACCCTGACACCGGACGGCCCCGTCCTCCCTGTCGGTCGCGCCTATCACGCGGCGGTGCGGCTGCGGCTCGGGTTTTGAGCGCCGGACCGGAATTCCGGGCGCGACGGCGGGCATGGACAGGCCCGGCCGGGGCGGCTACCGTCCGCGCGGATGACGCTCGACGAGCTCGGATGGGATGAACACTTCGCCGCCGCCTTCGCCCCCTACCGGGCGAAAGGCTGGTTCCCCGCGCGCCTGATTCGCGAGACGACCATCAACTACTCCGCCTTCGTTGCCGAAGACCCGGAGGACGTCGAGGAGATCGACTGCGTGCTTTCCGGCAAGGTCTGGCACGAGGCGCAGACCGATGCCGATCTTCCGGCCGTGGGCGATTGGGTCGCCGTGGAACTCGGCGGGGAAAACGAGGACCATGTCATCCGCGCCCGCCTGCCGCGGCGCTCATGCTTTTCCCGCAAGATGCCGGGCAAAAGCGTCGAGGAGCAGGTCATCGGCGCGAATGTCGATGTCGTCGCGGTGGTCACCGATTCCGGCGCCGACCATAATCCACGACGGATGGAACGCTACTTCACGCTGATCGGCCGCAGCGGGGCGAAGGCCGTGGTGCTGGTCAACAAGTCCGATCTCTTTCCCTCCGATCACAACGAAGCCTGCGCCGCCGAACTGCGCGAGCTATCGCCGGATGCCGACATCCACATCACCAGCGCGCTGAGTGGCGAAGGGCTCGAGGTGCTCCAGTCCTACTTGAAGGACGGAATTACGATGTGCATCGTAGGTTCGTCCGGCGTCGGCAAGTCCACCCTCGTCAATCAACTCTATGGCGAGGAGTGGCAGTGGACCAGCGAGGTCAACGAGGTGACCGGCAAGGGCCGCCACACCACCACTTCCCGCGAGCTCGTCCCGCTGCCGCACGGCGGCATGCTCATCGACAATCCCGGCATGCGGGAGATCCAGATGTGGACCGACGAGAAGACCTTGCGCGACAGCTTCGCCGACGTCGAAGCGATGGCCCGCGAGTGCCGCTTCGCCGACTGCAAGCACGGCAACGACAAGGGCTGCGCCATCCGCGCCGCCGTCGAAGCGGGCACGCTCGACCTGAACCGCTTGGAAAGCTTCCTCCGCCTCGACGACGAGATCGAGAAACTCCGCCATCTGGCGAAGAAACGCCAGATGACCGTCGAACGCTGGGCCAAGCGCAGCCACCGCGTGAAGGCCCGCAATCTGGAGGACCGCATCCAGCTCGAAAAGGACGAGCG
>CBKZPU010000346.1:0-3240 GCA_966696705.1 uncultured Verrucomicrobiaceae bacterium | reverse complement strand
CACGGCGTGACCTCCGGCAAGATCCACCACCGCGTGCTGCCGGCCCCGTGGGTGGAGGAGTATTGGAAGGAGTGAGTGGGTGCCTCCTTCCCCGCTCCGGGTACCAAGGATTTCGGATTGCGCACCATTCGTCATGAGCTTCATCTGGATCTTCAACGGCCCGAGGTCGCCCTTTCCGTCCGGCGTATTCACCGAACGTGAGACCGCCGAGCGATGGATCCGTGACCATCGCTTGAGCGGGATTCTCACCGCCTATCCTGTCGATTGCGGCACCTACGAGTGGGCCGTCAGCATGGGATATTTTTCACCAAAGCGAGAGGACCAGCGCAGCGCCGAGTTCATCCAGCAATTCAGTTCGGCCGCGCAGGAGCACTATCACTATGAGAATGGAACCGGGACCTGAAAACCCCAATCGAAACGGGACCAGGCGCGGCTCATCGATTGGAAGGAGTGAAGGCGCTGCAACCGGCCTGCGGTGACAGGGTGACACCCGAAAGTCATATTCTCAGGAGTTTTTTCACGGCTCGGGGTGCGTCGCCCGAGTCTCCGACTACGGGTGGGCACGCTCCTGCAGCCACAGCACCTGCGACACCTTCCCGCTCTTCTGGTGGATCTGCCCGGGCAGGCGGCACGGGTGCTCGGGGCGGCCGATGAGGCCGGCGTCCATGCCGAGGGACTTGGCCACGGGGTGGAGCGTCTCCAACACCTCGGGCGGTGGCGTGTGAAACCACGCGTGAAGACTCTTTCCCCCGGTCCACAGGATCGCGGCGAGTTGCCAGCCCTTGCCCTCGCGCAACCACCGGATGATGCCCAACGAGTCCAACACATGACGGGAGAGCTCGTCCGGTGTCGTGGGCTTGATGCCGTCGAAGCCATCGAAGTCGAGGACGACATACGGAGCCGTTAGAACATTCGCGGCGGAGCGGGAAATCGTGCCTGGCTGCCAGACGGCCGGCGTGGTCATGGGGCCGATGTTGGAGACGGCGGAGTTGTTGGACCACTCCTCACAGGTCTTCCAGCGCGCCGCATGGCTGTCGCTGCCGCTTTGATGAACCTCACCCGTCCAGAGAAGATCACTTGGCTGAAAGAGGCTGGCGAGGAAATGGCGGGGATCTTCCGCCACGAGGTCGCAATCGATCCGCTGCGGTGAATCGTCCCACACATCTTCCCTCGGCCACTCGTAGCGGCGAATGAGGTCTTCACGTTGCTTGCGTGCCGAGTTGGCAAGCCGCTGGGTCTTGATGCTCTGCTGCTGGGTGGCCTTCTTCTCTTCCCACCATCGCCGTCGTTGCTCGGGATCAAAGCTGACCTCGGAACGAATGCCCACCAGCGCCATGATCCGCTTCCGGTGATCGCCGTCTCCCGCGCGGGCGGCGCAGGCGAATTTCTCATCGGGGAAGATGACCAGGTGAGTGCCCTTCCGGTCGCCACCTTCCTCGGCACACGCGGGGCAGCGGGCGGTGATCTTGCCGGCAGGGTTGCGCCGGATCTTTTCTAACCGGGTCAAATCGAGAGCCATTTTTTTTCGTGTGAATCTGACTTTCGGGTGTCACCTTGTCACCGGAGGCGGGTTGGAGAGGAATTCTGGATCGATGACCCACCAGCGGCGCGTTTTGTCGCGCATCGCCTCAAGGCACGTGGGATATTTCTTCGCTAGCCTTGCCAGATACGTCCCACACGCATTGCGGAAGCTAAAGAGTCGCTCGGCCCGGCCCGGCGCACGATGGCGCACCGCGGTCTCGATCTCCGCCGCGGTCGCCTCCACCGGCACGCGGTGCAGCGCGGCATCCGCATACGCAAGCTGGAGCAGCTCGTGCAGTTCGGCCTCCGGCGAGAAGCAATGCAGCGCCTCCGCCAGCTCCGGGTGATGGAAGGTGGCCACATTGTAGCGCCACGGATCGCTCACTTCCTCCGGCATCTGCCACTCGTGCAGCAGCCAATGCAGGTAAGCCGGAATTTCCCTGAGAACCGTCGCGTGGAATCCGGTGCGATCCGCGGTGGTCACCATCGGCATCGGCCACTTGAAGACCGAAGCGCGCAGCAGGATGATCTTGTCCGCGATGTGCTGGTCGAGCGGCGGCAGCACCATCATCGCCTCGGGATCGTCATTCAGCGTGATCGACACGCGCCACCAGCCGGGCAGGTTCACCGCATTGCGCCCCTTCGCATGCAGGCTGCCGAGATAGGTGGAGACGGTGTGCTGCTTGATCGAGGAACCGAGCTTGAGGCGGTTCTCGATGCGGGTGGAGCAGTGCTCGTCCTCCAGCATGAGATGCTCCGCGCCGTAGAGGTCGGCATTGAAGGGCGTCCTGCCGGAGAAGTAGCGCTCCGCCTTCGCGCCCCTGCCCCCGAGCATGTGGGTGATGATGCCTTGCAGGAAGGACTTGCCGCAGCGCGGCGGGCCGCACAGCGCGAGCGCCTGCTGCTGCTGGATCTTGCCGGCGCGCAGGGCTTCCACGCTGCTCTTGATCCAGCCGTGGAAGGTCGCCACCTGGCGGCGGCCAATCGCTTCGTCTTCGCCGTTTTGAAGCAGCCCCTCAAGAACCGCCCGCAGGTTCCCCCATGATCCCGGCGCGGGCGTGGGAAGCCGCAGGTCCTCGGTCACGAGAATGCGCTGGCCATTCGCCTCTAACAGCCCCGCGTTCTTCCCGCAAATCGGGCCGTAGTGCGAGATGTCGCGATGGTCCTGCACGTCGAGGATCGCGGCATCGATGTCGGACAGCGCGTTGCCTTCATCCGGCTTCGACTTCAGGCCGCGGGCGCGGAGGTGCCGCTTGTAGCCGGATTCGAAGAGCGGCAGCCAGCGGCCGGTGGCATTTCTCACAAGGTAGCGGGACGAGTGCGGCTCGAAGAAATCGGGCTCCTCGCCGAAGGACGACAGGGTGATCGGTTGTGGTAACTCAGGCTTCATAGGATAAACTCAGTGTGTCTGGGGGGGTGAGGGATCAGGCTTCGACGGGAGCGATGCGGAAACGGCGCTCGATCGCCGCGCGGACCTCCGCGGGATCGAAGAACGTGCGGTGCCCGATCTTGATGACGGGGATGTATCCCTTCGCCTGCCATGCGCGGAAGGTGCGCAGGCACGGCCGCGATTTCTCGTGGGGGAAGAGGATCTCGATGCACTCTTCGGCACCGACGAGTGGCTGATCGTGAGTCGATGTAATCATCGGCACTAACATGCCGTGAACCCCTGTGAGAGGTCCATCGCATCGACTGGCCCCCACGCGCCCGCCAGCCCTA
>CBKZPU010000345.1:0-3266 GCA_966696705.1 uncultured Verrucomicrobiaceae bacterium | reverse complement strand
TCTCCCGCACTCGGAGAGTGCGGACCACTTTGTTAGAAGTGGATGGCGTGGCCTTCCGCGGCGAGGGTCGCCTCGTGGATCACCTCGCTCATGGTCGGGTGAGCGTGGATGGTCGCGTGGATTTCCTCGGCGGTAAGCTCCTGGTCGAGCGCCAGGCCCATCTCGGCGATGAGTTCGGTGGCATTGTCACCGATGATGTGGGCGCCGAGCAGCTCGCCGTGCTTCTTGCCGTAGAGCAGCTTGGCGAAACCGTCCGCCTCGCCGGCGGCGATGGCCTTGCCGATCGCCACGAACGGGATCTTGCCGACGGTGTACTCGATGCCTTCTTCCTTGAGCGCGCGCTCGGTCTTGCCGACCGAGGCGACCTGCGGGTGGCAGTAGGTGCAGCCCGGGAAAACGGTGACCTTGCGCGGCGTGTGACCCTCGACATAAAGGCCCTCGACGCACTGGACGGCCTCGAAGGACGCGGTGTGCGCGAGCAACGGGGGGCCGCTGACGTCGCCGATGGCATACACGCCGGGGATGGAAGTCTCGTAGCGGTCGCCCACCTTGATGAAGCCGCGGTCGGTGAGTTCCGGCTGGAGACCGCCAGGTCCGGGCATCACCGGCTGCACGCCAATGGCCACGAGGACGACGTCCGCGGAAAGCACGCCGTTTTCCTTCGCGCCTTCGACCGTGACTTCTACGTGGGTTCCCTTGTCCTCGGTCTTGGTGATCTTGTGGTTGGCGAGGCAGCGGATGCCTTGCTTGGTGAAGGACTTCTCGAGGGCGTCGCCCACTTCATCGTCCTCGACCGGCACCAGGCGGGGCAGCATTTCGACGAGGGTCACCTTGGTGCCGAAGGCATTGTAAACGTAGGCGAATTCCACGCCGATCGCGCCGGCGCCGATGATGATCATGCTCTTCGGCTGCTTCTCGAGGACCATGGCCTCCTTCGAGCCGATGACGGTGGTGCCGTTGAACGGCAGCGGCGGCAGCGGGCGGGACTTCGCCCCGGTGGCGATGATGATGTGCTTGGCCTCGGCCGAGCTCTTCGAGCCATCGGCGGCGGTGACTTCCACCTTGCCCGGGGCGACGATGGCGCCGAAGCCGCGGATGTAGTCCACCTTGTTCTTCTTGAAAAGGAACTCGATGCCGCCGGCGAGGCGGTCGGAGACCTTGCGCGAGCGGCCGATCACGGCGGACCAGTCGTACTGCAGGTTGTCGAAGGAAAAGCCGAACTCCTTGGCGCGGTGGGCGAGCGTGTGGAACAGCTCGGCGTTCTTGAGCAGGGCCTTGGTCGGGATGCAACCCCAGTTCAGGCAGGTGCCGCCGGCGCGGTCGGCCTCGACGCAGGCGACTTTTTTGCCGAGTTGGGCGGCGCGGATGGCGGCGACGTAGCCGGCCGGGCCGCCACCGATGACGATCAGATCGTAAGCCATGGTGGGAGTGCGTTAGGAATTCGCGGCGGAGGGTGGTCGGGGGTTCCCGGATTGTCAAAGGGCAAGGTAGGGTCGGACGCCCCGGCCGACCGGAATGGTCCCCCAGCGCGGATTTCACCCGTGCTTCGCGGACGAGCGAGGGCGCTCGTCCCTACCGCCCGATATCCCACGCCGTCAGCCACTCGGTGCCGGACTTTTGCCAGCCGGCCTCCAGCAGCCGCTTCTCCATGTCCGGGAAATGGGCGGCACCGTAAAAAATCCCGAGCTTCTTCTTCCCGGCCTGCACCTCGCGGTCGAGCACTTGCAGGCACTTCGCATTGCGGTCGGAAATGATGACGCTTTCCCCGGCAATCGCCGCGATCTGGTCGTCACCGGCCCCGAGGGTGTGGACCAGCTCGCGCTTCAGGCCGTTCTTGTCGCGGCGGACCAGCGAGGTGAGCAGCTTGAGCGTGCTGGGCTCCTTCGCGGGCTTCCCTTGCTGTTGGAGCCCGGCCTTGAAAACGAAGCCGATGAGCGACTCCTTCCGCTCCGCCTGCAGCGCGGTGAATTCCTCCACGCTCAGGTCGGCGTGGACGAAGTTCGCCTTGCCGTAGTGGATCTCCTTCATCTGGTAGCTCAAGCCCAGCCACTGGGCGCCGGCCTCGTAGGCCCCGTGCAGGCCGTCGAGCTTGCCCGCGGGCATTTTCTCCGCCGCCTGATCCTTCTCTTCCGGAACCGCGTCCTCGGCCGGCGGGGCAGGTGCGACCGCGCCAGCTCCAGCAGCAGGGGGCGGCGGCGGGGAGCCGATGCCCTCGAAAAGCACCGCGTCGTAGCCGGTGAAGCGGGTGTTCAGGCCGTCGTAGTATTTCTTGTCCGCGATGTGGATGGCTCCGACCAGCTCCACGGTCGCCTCGCCCTTGGTGTAGCGGACCACGGCCGTCTGGAGCCGGGTGGCGGTCTCGCCTTCCTCCACGCGGATGAATTCCGGCGCTTCCGCCGCGGCCTCGACGGCGACGGGCTCGGCGCGGAGCCACGGCATCGTGCAGGCAAAGAGGAACAGAATCGGCTTTCTCATGGGGTGGTTCCAGAAATACGACAGGAAAGCGCGGCGGAAAGGGGAATTCGTTCCCGGGACTGCGGCGGCCCCGCTCCCTCGATCCTCTCCTCATGAAGCGCTCCCTCCTTTCCAACGGCCTGACCCATGGCGCGGCGCTCGGGTTGGGAGTCCTGGCTTGGACGGCCGCCAAACCGGCGGTACCGGTTTCCTCCAGCTCCGCGACACCGGTCGCGCCGGAGGTGCGGAACGCGGGGCTGTCGCCAGAGCAGGTCTTCGAGTCCCTGAAGCCGGCTCCGGCCGCGCGGGGCGAACTGCGGGAGAATGACGACGCGATCGCGGAATTCGAGCGGTTGGTGGCGACGATCGAGGTGCCGGAGGATTTCGCCGGCGCGCTGGCCGGCATCGTGGCCGACTGGCGGCTGATTCCGCGGGACGAGCGGCGGCCTTCCCCCGAGATCATGGCCCTGATGTATCATTGGGCGGCGAGGGACCTGCCCGGCATGCTGAAATGGGCGGAAGGCTCCGAAGCGGCCACCGACGCGCTGATGTGGCACTCGTTTCAAGTTTACGACAAGGTCGCCCGCGATCATGGGCCGGAGGCGCTGACGTCCGGCCTGAAGGGGAATTTCGGGATCTTCGCCGCGCACATCTTGACGCAAAAACTCGGCGA
This sequence comes from uncultured Verrucomicrobiaceae bacterium, assembly GCA_966696705.1. Taxonomy (GTDB): domain Bacteria; phylum Verrucomicrobiota; class Verrucomicrobiia; order Verrucomicrobiales; family Akkermansiaceae; genus Haloferula. The sequence goes on along the minus strand of CBKZPU010000345.1, from coordinate 139 downwards.
GGCGGGAGACTCCGCGCAGGTGCTCGCGCTCCGGGACTCAATGGACGAGTCGGAATGGACAAGGGTTCGTGACCGGCTCGCCGCGAACTGGCCGATGGACCGTAGGGATGCCTTGGCGGAAATCGCGCGGGCGGAGGGA
>CBKZPU010000344.1:0-3268 GCA_966696705.1 uncultured Verrucomicrobiaceae bacterium | reverse complement strand
AGACCCGGACTGCGTGCAGCCTGCTGCCGCTCGAAGCCAGCAGCCCTGCTGCGGGGAAGCACCGGGGTGGATTCGTCTTTCAATCTCGGGTGAATCAAGCCTGGACGCTGGCGGGCACCGGGGACCTTTCGGGTCGAACTCCCCCTCACCCCGCCTGAAGGGCGCGGCCCCTCCGCTGCGAACCGAATCTACTTTCCCACGACGAAATCGAACTCGGCCGCCGTCGCGAAGTCGTCGCCGTCGTGGGCACTCAGGGCGGTGAATTTCACCTGGCGGGCGGTCACGGGTGCGGCGAAGCGGATCTCGTGGCGATTCGCATTGTCGGGCAACTCCCCTTCCCCGATGGGACTCCATGCGGCGCCATCGACGCTCGTCTCGACCTTGTAGCCCTTGATCCGTCCGTTCCGGCTGTCTTGGCGCGGAAGAACCGTCATCGCGGCAAGAGATCGCTCGCCGCCAAGATCGACCACCACGTCATGCGGATGCTTGGCAAGGAAGAGGCCATATTGCGTGTGCCAGAACGTGTTGGGCTTGCCGTCGATCAGGTGATCCGCCTCGCCCTCGCCGGGCTGCTCGCTGCTGACCTTGAGGATGGACCACTCGTCCCGGGGCTGCGGCGGTTCCAGCGAGCGCAAGGCGACCACGTCTAGATCCGCGATGGCCGACCACGGATTGCCGTTGATCTCGCTGAGGGCCACGAGGCGCACGAAACGCACGGCGAGCGGCTTCCCAAACACCACGCGTTCGAGGCTTTGACCACCGCTGAACTTCCCCTTGGCGGCCGGCGCGCCCCAGTCATTGCCGTCGAGGCTCGTGTAGATTTCATACTCGCCGATGCGACCGTTCTCTTGCTCTTGGCGCGGCAACACGGTGATGCCGGAAAGCTCGGCTTTCACCCCGAGATCGATCACCAACTCATGCGGTGGGCGTGGTTCTCCTCCCTGCCACTGCGTGTGCCAATAGGTGTCCGGTTTGCCGTCGATGGCGTGGATCGCTTCCCCCTCGTCCTTCTGCTCGCTGTCGGCGCGGACGACTTTCCACGTGTCGCGTGGCAGGACGAAGGGAAAGTCGCATGAGGAAACGGCGGATGCGATCATGCCCGGCGCGCTTGCCTTGGCTTCCACCTTGCAGGCGGACTTGATGACGAAGGGCGAGCGCCACTTCTGCCATGCTCCGCCATCGATGCGATACTCGATCTCCGCGCCTGAAGTGCCGGAGTCGAATCGAACCTTTCCGCTGCGGTCGCGCTCGATAAGGACTGGCGAGGTCACGGGTACGTCGAGTTTGCCCAGCTCGCCGGGATCGTCGCCGGCTTGCAGGCGGAGGATCGTGAAACCGAAACGCCAAGGACCGGAACGGACGATGTCGCGCTCGAGCGGAATGGGTCCGCAACTCGCACCGCCGAGGCCAAGCACACGGTCGGACAGAGTGAGCACGGTAGCTTTTGAATCTGGCAAGTCTTGCGGATGACGTGCTGTTAGAAGCTGCAGGTCGTCCCATGGCAGGGCCGCCACTGACATTCGTTGACCGCGAGCGCTGAAGAGCAGGCCATTACCCTTGTCATCGGTGAGCGAACACCAACGGACGTCCTCCCGATTGGCCATGTCCATGGGCTTCGGATACGGAACAAACATTTCCCGCAACGTCTTTGTGTAGCGGCTAATATCAGAGCCGGTCTTGCGATCGGGATAGTTCTCGTCCGGGCCGCGGCCATACCAGATGAAGTTCTTCAATGCGGGCGACACACGGAATTGCTGACCGATGCGTGGCAAGACAATCGACGGACCGACGCCGGTTCCCGTGGCGTCAAAGGAAAGAATGCCGCCGGGAAATACGGTCCACGCGAAGACACTGTCGAAATGAAAGCCATCCTCGGCAATCGGCGCGCCTTTCACGATCTGATGGAAGCCGCTGTCCATCTCCGGCACCCGGTCGGACGTCTGGCCCTGCGACTTTACTCGGGCGATGATGCGAACGCAGTGGTCTGAGCTGCGGTCAATCTCCACATCGACGGCCTTGTCGGAAAGCGTGTGCAGTCCATTGCCGAACCACGCGTTGGCAGTCCACTTGTCGTTGTCGGTGAACGCGCGGAAGGCATTCAAACGCGATCCCCCTGCCAGGGCACCGTCGAGCTCGGCAAGCCCTCCGGTCTTTCGATCGAAGACCGCGCGAAATCCGTTTCGGTTCGAAACAAGATCACCCCCACTGACGATGATGTGGCCGCCGTCTTCATCCACCCTTAGTCCTTTGCTTTTCACCTTCAGCGCGACCTTGGGGCGCTCTGTCCATGGAAGGACGATCTGTGACGCGGCGACTTCGTAACCCTCCTTCTGCCACGCGTTGCTTGAGAGAAGGTGGAACGAAACCCGGAGTAAATAATCACACATCGCACTCCGTTCCCTTTTGCTCAGTGGCAGGACGAGCTGCGTCCGTTGTCTTGGTGCCAATTCGATCGGCCCAGTCGATCCACTTTCGATCTCCTTGCCGTCCTCGCTCAAAGACCAGCGGATTCCGAAGTCGGATAGGTTGCGGAAGAAGTGCTTGTTGAAAACCTCGACCTTGCCGAAGTCGCCGTCCACGCCGGTGGCGACGATGTCCTGATAGACCCGCTTCACCTCCCAAAATGCCGGCTTGGGATCCCGATTCGCGTGGACCACGCCTTTCAGGATGAAGAGTCCGTCATTCGGCTTGTCACCAAAGTTGCCGCCGTAGGCCTCGAACTTCTTCACACCGTCTTCCGGCTCGCCGCGCGCGAGATCGACCGTGACCTTGCCGTCGATCTCCTTGGCATGAATCGACTGGTCCTGCCACTCCCAGATCGACGCTCCGATGATGTTGTTGCTCGATTCGATCGCCTGCCAGTAGTCGGCCAGGTTGCCCATGGCATTGTTCATCGTGTGGGCGTATTCGCAGATGTAGAACGGTCTTTTCCGGTCCTTCTGCGCGGCGAGCGAGACCACCCAATCGACTCCCGGATACATCGTGCTGTCCACGTCGGGAATGCCGTTGTTGCGTTCGTAGTGGTCGGGCCGCGAGGTGTCGATCACCTTCAAGGCCTCGTGCGCCGCTTGGAAATTTTTGCCCGGTCCGGCTTCATTGCCGAGTGACCAGAAGATGACCGACGGGTGATTCTTGTCGCGATGAACCATGTTCACCACGCGATCGACGTGGGCTTCCTTCCACTCCGGCGGATGGGAAAGCGATTGCTCGCCGTAATGATAGCCGTGCGACTCGATGTTCGCCTCGTCCATCAGGTAGATGCCGTGGA
>CBKZPU010000343.1:0-3283 GCA_966696705.1 uncultured Verrucomicrobiaceae bacterium | reverse complement strand
CCGACCCACGGCGAATCGATTTCGTCGAGGTAGGCCGCCAGCTTCTCCGCCGACTGGGCATTGCCGCCGTCCTCGGTGTAGAACATCTTGTTCCAGACGTTTTCGATCAGGATGTGAACGCCAAGTTCGGCCGCCAGTGGCAGGGCCTTGCGGATCTGTTCGATGGACCGTGAGCAGGCGTCGTCGTGATTCGTTTTCGCATCCACCACTCCGGGCACCAGCAGCACCGCCGAGCCGCCGCAGGCATGGCTCTCACGGATGGCGGTGAGCAGGCCCTTCAGGCCTTCTTCGCGGACGGCGGCATCGGGATCGGAGAGGCGGATCTTCCAGTGGATCGAATCCACCACCCCGTGAATCGGCAAGCCGGTGGCCTTCGAGGCGGCAAGGGCCTCCTCCTTGTTTTGCCCGCCCGGGGAATCGAGTTCCACGCCGTCGTAACCCAGCTCCTTCAGGATGCGGAATTTCTCCTCCAGATTCGCCCCGAACTCGGCCATGCCGCACTTGAGCGAGAGCTTGATCGGGAGGGGCGTGCCGGTCGTCTGAGCGCGCAGCGAGAGGGGTGCCGAAGCGGCGGCAAGCGTGGCGAGGAAGTGGCGGCGAAGCATGAAGCCAGATACCACGGGATCCGGCGTAAAATTGCACGAAAGGATTTTATTCGTGCGGAAATTGTGTGGATTGTCCTGTTCGGACACAAAAAAGCGGACCCGCTTTCACGGGTCCGCTTTGGAAAAACGGCGCTTCGTTACAGCAGCTCCTGCACGAGCTTCTCCAGCTTCACGATGTCGGCCGAGAAGGCGCGGATACCTTGGGCGGTCTTTTCGGTGGCCATGGCGTCCTCATTAAGGGCGAAGCGGAAGGCCTTCTCGTCGAAGCTGACCTTCTGCAGGTCGGCCGCGGCGGAGGCTTCCGGGGAAAGGCGGCGCTCGAGAGGCGCGGTCGAGGCGGCGAGTTCGCCGAGCAGGCCCGGGCTGATGGTGAGCAGGTCGCAGCCGGCGAGGCTGGTGATTTCGCCGGTATTGCGGAAGGAGGCGCCCATCACCTCGGTCTTGTAGCCGAACTTCTTGTAGTAGGTGTAAATCTGCTTCACCGAGATCACGCCCGGGTCGGCGTCGCCTTCGTAGGTCTGGCCGGTGGAGGCCTTGTACCAGTCGAGGATGCGGCCGACGAAGGGCGAGATGAGCTGCACGCCGGCTTCGGCGCAGGCCACGGCCTGGGCGAACGAGAACAGCAGGGTCAGGTTGCAGTGGATGCCTTCCTTTTCAAGGACCTCGGCGGCCTTGATGCCTTCCCAGGTCGAGGCGATTTTGATCAGAATGCGGTCCTTCGAGATGCCTTCCTTTTCGTAGGCGGCGATCAGGTGGTGGGCCTTGGCGATGGTGCCTTCGGTGTCGAAGGAGAGGCGGGCATCGACCTCGGTCGAGACGCGGCCGGGGACGATCTTGAGGATTTCCAGGCCGAAGAGAATCAGGATGCGGTCGAGGATGGACTCGATCAGCGCGTCACCGGTGAGGGCGGAACCCTTGTGCTCGGCCACGGCTTTCTCGACAAGGTGCTTGTATTCCGGCTTCGCGGCGGCCTGGAGGATCAGCGAGGGATTGGTGGTCGCGTCCTGCGGCTTGTAGGCCTTCATCGACTCGAAATCGCCGGTGTCGGCGACGACGGTGGTGAACTGCTTGAGTTGATCGAGTTGCGTGGCGCTCATGGCGGGGGCGGGGTAGGGTGGAACGGTGCGGGAGGCGAGACCAAAAAGTGTCCGCGGGGGAGAAACCTACCGACGTGGCGATATCGTCAAACTCCGCTCATGGCTGGGTCGAACGGGGTTCATGGGGAAGACGGGCCGGCCGACCGTTCCGGTTTCCTGCAAAACCCGGTCTAACTCCGGGTTTCCTGCGGTCCATGTCACGAAATCACCCGGAAATCCCGCTTTGCCACACCCGAAGCTTTCATTCCGTGCCAAACCGGGCACCCTCCGGCGCATGAAGCTTTTCGGCACCGATGGCATTCGCGGCAGAGCGAACGAGTTCCCGATCACCCCTGAAGTCGCCCTGCGCACCGGCAAGGCGGTGGCTCAGGTTTTGCGCTCGTCCGGCCACAATCGCAACCGCGTGGTCATCGGCAAGGACACCCGCATTTCCGGCTACATGCTGGAGACCGCGCTGACCGCCGGCCTCGTCTCGATGGGTATGGATGTGCTGCTGCCGGGCCCGCTGCCTACCCCGGCGATCGCCCACCTGACCAAGTCGATGGGCGCTGCCGCCGGCATCATGCTCACGGCCTCCCACAATCCCTACGAAGACAATGGCCTGAAGATCTTCGGGCCGGATGGCTACAAGCTTTCCGATGCGCTGGAGGAAATCATCGAGCGCCACATCCTCGGCGATGAGCCCGAGCCGCGCGCGATGTCGCCGGAGAAGATCGGCAAGGCTTACCGCATCGACGACGCCCGCGGCCGCTACATCGAATTCGCCAAGCACACCGCCGACAACATCTCGCTCCACGGGCTGAAGATCGTGGTCGATTGCGGCCACGGCGCGGCCTACTTCATTGCCCCGCTGATCTTCAAGGAACTCGGCGCGGAAGTCATCAAGCACGGCTGCGAGCCCGATGGCATCAACATTAACGACAAGTGCGGCGCGCTCTACCCGGAGACCGCCGGCGAGCTGGTCCGCCAGCACGACGCTGACCTTGGCATTTCCTTCGATGGCGATGCCGACCGCGTGATTTTCACCGACGCCACCGGCACGCCGGTTTCGGGCGATCGCATCCTCGCGCTTTCCGCTCTTTCACTCCACGAGCAGGGGAAACTCCGCGGCAATCGCATGGCCTGCACCGTGATGAGCAACCTCGGCCTGCACGAGGCGATGCGCCGCGCTGGCATCGAGGTGATCACCACGCCGGTCGGCGACCGCAACGTCATCGAAGCGCTGCGTGAGAAGGGCGGCTCCTTCGGTGGGGAGAACTCCGGCCACCTGATCTTCGCCGACCACGCCACCACCGGCGACGGCATCCTCAGCGCGCTCCAGGTGCTGCGCGTGATGAAGGAGAAGAAAGCCACGCTCGCCGAACTTGCCGCCTGCATGCGGGAGTTCCCGCAGGAACTGGTCAATTTCAAGGTCGCCGCCAAGCCACCGCTTGGCACCTTGCCCGGCCTCCAGAAGCTGATGAAGGAAGCTGATGCTGCCTTCGGCGACGCCGGCCGCCATCTCATCCGCTACTCCGGCACCGAGAACAAGATCCGCATCCTGGTCGAACACCGCGACGCCGACACCGTGAACGAGTGGAT
>CBKZPU010000342.1:0-3290 GCA_966696705.1 uncultured Verrucomicrobiaceae bacterium | reverse complement strand
GGACCCGATGCGGTGCGCATGGTGTCGCAGAGCGACACAGGAATCGTCCGGGTGCGGACTGCTTTGCCGAAGCCAGGTCCGCGGCGGCAGGGTTCCTTTGTCGCGATGCGACAGGTCGCCTGTGCCTCCGCCAACCGTGGGCTGAAAGCCCACGGCTACATCCTTGGCCACTACGCGGCCTCAGAACTCACTTCGGGGGTTCGTGGCGAGCTGAGGAATCAGGCTCCTTGGCACGCCCACGACTCCAGAGGCCATCTTTCCAGCTCCCCGAGAGTGCCGGGCACGCCGCCAGCGCACGGTCCGCTTCGGCACCGCCTTCGCGCTGATGCATGATGCGGTTGCAGCGGGCGAGGGTCCACTCGGGATGGGGCCGCTCGCGGAGCTGGAAGGAATCGCCGGCGGTGACTTCGCCGTGGCGGAGGACGCGGAAGTAGAAGCCCGTGCGGCCGTTGCGCTCGACTTGGGCGGCGAGGTCTTTCACTCGCCAACGGCGCGCCAGCTTCCAACACGGCTGGCGCGGCTGGGAGACTTGGACGATCGCGCTGCCGACCTCGAAAACATCCCCGATGGAGACTTCCTCCTCGATCAAGCCGCGGGTCGTGAGGTTCTCGCCGAAGGCCCCGGTGGGTAGCCCGTCCAAGCCATCGACTCCGTTCCAAAACGCGTAGTGCTCGGAGGGATAGACGCAGACCGCCTTGTCCACGCCACCGTGGTAGCGGGTGTCGGCCTGTTCATCGCCGCGGAAGCCCTGGTAGCCGAGCCACTGCGGACCTTCGCGCGGCTGCTTGTAGAATCCCGTGCGCCAATCCTTGTCCCACCACTCGCCGCTGCCGCCGCTTTTCACGTCCGCCGCGGAACCCGTGTGGAGTGCAAGAACAAGCATCCTCCGAGTTTTCCAATGCGCAGGTGGTGGTCAAGCCGCAGGGCGACGTCGCTTTGACGTCGAAGCGATTCCCCCTTGGCGACGAAGCCGGGGAACAATAGGGCCCGGCAATCCGGCGGAGCCCCCTTTCAAATTTCGTTCGTTTCGCTCGTTTCGTTGTTCTCCAAGTCTTCCCGTGCTTCCCCGCAGCAGGGCTGCTGGCCCCGGGCGGCAGCAGGGCTGCACGCAGTCCGGGTCTCCGACCACTGGTGCGGAGCCGCCCACGCCATCGCGGGCCGGCGGATTTCGCGTATTGCCCGCGGTTAGGCTTTGCGCCTTGGTTCCCGCGTGCCCAGCCATGCCGAATGGATCGTCCTCGCCGCAGGTTTCCTCGCGGCGGTGATGAATGCCGTGGCGGGCGGCGGGACGATGCTGACCTTTCCCGCGCTGCTGGCGGCGGGCTTGCCCGGGGTGCTGGCGAATACCACTTCCACGGTGGCGCTTTTCATCGGCATGCCGGGCAGCGTGTGGGCCTTCCGGCACCGGCTGCTGGAGGTGAAGGCGTGGATCATCCCGCTGGGAATCGTCAGCCTGTTAGGCGGGCTGGCCGGTGGCTGGCTGTTGCTGGCGCTGCCGTCGTCGTACTTCGATGCCGTGGTGCCGTGGCTGCTGCTGATGGCCACCGCCCTCTTCCTGCTCAATGGCCCGCTCCGCCGCTGGGTCGCCCGGCATCGGACCGCCGACTCCGACCAACCGCCGTCGCCGTCCCGCTGGGGGCTGGCCTTCCAGACCGGCGTGGCGGTCTATGGCGGCTACTTCGGCGCCGGCATCGGGATCATGATGCTGGCCGGGCTCGGCTTGTTAGGGCTGCGCGACTTGAACCGGATGAACGCGCTGAAATCGCTGCTGGCGCTGCTCTGCAACGTGGCCTCGGTGGTCTATTTCATCGCCTGCGGCAGCGTCGATTGGCGGCTGGCCGGGTGGCTGATCGCGGGGTCGATTCCCGGCTATTTCCTCGGCAGCCATTTCGCCCAGCGGATCCCGGCGATGGCCGTCCGGGTCATCGTGGCGGTCATCGGACTGGGGATCGCGGCCCACCTGTTCTGGAAACAAATGGCCTGAATTACGCTTTCGCGGGGCTTGCGCGGGGCTGCCAAGGCTGCTAGACACGCCGCGCTCACCCTACCCCCCCTTCATTCATGAAAATCACGATTATCGGGACCGGCTATGTCGGTCTCACCTCTGGCACCTGCTTTGCCGAGGTCGGACACGAGGTCACCTGCGTCGATAACAACGCGGAAAAAGTCGCCACCCTGCTCGCCGGCCACGTGCCGATTTACGAGCCCGGCCTGGAAGAACTGGTAAAGCAGAACGTGGCCGCCGGCCGCCTGAAATTCACCACCTCCACCGAGGAAGGCGTCAAAAATGGCGAGGTGATCTTCATCGCCGTCCCCACCCCGCCCCAGCCGGACGGCTCGGTGGACCTGTCCTTCATCGAGAAGGTCGCCCGCGAGATCGCCCAGTGCCTGACCCCGGAACTCGGCTACCGAGTGATCGTGGACAAATCGACGGTGCCGGTGAAGACCGGCGACAAGGTCGAGCAGACCGTCCGCCGCTACGCCCCCGCCGGCGTCGAATTCGGCGTGGTGTCCAATCCCGAGTTCCTCCGCGAAGGCTGCGCCGTCGATGACCTGCTCAATCCCGACCGCGTCGTGATCGGCTCCAATGACGATCGCGCGCTGGCCTACATGCAGAAGATTTACGAGCCCTTCGTGGCTCCGGTGCTGGTCACCGACATCAACTCCGCCGAGCTGATCAAGCACGCCGCGAACTCCTTCCTCGCGCTGAAGATTTCCTACATCAACGCGGTGGCGAACATCTGCGAGGCCTCCGGCGCCGACGTGGAAAAGGTCGCGGAAGGCATCGGCATGGACAAGCGCATCGGCCGCTCCTTCCTCAATGCCGGCCTCGGCTACGGCGGCTCCTGCTTCCCGAAGGACATCAAGGCCTTCATCCACATTTCCGAAACCCTCGGCCAGCCCTTCGGCCTGCTCAAGGAGGTCGAGAAGATCAACTTCGACCAGCTCGACCGCTTCCTGAACAAGATCCGCGAGAAGCTCTGGGTCTTCCGCGAGAAGAAGATCGCCCTCTGGGGTCTCGCCTTCAAACAGAACACCGACGACGTCCGCGAGTCCGTGGCGATCAAGCTCGCCCAGAAGATGCTCGCGGAAGGCGCCTCGATCCACGCCACCGACCCGGAAGCGATCGAGACCGCCAAGAAGTTCGGCAATCTCAACGGCGACATCACCTACCACACCGACCTCTACGAAACGCTCGACGGCGCCGACGCGCTGGTGATCGCCACCGAGTGGCCGGCCTTCGCGAAGGTCGATCTCAACGAGATCAAGAAGCGCCTGCGCACCCCGCT
>CBKZPU010000341.1:0-3317 GCA_966696705.1 uncultured Verrucomicrobiaceae bacterium | reverse complement strand
ACCTTGAATCTCGCCCGGCCCTCCTCGTCCCAGATCCGGTCGATCTTGACAAATTGCACCCGTCCCTTGCCGTCGCCCATGTTCCAGAAGTCCGGCGTGCGGCCCTCAAACTCAGTCTTGGTCCACGGGCTCCAGACCCCGTGATGGTGCACATGGTTCGGCGGAAAATCGTCCGTCACCAGCTTCCCTGACGGCGTGTGAATGGACTGGATGTAGCCGCCCCGCTTGAAGATCTCCTTGATGTCCTTGCGCGGAAGTTCCCCGGCCTCGGCTTGGTAGCGGAGGATCTCCTTGTTCCTCGCTTTGATCACCACCTGCTTGCCATCGCGGGCGGCGGTGACGCTTCCCGCAGCTGCGGGGACGCTTTCCGCGTCTGCGGGAAGCACGACGACCGCAAGGACGGCAAGGAGTGACAAGGGTTTCATGGCGGTCAGGATCTACGTAGCCTCTGCAGCCCGCATCTCAAAAAGCCCGGCGGCCCGTGTCATTCAATCGTTTGACAATTCGCCATTCTCCCCGAGTCTGCACCTGCCGTGCGGCCTGGAAGGAAGCGCGGCACTCTCTCCCAATGAACGCCGAAGAGGACAAGATCGTCCCCAGCACGTGGATCCCGTGGATCATGGCGCTGGCCGTCGTGTTCGGCTGGAGCGTTTTTACTCCCGAGGAGTTGGCGCTCCGGAAGGAGAAGCTGCAGGACGGCGTCGGGCTGGTTCATCAGACCGACGATCTTACGGTCCCAAGCATCCCCACCCACCCGCTCGCCGGGTTGCTGCCGGATGTTTTTGGCAACGGCGTTTGCGGGGCTGCTCCCGTGCTGCTGGGCGTTGATGTTTCCCGCGAGCTTCCCGTCATCGGCTTCCGCCGGGAGGGGATCCAAGGACGGGCCCCGCCTTCGCGGGCTTGATGGAATCCGGCGCGCGAAGCCTTTCATTTCGCGAGAGTCGCCCCATCCGGGCGGACACCAGGCCGGCATGTCAATCGACCACGACCGCTGATCCCCGTTTGGGACCGCGGTGTTTCACCCGCCTCCAAGGCGGTGCCTCTCATTCCGGGAGGCAATGCAGATGACACCGGGCCCGTGATGGGTCCGGGCATTCCATTCAAGTCCGTTCCGATGACTCCTTTTCCAATCATTCCTTTGTCCCTCCTCGCGCTGGCTTCACAAAGCCGGCTCCGTTTCACCTCCAACCTCCGCCGTCCATGATCCAGTGGCTCTTTCCAAAACTGCTGGGCAACAAGGACGAGCGCGAGCTGCATCGCCTGCGCCCCATCGTTTCCCGCATCAACGAGATCGAAGAAAAGCTCCAGCGCGATCCGGCCGGGAAGCTTCTCGAACTCACGAACTCCTGGCGCGAGCACCTCGCCCGCTACCATCCGCTCGACGTCCCGACCAAGGTCCAGCTGGAGCTGATGAATGAAGCCGAGCTGAAAGCGGTGGCCGACTCCATCAGTGCGCGCTTCTCGCTGCTCGACCGTGAATTCCCGCTGCCGTCGATCGTCAGCGCCAACGTCGCCTCAATTGAAAGCGCCAAGTCGGCCTTCCATGCCGTCGAGGAACAGTTCAGCAAGCCCCGCGCGAAGTATCTCGAAAGGATCCTCCCCGAAGCCTGCGCCGTGGTGAAGAACGCGGCCCGCCGCCTCTGCGGCACCGAGGTCCTCGTCAATGGCCAGCCGCAACGCTGGAACATGGTGCATTTCGACGTGCAGCTCCTCGGCGGCGTCGCCATCCACCGCGGGATGATCGCGGAGATGCAGACCGGCGAGGGCAAGACGCTCGTCGGCACGATCCCGGTCTTCCTCAACGCGCTGACCGGCCTCGGCGTCCACGTCGTGACGGTCAATGACTACCTTGCCCAACGCGACTCGGAATGGATGGGCGCGCTTTATCGTTCGCTCGGCCTCACGGTCGGCTGCCTGTTGAACCAGATGCCGCCGTGGGGCCGTCGCGAGCAATACGCCTGCGACATCACCTACGGCACGAATGCCGAATTCGGCTTCGATTACCTGCGCGACAATGGCATGGCCACCACCAAGGACGAGCAGGTCCAGCGCGGCCACTACTTCGCGGTGATCGACGAAGTGGACTCGGTGCTCATCGATGAAGCCCGCACGCCGCTCATCATCACCGGTCCCGCGCCGGATTCGTCGCAAATCTTCGAGCAGCAGAACGCCGACATCGAGAAGCTGGTGAAGCGCCAGACCGAACTCTGCAACCAGCTCGCCGCCGAGGCGAAGAAGCTGCTGGAGGCCGGCAAGAACAAGGAAGCGGGGCTCGTGCTCTACAAGCTCAAGCTCGGCCAGCCGCGCAACCGCCAGTTCCTGCGGCTGATGGAAAATCCCGAGCTGCGCCGTTTGTTAGAAAGCACCGAACTCGCCTTCCACCGGCAGATGTTCCAGAAGGATCTCCTCAAGCTGAAGGAGGAACTCTTCTTCGCCGTGGACGAGAAGACCCGCGAGGCGGACCTGATGGAAAAAGGCCGCCGCTTCCTCGATCCCGACAACCCGGACTCCTTCACCATCCCGGATGCGAGCGCCCAGCTCGGCGCCATCGAGGCCAATCCCGATCTCGATGCGGAGAAGAAGGCCATCGCCACCACCGCCGTGCTGAAGCGCCGCGAGGAGCAGGCCCTGCGCGTCCACGCCATCAACCAGCTCCTCAAGGCCCACTGCCTCCACGAGCGGGACGTCCATTACGTCGTGCGCGATGGCAAGATCACCATCGTCGATGAAAGCACCGGCCGCGAAATGGAAGGCCGCCGCTGGTCGGATGGACTGCACCAGGCCGTCGAGGCGAAGGAGCGAGTGAAGATCGAGCGCGAGAACCGCACCTACGCGACCATCACCATCCAGAACTACTTCCGGCTTTATCAAAAGCTGGCGGGCATGACCGGCACCGCTTCCACCGAAGCCGCCGAGTTCCACGACATCTACAAGCTCGACGTCTTGCCGATCCCGACCAACGCCCCGAACCGGCGCGTCGATGAGAACGACCAGATCTTCAAGACCCGCCGCGAGAAGTACAACGCGGTGGTCGCCAAGATCGAAGCCGCCCATGGCAAGGGCCAGCCGGTGCTGGTCGGCACCGCTTCCGTGGAAGCCTCCGAGACCGTCTCGCGCATGCTCAAGCGCGCGAAGATCCCGCACACCGTGCTCAACGCGAAGTTCCACGAGCAGGAAGCGGAGATCGTCGCTCTCGCCGGCGAGAAGGGCGCCGTGACCCACCGCGTGGACGGCGTGCAGCAGATCTACTTCCAGGATCCCGACGGCTACTGGATCGAGAGCAACGACGCGAAGGAGTGAAATGGCCGTAGCGGCCA
>CBKZPU010000340.1:0-3339 GCA_966696705.1 uncultured Verrucomicrobiaceae bacterium | reverse complement strand
GTCAGGTACTTGAACAGCCCCGGAAAATGAAGCCACTCCAAGCGTCGTTCGATCCGTTCAAGCCATCGCACGCGGCGAAGCAAAGCCGGGCGTCCGGGACCTGACAAGGCGCAAGCGGGTCGCCCCCAACCTCGTTCATTGGCGTCCATTCGCGGTTTTCAAATCTTGGGTGCAGTTGCCCGGGGTCGCCCGCCGTCGCGCAATCCCCTCAATCCAACAGCCGGATCCCGTCGAACTGCTTGGCCGCGGTGACGCGCACCGTTTCGATGAATTCCTGCATGAAGGCCTGCCCCGCCGCCTCGCGGGTGGTCGCCGCGTGGAGCGAGGCGCGCAAGCCCTTCGCGGTGATCGGGATCTCGGCCACGTAGTCCTTTTCCAAATACGGCTGCACCGCCCACCGCGGCAGCGCGGCGATGCCGCGGCGGCTTTTAACAAGCTGGAGGATCGCCACCGTCAGCTCGGTGGTGCGGCGTTCCCGCGGCTCGACGCCCGCAGGCTCCAGCACCTGTCGGAACAAGTCCATGCGGTTGTCCGGAATCGGATAGGTGATCAGCGTCTCCAGCGCGAAGTCGCGGGCGGTCAAGTACGGCTTCTCCAGTAGCGGATGGCCGTGCGCCAGCAGCGCGGGCATGTCGTATTCGAACAAGGGATGGTGCTCGATGCCCTTGCGCCGCTTCGCCGTGGAGACGATCACCAGATCCGCCCGGTTTTCATCGAGCAGGCCGACGGGATCCGGGTGGAAGCCGGAGACGATGTCCATTTCCACGTCCGGCCAGCCTTCGCGCAGGGAATCCATCGCCGGCATCAGCCAGTCGAAGCACGAGTGACATTCCACCGCGATGCGCAAGGTGCCGGCGGTCCCCTGCCCGATCCGCGCGAGGTCGCGCTCGGCATCGCGGGTCAGGCGCTTGACCTCGTAGGCCAGCACTAACAGCCGTTCGCCCGCCCGGGTCCAGCGCAGCGGGCTGGTCTTCCGTTCGAAAAGCTCGAAGCCGTAATGCTCCTCCAGCCCCCGCATCTGGTGGGACAGGGCGCTTTGACTGAGCGAAACCTTTTCGCCGGCGCGGGTCAGATTGCCGGTCTCGGCGAGGGCGATCAGGGAATCAAGATGGCGAATCTCCAGCACGAGGGAGCTTTCCCACAGCACGATCATGAATGCAACGGCCAATCACCGTGAAGAACCTTCGTTTGGTTCATGTCATCAATTCCTCCATGCTGCGCGACGATGAACGCAACCACCCACGTCTCCGGCTACCCGCGCATCGGCGCGAAGCGCGAACTGAAGCAGGCGCTCGAAGCCTTCTGGAGCTGCAAGCTCGATGCCGCGGCCCTCGACGGCCTCGCGAAAGAGCTGCGCCTGCGCCATTGGCAAGAGCAAGCCGGGCTTACCTTCGTCGCGACGAATGACTTCAGCCTCTACGATGGCATGCTCGATCTGGCCTGCACCTTCGGCGCGATTCCGGAGCGCTTCGGCCCGGCCGAGTCGCCGATGACGCTCGAGCGCTACTTCCGCATGGCCCGCGGCCGCAGTCGCCAAGGCGGTGCGCCCGACGTGGTGCCACTGGAACTGACCAAGTGGTTCGATACCAACTACCATTACCTGGTGCCGGAGTTGCAGCCGGAGCAGATCTTCCGATTCGCATGGGACAAGGCCGTGCGCGAGACGAAGGAAGCGGTCGCCGCGGGCTTCCGGCCAAAGCCGGTGGTCATCGGGCCCGTGACCTTTCTCGCACTCTCGAAGATGGAGGGAGGCGACCCGCTCACGCTCATCGGGCGCTTGGTCCCGGTCTATCGCGAGTTGCTGCAAGCGCTCGCCGAAGCCGGCGCGGAATGGGTGGAGATCAGCGAGCCGATCCTTGCCAGCCGTCGTGACGAAGCGGTGCTCTCGGCGCACGAGGAAGCGTGGGATGAGCTGCGCCCGACCGCGCCGCTGAAGCTGCTGTTAGCCGTGCCCTTCGGGCGTCTTGGCGAAGCGCTGCCACGGATCTGCGCGTTGGGTTTCGATGGACTCCACGTCGATGCCACCCGCGCCTCGGCGGACCTGCCATGGCTGCACGCGAACTTCCCGCAGGACCGCGTGCTTTCGCTGGGACTCATCGACGGTCGCAGCATTTGGCGGGCGGATATCGAAGTGCTGCGGGCGCTCGCAGCGTCGTTCCGCGAGAAGCAGTTGTGGCTCGGCACCTCGTGCAGCCTCCAGCACGTGCCGCATCATCTCGATGCGGAGACCACGCTCGATCCCGGACTGCGCTCGTGGCTTTCGTTCGCGCGGGAAAAAGTCGGCGAGCTGAGCGCCGTCGCCGCGGAGCAGGCCAAACCCGATGCCCATGTCGCGGCAAGGGCGGCGCTGGCCTCGCGTCGAGCCCATCCCGGCGTGAAGATCCGCGAGGTGCGCGAGGCCGTGGCGAAGCTCGACCAAAGCGCCGCAAACCGGGGACGATCCTTGGAGGAGCGCCTGAAGCTCCAGCGGCAGACGCTCAAGCTCCCGCTCTTCCCCACCACCACCATCGGCTCCTTCCCGCAGACCGCCGAGATCCGCCGCTTGCGCGCGCGACATCGCAAGGGCGACCTCGATACCGCCGGCTATGAAGCCGGGCTCGATGCCGCGACGCGGGAAACGATCCGCCTTCAGGAGGAACTCGGCCTCGACGTGCTGGTCCACGGCGAATTCGAACGCACGGACATGGTCGAGTTCTTCGGCGAATTGTTAGATGGCATCGCGGTCACCGCGAATGGCTGGGTGCAGAGCTACGGCTCGCGCTGCGTGAAGCCACCGATCATCTGGGGCGACATCGTCCGTCCCGCGCCGATGACCGTGGAAGTCAGCGCGAAGGCGCAAGCGCTCACGGACAAGCCGGTGAAGGGCATGCTCACGGGACCGATCACCATCTTGCAGTGGAGCTTCGTCCGCGACGACCTTCCCCGCGCTCTGGTCGCGCTTCAGCTCGCGCTCGCGATCCGGCAGGAAGTGACCGACCTCGAATCCGCCGGCTTGAAGGTGATTCAAGTCGATGAACCCGGCCTGCGCGAAGGCCTGCCACTGGATGCAAGCGAGCGCGAGAGCTACCTCGACGCCGCCGTCCGGGCATTCCGCGTGGCGGTCTCCGGCGTCCGCGACGAAACGCAGATCCACACGCACATGTGCTATGCCGAGTTCGACGACGTGGCCGGTGCCATCGCCGCGCTCGAAGCCGACGTCATTTCACTGGAAGCCTCGCGCAGCCGGATGGAAGCGCTGCACGCCGTGACCGCCGGCGGCATCGGCTCGGATGTCGGCCCCGGCGTGTGGGACATCCACTCGCCGCGCGTGCCCTCGGTGGAGGAAATGACGGTTCTGTT
>CBKZPU010000339.1:0-3370 GCA_966696705.1 uncultured Verrucomicrobiaceae bacterium | reverse complement strand
TGGCCCAAGCCGCCAAGTTGGAGCGGTGCCGCGAGCGTCACGAACAGGGCCCGCGCGTGGGGCTGTGGACGGGCAGCCGCGAGGGTGTCATCAACACGGTGATCGCCATTACCGCGTCGCTGGTTTTCGGCGGGGCGGCCGGGGTATGGTTCGATCAGGCCGACTGGTTTGTCCGCTCGCTGGTGATCGCGGGTGGCACGATGTTCATGGCCGCGCTGGTTTGTCTCGCGGGGTCGCTGCTCTGCGGTCGCAATCCGATTTTCTGGGGCATCGGCATGCCCTTGCTGGTGTATTTCGCGGGGTCATTCTGTGCCTTGATTTCCGTCGGGACCATCGCGACCACCTTTCTGCTGGGCGCTCCGGCGTTCTGCGGCTTGGCCATCGTGGCCGGCGTGATGACCGCCTACGCCCTCGAACGGACGGAGGAGTGAGGAAGGGACATCCTTTCGGAGGTGCAGGGACCGCGGCTGGGATGTCGCGGTCTTTTCGCATCCCACGTCATGGCGTAATGGCGGATGGGGGAAAATCGGACATGATGTCCCCCGTAAGCGACGCCGTTCCCCCCGCCGGCCGAACTTGCAATCCCCCCGAAAAACGTCTCCCCCCGGACGAAAACATCCCCCCGGGCCTCCCACGGGAAAACCCGCTGTCTGAGTTCTTACCTGACTCGGCCAGCGGGTTTTTCTTGTCCACTTACGGAGCGTCCGCGGTCGAACCCGGTGAAAGTTCGTCAGGGCCAAAGAAGATCAATCCGGGAGAAAGCACACCGTGAAAAGCCAATCCGTCGCCACGGCGGTGTTGGATACCTCCCAGTTCGACGAAACATCCAAGCTGCCGGGACTGTTGCCGGGGCCAATCACCGGCTCGATCTGGAGCGAGCCTCCCATGGTGCCGCTCCCGCCCGCGGAACCGGTCGCCGCCTCGAAGTCTTTCACGATGTTGCGGAACAACGTCAGTGCTTTCTTCCCGGGAAGGAAGCTCCTCACCAAGGGCAGGAATTCTCCGGCTTTCACCCAGCCGTCGTGGTTGCGGTCAAGGACTTCGTTGTGATCGGTCAGGGGCGGGCCGCTCAACCCGAACTCGGTTCGCGTCCGGGCGTCAAACCACTCGTCGAACTCGATCGACGAGCTGTCGTCAAAATCGAACCATTCGAACATCGCGGTCGCAAAGACCGTCAGTTCGTCGGGATCGTCGCCTTCGCCGGTGGCGGGAAAGCGCTCGATGGCGGTGGCAAGCGGCTTGGACAGGCCAAGAAATTCGTCGAGGGAGAGTGTGTCGCTATGATTCGCGTCGGCTTTCTCGAAGGACTTCACTTCCGCTTTCAGCGTGGCATTTCCGGAGGGAGCGGCGACGAGGGTGCTGGCACCTGCCAGAAACAAGGGGGCGGCTGGAAACCATGCTCTACGCATCGATGCCAAGCTGGGAGTATCCCAGTGTGGCGGCAAGTCTTAACTCGAACCCGAAGGCGACATTTTGGTTAGATAACTCCACGCTCGCGGAGGAATGGAATCAACTCCTCCACGCCGAAGTCGGCCAGCACCTCGCCGTGCCAGTCCATGGTCGGGGCCTTGGTCTGGCCGGAGAGATCGATCATCTCCTGCATCGCCTCGCGGTTGCCGGAGACGACCATCACCTTCACGGCGATTTTCTTCTTGGCGAGGTAATCGACGACGTCATCGCACCACGGGCAGCCGGGCTTGATGTAAAGGATGGGCAGGTCGGGCATGATGTCAGACAAAGCGAACCGCGTGCTTCTTGGACAGCTTCAGCACATCACCCGCCTGCGGGGAAACCGCGGCGGCGGGGTCGATGAGCTTGTCACCATTGAGTTGGACGGAGCCGGAGGTGATGAACTGTTTGCGCAGCTCGCCGTTGGATTTCTCCAAGCCGAAGGCTTCCTTGAAGCCGTGGGCGGTGAGGGACAACACCGTCAGGTCCGCGGGAAGCCCGGAGAGCAGGAGTTCGGGCAGCTCGGCGCTGGCGAGATCCTTCTTGGAAAAGCGGGTGTCCCAATCGGCGCGGGCCGCGGCCCCGGCTTCGTCGCCGTGGTAGCGGGCGGTGATCTTTTCGGCGAGCGACTTCTTCGCCTCCATCGGATGGGCGGAGGGATCGAGCGTCTCGCCTAACAGGAGCTGGTAGTAGCGCGCCATCAGCTCGTCGGACACGCTCATCAGCTTTCCGAACATGTCCTGCGGGGAATCGCTGACGCCGACGTAGTTTCCGTACGACTTCGACATCTTCTTCACGCCGTCGAGGCCTTCGAGCAGGGGCACGACCATGACGACCTGCTGCGGCTGGCCTTCTTCCTTCTGAAGGTCGCGGCCGACCAGGATGTTAAAGAGTTGGTCGGTGCCGCCGATTTCGACGTCGGCGCGGATTTCGACCGAGTCCCAGCCTTGCATGACGGGGTATTGCAACTCGTGAAGGCGGATTTCCTGACCTTTGTCGATGCGGGTGCGGAAGTCCTCGCGCTGGAGCATTTGCTGGAGCGTGACGCGGGCGTTGAGGCGCAGGATGTCCTCGTAGCTCATCTTGCGGAACCAGTCGCCGTTGTAGACGATCTCGGTCTGGTCGCGGTCGAGGATCTTGAAAGCCTGTTCGGTGTAGGTGGCGGCGTTCGCCAGCACTTCGTCGCGGGTCAGCGGGGGACGGGTGACCGAGCGGCCGGACGGGTCGCCGATGGTGGCGGTGAAGTCGCCGATGAGCAGCACCGCCTGGTGGCCGAGTCGCTGGAATTGGCGCAGCTTCTCCAATGCCACGGTGTGACCGAGGTGGATGTCCGGGGCGGTGGGGTCCACGCCGAGCTTGATGCGGAGCGGGCGGCCGAGGCGGAGTTTTTCGAGAAGTTCCTTTTCCGAGAGCACCTTGGCGGTACCGGCGGTCAAGATGTTGAGCTGTTCTTCCGGCGTCACGGGCGAAGACGGAAGACAGAAGACGGAAAGACGCAAGACTGAACCGCGATCGGCGGCGCGGACCCCGAACTTCCGCTTGGCAGGGGGGGGCAGAATCGTCCACATTCGCAGGACATGACCCCGATGCTGCGGAAACTGGACGGGCTGAGCGTCAAAGTGGACGACGTGATCTACATGCCCAGCCTGGACGCTCCCGACGAGCGCCCGCATCCGTTCGTGTACTTCATTTCGATCAAGAACGACTCGGACGAGAAAGTCACCATCCGCGGTCGCAAGTGGATCGTCCGCGAGGACGATGGCGAGGTGACGGTGGTCGAGGGCGATGGTGTGGTCGGCCAGAGCCCGGTGCTGGGGCCCGGCGAGAATTTCTCCTACAACAGCTATCACGTCACCCGAGGCGACGGGACGGCGGAGGGCGCGTTTTTCGGCGAAACCGAGGACGGCGAGTGGGTCTTCAC
>CBKZPU010000338.1:0-3504 GCA_966696705.1 uncultured Verrucomicrobiaceae bacterium | reverse complement strand
ACCGCAGCTCCCACCGCTCCTCCTGATGTTCCGCGGAGCGCGGCTCGAGGTGGGAGATGACTCGCACGTCCTGGCCTAGCAGGCCTGCCACGCGCCCTTCCAAGGCGGTGGCGATTTCGTGCGCGTCGCCGAGGCCCGTTTCATCGGGGAAAACCAAGTGGAACTCGACCCAATGCGTCCGCCCCGAGTGGCGGTGCCGGAGATTGTGATAGGAGAGCCCGTGGGTGGCGCAGCCAGCGTCCAACAGATCCCGCAGCTCCTTTTCCACCGTGAGATCGGCTTCGTCCATCAGGCCGCCGAAGCTCTCCCGCATCAGCCGCGAACCGGTCCACATCAGCTTGCCGCCGGCCAGCACCGCGCAGACGGGGTCCCAGCCACGCCAGCCGGTGAAATGGACCAAGGCGAGAGCGACGAGCACGGCGGCGCTGGTCCAGACGTCGGCGAGCACGTGTTGCCCGTTGGCGCGGAGGACGGGCGAGTTGCGTTTCTTCCCGACGCGGAGCAGGGCGGTGCCGAGCACCAGATTCACCGCCGCGGCGCCGCCGGTCAGGATCATGCCGATGCCCATGCTTGAGATCTCGCTGCCGCCAAAGGCCTGCCGCGCCGCATCATAGAGGATGAGCAGGGCGGCCGCGCTGATCATCGCGCCCTCGAAGCCGGACGAGATGAAGGCCACCTTGTCATGGCCGAAGTGATGGGTGTCGTCGGAGGGCTTGTGCGCCAGCCGCAGCGCCCACGCGGCGAAGGCCACGGCCAGCACGTGGGTCACCGATTCGGCGGCATCGGAGTAGATCGCGGAGGACCCGGTGATCGCAGCCGCGGCTACCTTCGCGGCCAGCAGCACCACCGCCACGACGAGTGACAGGGTCATCACCCGCGATTGGTCTTCGGACAGCGTCGCGCTCACGCGGGAAATCGTGGGATTTCCGCGGGCGAGTGCAACTTCACGGGAAATTCATTCGCCACCGGTCGCGTAACCGGTTGAATTCAAGTCACCACGTTGAAGCGGCTCCTCCTTACAATCTTAGCCACGGCAGGAATTGTTTGCGCCGTCTGCTGGCATTTCCGCGACCGCTTGCCCGTCGCCTGGCGTTCGGTGGCCGGGTCGCTGGTGACAAAACCGGCTCCCGACGCGGAGCGCTATGCGGGGCTCAAGGAAGAAGCCGTGCGCTGGCGCAAGGACCTCGCCGCGAAGTACGCCAAAGCCCGTACCAAGGAGGAAAAGGACCGGGTGCTCGCGGAAACCCGCGGCTTCCTTGAGACGCTGCTGCCGGAAATGATGCGCTGTTGGCTCGGCACCTCGTGGGATTTCCACGGCACCGCCGAGACGCCGGGGAAGGGCAAGATCGCCTGCGGCTACTTCGTGTCCACGGTACTGCGCGACGCCGGGTTTCAGGTGGATCGCTACAAGCTGGCGCGCCAGCCGTCGCAGAACATCATCCGCAGTTTCCTGCCCGCCGAGTCGCTGGCCCTGCGCGTCGGCGTGCCGTACGAGGATTTCGCTAGCGAAGTCGCCAGGGCGGAACCCGGGGTGCGGATCATCGGGCTCGACAGCCATGTCGCCTTCCTCGTCACCGGGCCCGAAGAATTCCGCTTCATCCATTCCTCCGGCTCCAAGCCGTGGTGCGTGGTCGATGAAGGCCGGGACGACGCGGAAGTACTACGCCGCTCGAACTACCGCGTGCATGGCCTGCTCACCGGCGATCGCGCGGTGCTGTTGCGCTGGCTGCGGGCGGAAAAAATCGCGGTGAAGGAAAGCTCCACCGCGACCGCCTCGGCGAAGCGCCGGTGAAGGGGAGCGCTGGGGCTGAACTTCCAAGCGTATCGTAGTTCAAGCCCCATCCCGCCCACTTCAGGGCGGCATCTTGCGGGCCTGTAACCCGGGGCTGCGCTGCCGCTTGCCCCGGGCTATTTCATTTCGCCCCGTTGGGGCACGAGACAGATATGCCCCGGACGCCTTGACGCCTCGGATAACCGGTGAACCACCGGCACCCGCCACGTTGTCAGGCGATTCAGGCCACGCCGGCCACCGAGCCATTGAGTTCGGCGGCAATTTCGTCGGCGCGGGTGTAGAGACCCTCGTCGCGCAGGAAGGAGCAGTAGTTTTCGGCCACCGCGGCGAGGTCGTCGATGTATTCGATGCCCAGTGCCTTGAAGCCGGCGATGGACTTTTCGAAGTGCCGCTGCGCCCACGCCTTGTCACCGGTCGCGAGCAGCGCCAGCGCCAGGTTGTTGTGGGACTGCGCGGTGTCGTGGTGGTTTTCGCCGAAGAGCTTGCGGCGCGCGTCGAGCGCCATCAGGTGCATCTCGCGGGCTTGCTCGTAGTAACCGGCCGACTGATAGAGCGCGCCGATGTTGTTGGAGACGGCAGCCGTTTCCTCGTGATCGGGGCCCAGCTCCCGGTGGAGGATTTCCAAGGCGCGCAGGAAGTGAGCTTCCGAGCCTTCGACATCGCCGCCAGCCTTCTTGAGGTAGGCGATGTTGTTGGCCATCGAGGCGATGTCGAGCAGCGCGGGCGGCTCGGCGGTCTCGAAGTAGTGAATCGCCTGCTGCCACAGCTCGGCGGCGCGTTCGCTGTTGCCGAGCTGGTCGTGCACCGCGCCGTAGCCGGCGTAGAGGCGGCCGAGCTGGACCGCGCGGTCGGGTCGGTTGTCGAGCTGGTCGATCGCCTGCTTGTAGTCATCGCGCGCTTCCTCGAGGCGGCCGAGCTGGCGATACACATCGGCCCGGACTTCCAGCGAGCTGGCGAACTCGTCGATGCTGTCCAGATCGCTGCTGAGCATCTGCTGCGCCTTGAGAACGGCGGCGGTGGCGGCGTGAACGGCTTCGTCGAGATCGCCCACGGCGACCAGTTCATCGACACGACCGCGGAGGATTTGAATCAGGGTAGCTGTTGGTGAGTCCATGGCTTGTATTTACTTTAAATCACCGGTTTCGGTTTCCGCAACGGGGAAATCCGGCGCGGGTGAAAGTCGTTCCAACAATTGGGCCCGCTGCGGAGGGAGGCTGCCCAGCGTCTCCCGCAGGGCCCCGGCGGCCTGCTTGCGCTCGCCCATAATGCCTAGATTTCTCGCGAGTTCCTGCTCAAAGTGCTGCATCGCACGCACCGAGGCACCCTTCTCCGCGACGTGGTCCAGTGCGCGCCGCAGCAGGTCCGCCAATTCTGGTTCCGGGTGGTCGCGCTCGATCAAAAGCTCCAGCAAACGGCACCAATAGCCAGACAATAGCATTGCATTGTAATCACCGCGGATCGGCTCGCGGGTGCGGGTCACCGCCACCTCGCGCAGGCCGTGCAGTTCGCCGGAACGTGCTTTGGCCCAAGTGATTTCGGCGTCGAAAAAGAGGTCCAGCTTGCCCGCGAAGGGGCTTTTCGGGCTGCGGGCACCCTTGGCCACGGTCTTGATCAGCCCGTGACCGGCCGTGAACCAATGCACGATCCAGCTCGTGTCGGTGAGCTTGGTCAGCCGGATCAGGGTGCCGTGGCAGTGCTCCATGGTCGCTATC
>CBKZPU010000337.1:0-3516 GCA_966696705.1 uncultured Verrucomicrobiaceae bacterium | reverse complement strand
GACCGCTGCGTTTCGGCGACGAGATCCAAGTCCAGCTCGGCATCGAGCGCATCGGCGCGGCGTCGTTGAACTGGGTCTTCGAAGTACTGAAAGACGGCGAAGTCTGCGCCTTCGGGAAGGTGACGACCGTTCGCGTCGATCACGAGGGCAAGCCGTTGGTCATCGACGAGGCGACGCGGGAAAAGCTGACGCGTTAGAGCGGTGCTCCTTAATCGGCAACGCTGAGCAGATCCTTCGTCGGCGCGGTGGTGACACCGGGGAAGTTACCGGATAGGCTGTTATTCCCGAGTTCTTACGAACGCGACTACGATTTTCCTGCCGTGTCCGGCGGAGGAGGAAAGACGCGGCCGACCTTTAGCCAGATGCCTCCTCCACCGGAATCACACACGGAAAGTCACATCACTTGGCCGAGGCGGTCATCGCGCCGTCGATGCCGGGGCTGAAGTCCTGGATCCGCTTGGCGGATGCCTGAAGCGTGCCATGCACTTCCTCGACGACGATGGTCGAGGGAAAGAAGCCGTAGCTGTTTTCCCGCCACTCCGACCAGGTGACCATCGGGCCGTCCCAGATGCGGTGGGCTTGGCACGCCAGCTTCGCATGGTAGCGGCGGGTGATACCCTTGGCGGCGTCGGCCTCGCTCAGGGGCAGCTTGACGATTTCGTGGACGGTCAGGCCCTTGAGCTCGATGCGGGTGCTGAAACTGCCGACCTGGTGGGTGGTGCGGGCGGTGCCGTCCGGGCGGAGATTCATCGAAGCGGCGAGCAGCGCGTTGCTGGCGCTCGTCACCTCGCGTTGCTCGGTCATGCGCATCCCGGTCGTCGCGGTGGCCTCTTGGGCCGCGAGCGGGAGGATCGAAAGAAACAGGGCGGTGACGAATGCGCGTTTCATATGCCGCCACGATGCGGCATCCGTGCGGCGGAAAACATTCCGGGATCGCGGAAGAGCCGCCTACGTGATCGCGGGACCGCCCAATCCCAGCCTTGGTCCCCGCATTGGAGTGTTCCAACCGCGAATCGACATCGACAAGCGGCGGGGCGGACGACACAAGACCGCCCCATGAAGAAGACCTTTCCCCTCGAAGTCCCGGGCCGGAAGCCCGGCCTGGTGCTCGATGCGATTAAGCACGAGCTCCGCAAGTATCTGAAGCGCGAGCGCCGCAAGCCCTTGCCCGAGGGCGTCGATTTCTGGGACTTCGATTGCAAGGTCGGCTCGAGCAGCTCGGACGCCGCCGCCACGCATCCGGGCGATGTCGAGAAAGCCGTCGCCGCCGCTGCCACCGCGGGCGGCAAGGAGGTCTATGTCGAGATCCTCGCCAAGCCCGGCCACCGGGCGAAGAAGGCGGAGTGAGGGCGGGGTCAGCGTCCCTCGCCAAAGTATTTCTCGCTGCGGTAGCGCAGCCACACCCGCAGCGTCTGCGGGACTTTTTCCCGTTCCTCTGGCGTCAGCGTCTCGTAGAGCGCGATCGCCTTCTCGCGCTCGCCGCGGCAGGCGGCATTCCGGTGTGCGTCCCACAGGCTGCGCGCCAGCCGGATCCGGCGGCACACTTCCTTGACCAGCGCGGGGCCGGCAAGGTGCTTGGCGTTCGGCTTTTTCTTCGGGGGCACGGCGGCGATGATCCTATCGGTGAAAAAATCTTCCAAGGATTTCCGGCCCGTCGTGTCTTTACCGATGAGAGCCATGATTGACACCCCGCATGGAAACCGCGCCACAGCCCAGGGCTGAAGTCCCGGCGGTGCTTCCTTTCGCCACGATGACCGAGGAGAAACCCACGCTCCGGCAGATCTTCGAGGCGGAGGAAAGCCCGCTCCTGCGCTTCGCCCACGGCATGGTGGGCCGCCGCGAATGCGCGGAAGACCTCGTCCAAGAGGCCTTCCTCCGCCTGCACGCCCATTGGGACGAGGTCGCCAATCCGAAGGCCTGGCTCTACCGCTCCGTCAGAAATCTCGCTCTCAACTACCTGCGCGACCACAAGCGCGAGACCCTCGTCGAGGATGCTCCCGAGTGGGATGCCGCCGCCGGCCACGACGACCACGATCCCGTCGGGCGTCTCGAGGCCGCCGGCGCCGTCCGACTCCTCCTCGCCGAACTCCGCGATGACGACCGCGCGTTGCTCCTGCTCAAGTACCACGAAGACCTCAAATACGAACAAATCAGCCAACGGACCGGCCTCAGCGTCGGCAACGTGGGCTACAAGCTCCACCACCTGCTGAAATCCCTCGGCGAAAGCCTGCGCCGCATGGGGATCGAGAGTGCGAACGGTTAGAGACACAAGATTTAAAGATTCAAGACACCAGACCCGAAAGTATGAATGACGATACGGACAAGCCGCTGAATCCCGTGGGTGACGCTGCGCTCGAAGCGCGGATCACCGCGTGGGTGTTAGGCGAGGCTTCGCCGTTCGAAGCGGCGGAGTTGGAGGAGATCTGCGCGCGGGATCCCGAGGCGCGACTGTTCGAGCGGCGCCTGCGGGTGTTGCACGGGTTCATCACCGAGGACCGCAAGGCCGGGCCGGAGGATGAGTGGAAGCTGCCGGCGGAGAAGCGGGCGAAGATCGAGGCGTTGTTTGAAGAACCGGTGGCTGAGAAGGAAGAGGTGCGCGAACAACCCAAGGTCGCGCACCGTGGCCAGACCGGGCGCCGTGCCCTGCTGGCGCTCGCGGCATGCACGGTGGTGAGTGTGGCAGCATGGTCGTTGCTGGGTACGGTCGGTATGAGCAGCAAGAAGTCGTCGGTCGCGGCCATGCGCATGGAAGCGTCCCGGGAGAAGATTGAGTTCGTTGCTGGCGGAGGAGGAGGTGGTGGTGGCTTTGGCGGCGGTCTCGGTGCGGGCGCAAAGACGCCGACAGATCATTTTGCCTATGATGTCCCGGCGTCTCCGGCGGCACCCGCTAGGCCGATGGGGGGACCAGTGCCGGCTCCGGCCGCGCAACCCGCCTCCGAGCGGGACGCCCTCGCTGCGGTCGAAGGGAAGTTGGAGCGCGGACAAGTGGTGGATGAGTCCTTGGCCAAGCTTGCCGAAGAACCGGCAACGAGACAGAGCAAATCCTCGGCGTCCGGGCCTCCGGTGAATAAGCCGGCAACGTCTTACCTGCATCTTTCACAGAACCCTCCGTTCACGACGAAGCCGTTGGCCGCGTCGGCCACCGAACCTGCTCCGGCTAAAGCTCCCGCGCCGACGACCGCGCCCGCGACGGCCACCGGGGCGATTGCGGCCAACGAACTAGCCGATGGCGAAGCCCTTGGAAGAGACTTGGCGTTCTCTATCGAGGGCAAGCCTGCCAATCTGGCGCAAGGTGGCTCTGAGGGGTTCGGGCGGTCTTCCGCCGCCACGCCGTCGGAAGAGGGATCCCAATTGCAAGCCCGCTTCGGCAGCAGGGGACGGGAAGCGGACGGAAAAGCAGACGCGGGCGGAATGCTCTACCTTAACGAGTATCAGCCGCCTGCGGGTGCGCCCGTTGGCGGAGCTGTCGCCGGAGAGCTTCCAATGCAGCCTGGCATCGCCGGCGTGTGGCACAGT
>CBKZPU010000336.1:0-3580 GCA_966696705.1 uncultured Verrucomicrobiaceae bacterium | reverse complement strand
GCGGCTGGCAATGGCGGGCGCGACGGTTCATTCGACGGCGTCTTGCCGGAAGCGCCGCTCGTAGTCGGGATCGAGCGTGCCAAACAGCCGGTCCCATAGCAGCGTGTAGAAGCCGAAGTTGTATTTCGGATGCTCGTGGTGCTCCGCATGGAAGGTGGAAGTGCCGAGCAATCGGAGGATTGGCACCTTTCCCCAAGCCGCCGGGAAGGGCTCGACGCCCGAATGGCCCAAGGTTCCGAACAGCACGTTGAGCGACAGGTAAGCCACCAGCCCGGTAACGCTCATGGGATAGCAGACCAGAAACAGGATCATCAGCGCGCCGAAGCCGATGACTTCCGCGGGATGAAGCACGAAGAGGCTGATCGGATTCGTCGTCTCGTGCCGGTGATGGAAGCGATGGAGCCAGCGATAGATCCACGGCAGATGGGCGGCGCGATGGAAGACATACATGCCCAGGTCCATGGCCAGCACCATGACCACGCAGTCTGCCGATGCCCGCCAGAAACCGGTGTCCTTCAGCACGATGAAGTCGTGCGTCCACAGCCACCAGCCGCCGACAGAGACCAGCGCATTCAGCACCACGGCGCCGAGGGCCGCTGCCATTTCCACCGGGCGCAGGGGTTCCCAGCGATCGAAAATGCGGCGCGTTCCGAACCAGCGGCCGAGACACCAGCAGAGCGCCACCGAGGACGTGAAGATCACGACATTCGCCAGCAGGAAGAACACCGCGACCTGCAGCACCGACGCGGATCTGAGGAACTCGAGCATGACAGCAGCCACCACCGGGGGCTCGCGACAGCCGGTTCGTCAAGAGCAGGGTGGCGGGTTCAATGCATGCAAGTGCCGCCGCTGTAGTCGTCGGCCGCCTCATTCACGAACCAGTGGCTGGCCACCCCCGTGGGATGCTTCAGGACAACCAGCCACTTTTGAGTCTCATCGCTCCACTCGGCGGATTCCAGCTTGGTGCCGGGCGACATGATCCCTTCGCTGCGGAGATAGGCTAACACCTTGACGCGCTGACCCTGCCGCGAATCTTCAGCGGGCGGATGAGCCGTTGAGGGGCTCGATGAGGTGCAGGCGTTGCCAAAGAGCGCGAAGCCAAGGCACAGCCACAGGATCGGACCGGATTTCATGAGGCTGCGAAGTCTCAATCCACCCGCTTCCCGCTCGCCGGGTCGATCGTCACCGGCCAGCCGGGATAGGGCTGGTTGTCCGGAGCGGGCTTGGCGGGAGAGGCCCAGTAGGGCCAGTTCTCCAGGCGCACCTTGCCGCTGGCGGGATCCCACGTGGTGATGGTGTAGCCGACGGCGCGGTCGAAAAGCCGGGCGGGTTCGCGGTCGATGTCCTGCGGATTGGCCACGGCGTGGAGGGTGATGTGATTGCCGAAGGCATCGTCGTAGTCGCCCGTCCACTTCGGGGCGCCGGGGCGGCGGTTCTTGCCTTCCGCCGATGGCATCCAGCGCCGCGGCCAGATGTTCGCGGTGGCGGGCGAGCTGATCCACCACGGCCCGTCGCCCCAGGTCTTGAGGCCGTATTGACCGGTGCTGCCGAGGTGCTGGTCGCCGGTGATGTGGACGGCATGGGCTTCGGCCAGCAGTTCGAGCGCCTTCAGCCTCGGTGCCTGCGGCCAGCCATTCGTGTCGTAATCCGGCTTCGGTTCGTCATCGGGAGCGTAGGCACCGGGCTTGAAGACCGGCAGATTCGGCACCTCGGCGTCGGAACGGGCCGCCCTCGGCAGGGTCTGGGGCGCGCAGAACGGAGCTTGGGAGATTGCGACGCGGAACTTCGTCCCTTTGGCCGGGTCCTTGGCCCAGCGGGCGAGCCAGGCTTCCTGACGGCTGCCCAGAAGGTGGACCTCACCGGTGGCAACGCCCGTCTTGGGATCCCACGATACCGATTGCGCCCAGCCATTTTCGACGCGCGCGTCCGGCAGGGCGACCTTTGGCGCGGACTTGAATTGCCGGTCGGCCATGATCACGAAATCGAGTGGCCCCCACGCATGGCGGGTGAAATAGACGCTGATGCCGCTGCGGCACGGCGACGGGTCGGCGGGGTCGGGCAGGTTGCCGGTCTGGCTGCGATGGACCGCGTTCACGAACTCGACCGACATCTTGTAGCCGCCGCCGTCCTGGGCCGTGTTGCCATAGCCCTTGGAAATATCCGCCGGCTCGCCCCCCGCGCCCCACAGGTTGCCGTGAAAGACATCGTGGTCGTCGGGGATGGTGATCGATGGCGTGTCGCGCAGGATCTCGCGCCACGTCCAGCCGTGCATCGCGTACTTGCGCAGGTAGGACAGCACCGGGCGATCGCCGGGCCGGTGATCGTAGATCAGCGAATAGCCGCCGATGCCCTCGTAGATCTGGTCGCCGTGGAAGGTGATGAAATCGGGAGCCTGCGCGCGGACGTTATCGACCAGATCCTTGTGGGGGAAGCCGGTCGCGTCGTTGCAGGAAAGCGAGGCGACCTTCAGCGGCCGGCCGCTGGCGGCGGGGCGGATGGTGCCCTTGTAGGAATCGCCAGCGAGCTTCACCTCGTAGGGCATGGTCTTGGCCGGATCCTGCTTCAGCACGCGGAAGCGGACGGTGCGGGAGACCGGCTCCATCGTGGCGACGACCGGGTCGCGGCCGGGCAGGATCAGCTCGGCATTCAGCCGTTCGTTGCGGGCGAAGGGCGCGGCTTGGGCGAGCAGGCAAAGCGTGCCGTCATTGTCCATCGTGTAGGTGGTCCACAGGATGGGGCCGAAGGCGCGCTCGGGATGGAGCGCGAACTTCGCTCCGGAGATGGCGAGCTTGCTGAAACCGAAGCGGCCCTCGCCTTGGCGCGCTTGGGCGATCGGCTCGACGCGCGCGGGACGGGTTGACGCGAGATTCACCGGCACCGGCGGCTGGCTCGACGAGGTCAGGGAAATCAGGCCCGGCAGCCACGAGGCGTGCGCGGTGGTGGTCACCGTGCGCAGGATTTTCCCGGTCGCGTCCTGGACCAGCAGGCTCAGCTTGTAGCGGTCGGGGCCATCCGGCTCGCCCTTGAGTTCCAGCACGATGCCGCGCAGCGGGAGCGGCAGCGGCTCGCCCTCCGGCTTCTCGCTTCCAAGGAAGGGCCGGCCGGTGAAATCGATGCCGGCGGCAAAGCCGGTGCCGCTGACCGCCGCCTCGCGGAAATCCCCGCTCTCGCCTCGGACGCCCGCTTGGAAGCCGACGAAGCCCTCGCCGAAAAGCTCGAACGACACTTGGTCGAGCAGCACGTGGGCGGTGAAAGGCTCGGCGGCCGGGGTCAGCTCGGCGGTGAGCAGCGTGACGTTGCGATTGCCGCCGGAGAAGGTGTTTTCCAAGCGTCCCTTCGAGAGCGTCCAGTCTTCCGCGGGATTCGCCCAAAAGTCCTTGCCGGGCCATGGGCGGGTGACGTTCGCGCCGATGTCCGGCACGAAGGGCGTCTGGGCACTGGCGGGGACGAGGGAAAAAACCAGCAGCGGGAGGAGCAGGCGGCCAATCACGCCTGCAAGTTAGGGAAAGCCCGGGCCGTCCCGCAACAGTGGAGTGGAATCAACGCAACGAGGATTCATCGGGGAACCGCGAATGGACGC
>CBKZPU010000335.1:0-3602 GCA_966696705.1 uncultured Verrucomicrobiaceae bacterium | reverse complement strand
CCCAACAAAAAATCCCGGTGCCTTTCAGCTCCGGGACCCGTTGACTAACAAAAGCGTGCGCGCGAGAGGACTCGAACCTCCACGGGGTTGCCCCCACTAGAACCTGAATCTAGCGCGTCTACCAATTCCGCCACGCGCGCGTTTTGAGGATGTTTCCCGCCGGCTTGGGACCGGCGGGCCGCGAAACCATCACGGCGGACCGGGTTTTGCAATCCCGATTCTGCGAAAAAATTCCGCCCCGTCCCGGAGCCCGGGTTCCGCCAGGGACCGTCGTATTTGAAAGGATCCAACCGCGAATCGACGGGCATGGACGCGGGTTCTGGAAATGGGGAGCAGCCGGAAGCCGCGACTTTTCCCGGCGGTCCGCCCGTCATCCGGCCTCTTCGCAGCATGATCCACTCCCTTCACGGCCCGGATCCAGCCCCCTCCGCGGCCTCCCATTCGCGTCGATCGGCGTCCATTCCCGGTCTCACTTCTCCCACCCGCGGTTCCCCCCTTCCGACGGCCTCCACCCCCGGCTTTCCCCCGCTTTCCCGTTGCCAAGCACCGGACCGCCGACAAGCTTCGATCCATGCGAAATCCGGCACCCTTGGTCCTCAGCCTGATCCTCGCCGCGGTGGCGGCGTTCTTCCTGATTAAGAAACCGGTCCCGCCGCCGCCGGCCACCACGCCGCCGGCCGTGGATGCGAGCACCAACGCCACGGCCCCGGCCAAGACCGCCGCCGCCGCCAAACCGGACGCCCCCACCACCCCGCCCACCACCGTCAAGACCGACACCCAGGTCGCCGAGGCCCCGGCGAAAACCTGGCCGCAGGAGCAGAGCGACATCCCCGCCGACCCGAAGGCCCGCTTCGGCAAGCTGGAAAACGGCATGCGCTACCTCATCTACCCGAATGCCGAGCCGCCCGGCCGCGTCTCGCTGCGCATGCACATCGCCGCCGGTTCGCTCATGGAGGCGGAGGACCAGCGCGGCCTCGCCCACTTCCTGGAGCACATGGTCTTCAATGGCTCGAAGAACTTCACCCCCGAGGAGCTCATCCCCCGCATGCAGCGCCTCGGCATCGCCTTCGGCGCCCACGTCAATGCCTACACCTCCTTCGATGAAACGGTGTACATGCTCGATCTCCCCGACCTCTCCGAGGAGACCATGAAGCTCGGCTTCACCGTCATGCGCGACTTCGGCGATGGCGCGAAGCTCGATGCCGCCGAAATCGACGCCGAGCGCGGCGTCATCCTCTCCGAAAAAACCAGCCGCGACACCGTCGGCTACCGCATCATGGAGCAGCAATTCGCCGAGCTGCTGCCCGGCTCGCTGGTCACCACGCGCTTCCCCATCGGCACCGAGGAAGTCATCCAGAATGCCCCGCGCGAGCGCTTCGTCGATCTCTACACCCGCTACTACACGCCCGAGCGCATGACCTTCATCGTCGTCGGCGATGTGAAGCCGGATGAAATCGAGGCGCGCATCAAGGACACCTTCGGCACCCTCGCGAACCCCGCCGAGCCCGGCAAGAACCCCGACCTCGGCCCCATCAAGCCGGTCGAGGGCGTGCAGGCCGCCGTCTTCTCCGACAAGGAAGTCACCTCCACGGATCTCTCGCTGGTCTCGGTGCGCCCCTTCAGCCGCGTGCCGGACAGCACCACCCGCCGCCTTTCCATGCTGCCGCTCGGCCTCGCCCACGCCGCCATCGGCCGCCGCTTCGACCGCATCGCAAAGCAGGAAGGCTCCGCCATCGCCAATGGCAGCGCCAGCCGCGACGAGCTCTTCAATTACGCCGAGCTCGGCTCCTTCGACGTGACCGTCACCGACGATCGCTGGCAGGAGGCGCTGCCCATCCTCGAGCAGGAATTCCGCCGCGCGCTGGAATACGGCTTCACCGACGCCGAGATCGCCGAGGCCAAGGCGAACCTCCTCAATGTCTACCAGCAGGCCGTGAAAACCGCGCCGAGCCGGAAGTCCGAGTCGCTCGCCACCGGCATCGCCCGCACCATCAATGAAGGCACCGTCTTCTCCACCCCGGAGACCGACCTGGAGATCGCCATGAAGGGCCTCGACACCGCCACCGCGGAGACCTGCCACGCCGCCTTCCGCGAGTTCTGGGCGGACCAGGGCCTGCACCTCGTGCTCACCACGAAGGTGGAGCCGGAGAATGCCCGCGCCACCCTGCTCGCCATCTACGAGGAATCTCGTAGCAAGAAGGTCGAAGCCCCCGAGCAAAAGCAGGCCGCCGCCTTCGGCTACACCGACTTCGGCCCCGCCGGCACCGTGAAGTCGCGCAAGGAAATCGACGGCCTCGAGTTCTCCCAGCTCGTCCTCTCGAATGGCGTCCGCCTGAATCTCAAGAAGACCGATTTCGAAAAGAACTCCATCCGCCTCACCACGCGCTTCGGCAGCGGCAAGCTCACCCAGCCGAAGGATACCCCGGGCCTCGATTTCTTCACCAGCACCGTCTTCGATGCCGGCGGCCTCGGGAAGCACTCGGTGGACGATCTCCAGCAGATCCTCGCCGGCCGCAATGTCGGCACCTCCTTCGCCATCGGCGACGATGCCTTCTCGCTCGGCGGCCGCACCACGCCGGAGGACCTGGAGCTCCAGCTCCAGCTCATGTGCGCGCAGCTCACCGACCCCGGCTATCGCGAGGAAGCCCTCGCGCAGTTCAAGAAGGCCATCCCCATGATCTTCCAGCAGCTCCGCCACACCCCCGCCGGCCCGCAGGCCGCCATGGATGCCTGGCTTCACGGCGGCGACTCGCGCTGGGGCGTGCCGGATGAGGCGAAGCTCGGCAGCTACACCCTCGAGGACGCCCGCAAGTGGCTCGCCCCCGCTCTCACCAAGGACTACCTCGAACTCAGCATCGTCGGCGATTACGACGAAAGCACGCTGCTGCCGCTCGTCCTGAAAACCTTCGGCGCGCTGCCCGCCCGTGCCGACAAGAAGCCCGACCTCGCCGCCGCCCGGAAGATCGCCTTCCCGAAGGGCGCCGCGGAAAAGACCTTCACCTACGACAGCAAGATCGCCCAAGGCACCGCCATGGTCGTCTGGAAGACCGATGGCCTGCGCGGCAATCAGAAGCTCTTCCGCCGCCTCAACCTGCTCGGCGAGATTCTCACCGATCGCCTGCGCAAGGAGATCCGCGAAAAGCTCGGCGCCTCCTACAGCCCGAATGCCTCGCCCGGCGGTTCCGAAGGTCTCGATGGCTTCGGCTTCATGGCCGCCGAGTGCGTCGGCAAGGCGGATGACACCAAAAAGCTCGCCGACACCGCCACCGAGATCGCCAACCTGCTCGCCCGCAACGGCACCAACGACGACGAGCTCGACCGCGCCCGCAAGCCGATGCAGGCCACGATCGAGAAGATGAAGCGCGACAACACCTACTGGCTCGGCACCGTCCTCGCCCAGTCCCAGGAAGACCCCGCCCGCATCGACCTCATCCGCGGCCGCGACGCCGACTACGCCTCCATCACCGCCAAGGAACTCCACGACGTCGCCATCAAATACCTCGGCCAGAAGCACGCCCTCAAGGTGCTCATCCACCCCGAGCAGAAGCCCGAGCAGAAGCCCGAGCAGAAGCCCGAGCAGAAGCCCGAGCAGAAGCCCGAGC
>CBKZPU010000334.1:0-3640 GCA_966696705.1 uncultured Verrucomicrobiaceae bacterium | reverse complement strand
TGGCAGCCGCTCCGCCCGAAATCCCGGATGGTGCGACCGTGCTGCTGGAGATCAGTCCGTTTGATCTGGACCGGGCGAGGATTGCGAAGGTGGGGTAGGCTGTGCCACTTCCTTCAACGAAGGAAGGACGGCTTTATACTCGGGCAATTCCCGTGTTCTCGACGAGGTGGCGCTTCATCATTTCGTCGAATAGCGTGGCGGCCAGGCCACTATTGCGTCGCCCATACGACGGTCGCCGAATAGCTATCGAAACCAGCAAGCTTGGGTCCTCGGGATCCTCGCAAAAGATTCCCTCGGCCGTAGCCCAGCCATGAGTGACCGCCCTTAGAGGCAGAGGCCATACCCTCTTGGTTCTCGCCGTCATAAGCGGGAGCCCTAAGTGACGATCAAGATTATCAAACACTCGCTCGAGCATCTGGCGAGCATCCGAGGGAGCAATGGGCATCTTGCTCGCGGAAAGGGAAAACTCCGCCAAGAACTTTTCCTTCGGTTGAATCAGCTCGCGCACTTCACGACTCCCCGGACTGCTCTCACCACCCAGCCACGTCGGCTCAAAAACCGGCTTCACGAGGCAGTCGAGGTCGCCTAATTGAACCTGAAATGAGGTTTCGTCGTCTGACGACCAGTTCACCCACGATCCATCCTTTGCTCTTAGGCCGTCGATCCACTCGCGTCCTTCATCCGCTAAATCGAGTGCGATGATCTCTGGCAGGGCCAGCAGCTCCCCTGTCCCTGCGATCAGGGTGCCGCGGGCTTTCTCTTCGACATCTCGGAACGCGGACATCGAGTAGCGTCGCCATTGGCCGGGATCCTCGGGTATCCGAGAAGGGAACCCATAGCGCCCCTCCAGCCATTCTCGCGACTTTTCGTAGCTCTCCCAAGCGCGGGTGCAAGTTGCGTCGAAGTGAGCCTTCGAAACCTTCAAGGACTTCAGAAATTCTACCGGATGCACGAATGATCGATGGGGTCCCACATGGGCTTACGTCAAGGCCGTGCCATCCAAGTGTGGAGAACCCATCCGGACAAAAATGAAGCGGCCCGATCGATAAGACTCCGGAAAAACCCAAAAACCGGAAGACTCTTCAATCGGGCCGCCTACTATTGTCGCGACACGGCGAGAGTAACCGAAAAACCGGCCCCGTCAATACCTTTCTTGATTTTTTTCTCTAACACATCCGAAGCACCCGTTCGGGGCATGGATGCGGCAAGCTTTCCCCTTGGCCGATTCGCCGGTGAACGCTTAGGAACTCCCCCGCATGCCGCACCCCAAGACCGACAAGCTCCTCGCCGCCAACCGCGGTGAAATCGCCATCCGCATTTTCCGCGCCGCGAACGAACTCGGACTGCGCACCGTCTCAATGTTCGCCGAGGAGGACCGCTTTTCCCGCCACCGCTTCAAGGCCGACGAGGCCTACCAACTCGACAAGGACAAGGGGCCGGTCGGCGCCTACCTCGATGTCGAGGGCATCGTCGCCATGGCGAAGTCGAAGGGCGTGACGCTCGTGCATCCGGGCTATGGCTTCCTTTCGGAGAACGCGGCCTTCGCCCGGGCCTGCGCGCGCGAAGGCATGACTTTCATCGGCCCCTCGCCGGAATTGCTGGAGAATATGGGCGACAAGACCGCCGCGCGGCAGCTGGCGGAGAAGTTCAACGTCCCCACCCTGCCCGGCACCGAGGAGCCGATCACCGATCCCAAGGAAGCGCTCAAGGTCGCCAAGGAAATCGGCTTCCCGCTCATTATCAAGGCAGCCTTCGGCGGCGGCGGACGCGGCATGCGCGTCGTCGAGAAGCCGGAGCAACTCGAAGGCCTGCTTTCCGAAGCGCAGGGCGAGGCCGAGAAGGCTTTCGGCAATCCCGCCGTCTTCCTGGAGCGCTACATTTCCCGCGCGAAGCACATCGAGGTGCAGATCCTCGGCGACCAGCACGGCAATGTGGTCCACTTGCACGAGCGTGATTGCTCGGTACAGCGCCGCTACCAGAAGGTCGTCGAGATCGCCCCGTCGATCGAACTCGATCCGAAGGTCCGCAAAGATCTCTGCGATGCCGCCGTCGCCTTGGCGAAAGGCATCGGCTACAACAACGCGGGCACCGTCGAGTTCCTTTACGACATGGACCAGAAAGACTGGTTCTTCATCGAGATGAACCCGCGCATCCAGGTGGAGCATACCGTCACCGAGTGCGTCACTGGCATCGACCTCGTGCGTTCGCAGATCCTGGTCGCGAAGGGTTTCTCGCTCTTCTCCGACGAAATCGCCATCCCGCCGCAGGACGAGATCCCGTGCAACGGCTACGCCATCCAGTGCCGCATCACCACGGAGGATCCGGAGCGCGGCTTCGCACCTGACTACGGCCGTATTCTCAACTACCGCTCGGCCGCGGGCTTCGGCATCCGCCTCGATGCCGGTTCGGGTGACGCCGGCTCGGTGATCACGCCATACTACGACTCGATGCTGGTGAAGCTCACCGCCATGGGCCGTGACTTCGAGACCGCCTGCCAGCGCATGGACCGCGCCCTGCGCGAGTTCCGCATCCGCGGCGTGAAGACGAACATCCCGTTCCTCGAGAACGTCATCAATGACGACACCTTCCGCAGCGGCCAGGCCCACACCAAGCTGATCGACACCAAGCCCGAACTGCTCAAGTTCAAGGCCAAGCGTGACCGCGCCACCAAGCTGCTCTCCTACCTCTCCGACATCACCGTCAACGGCAACGCCACCGCGAAGGGCTGGAAGCCGGAGAAGCCGATCCTCAACCCGCGCGTCCCCCATCCTGCCGCGAAGCCCTTCACCGGCAGCCGCGACATCTTGTTAGAGAAAGGCCCCGACGCGTTCTCGAAGTGGATCCTTGAGCAGAAGCAACTGCTCATCACCGACACCTCGATGCGCGATGCCCACCAGTCGCTCATCGCCACCCGCATGCGCACGCACGACATGCTGCGCGTCGCCGAGGCCTACGCCGCCGGCGTGCCCGACCTCTTCTCGCTCGAAATGTGGGGCGGCGCCACCTTCGACACCGCGATGCGTTTCCTCAAGGAGTGCCCGTGGGAACGCCTCCGCAGATTGCGTGAAAAAATCCCCGGCATCCTGTTCCAGATGCTCTTCCGCGGCTCGAATGCCGTCGGCTACTCGAACTATCCGGACAACGTCGTCGCGGGCTTCGTGAAGCACTCGGCCGATGCGGGCATGGACATCTTCCGCATCTTCGACTCGCTCAATTACCTGCCGAACATGCAGGTCGCCATGGAAGCCGTGCGCGATCACGGCAAGGCGCTGTGCGAGGCCGCGATCTGCTACACCGGCGACATCCTCGACTCGAAGCGCGACAAGTTCTCGCTGAAATACTACGTCGCCAAGGCCAAGGAGGTCGAGAAGATGGGCGCGCACATCCTCGCCATCAAGGACATGGCCGGCCTCTGCAAACCGCAGGCCGCCTACGACCTGGTCGCCGCGCTGAAGCAGGAAATCTCCATCCCGATCCACTTCCACACCCACGACACCTCCGGCCTGAATGCCGCCTCGGTGATTGCCGCCGCCCGCGCCGGTGTGGACATCGTTGACCTTGCCATCGCCTCGATGTCGGGCTCGACCTCGCAGCCGAACCTCAACTCGGTCTGCGCCGCGCTCGCCAATTCCGACCGCGA
>CBKZPU010000333.1:0-3673 GCA_966696705.1 uncultured Verrucomicrobiaceae bacterium | reverse complement strand
TGTCACCCATGTCCGCGCACGTCTGTTACCCATGTACCAAGTCTGTACACTCCGAGCGGTCCGGCTTGGGGCGGCCCTCGTTGGGAATCGACTTCGTGATCCGGGTGGCGGCCGCCCCAGCCTGACCTTTCGGAGAAAGGTCCCTGCCCACGGCCCATCGTTGGGAATCGTCTTGGTGATCCGGGTGGCGGCCGCCCCCAGCCTGACCTTTCGGAGAAAGGTCTCTGCCTATTTCCCAGTCGTCCCCGCATCCGCCCTCATCAATCGCCTCCACCGCCGCCGTCGCCACGCGATCACCGCCGCCGCGAAGACCAGATAGCTCCCCACGATTCCCCACATCGGCACCTCCACGTGGTGGTATCTCACCGTGGCCAGCTTCCTCCCCGCGTCAGCGAGCCGATCTCCGGGTTCCTCATGTGGACATTGCCAAGCTTGCCAACGATGCGAGAAACTTCGCTCAGACCTTGCCTTGCCAATGAATGATCCTATTGAAATCCGCCTGAAGCCCGAGCGTTTCGTCGTCTAAACCTGGTTTCTTCCCCCTTGCCGGGCCTTTTTCGCTTCGGCGGTTGCATTCGACTCCGCACCATCAGTCGGAGACCCCGGACTGCGGCAGCCCTGCTGCCGCTCAATGCCAGCAGCCCTGCTGCGGGGAAGCACCGGGGGACTCGGAGCACAACGAAACAAGCGAAACGGACGAAAGATGAAAGTCGCGGATCGCTTCATCAGATCAGGCATACGACCGAGCCGCCTCCTGAAACCGCGAAGCCACAGCCTTTCATTTCGACAATTTCGCTCGTTTCGTTGTCGATTCCTTCTGTCCCGGGATTCGGGAATGGGGGCAGTCCTGAATGGCGTTAACTTAAGGCTCGGCTCCGGTGTCACCAGCGGTGGCAGGGACCTTTCTCCGAAAGGTCCGGCGGGGGCGGCATGCAGGGAGCTTGCCGCCCCGAACCCGGAATTGCGGCCGCACCCAGCCTGACCGCTCGGAGAGCGGTCCCTGCCTTTGTCGCCGCCACGTCGACTCCCGTTACGTTAGCGCCATTCTGGTCGGTCCTCACGGGTTCGCATCTCCATCAGCCCTTTCGGGGTCTCCGACGACTGGAGCGGAGTCGAATGGCAAGGCCGGCGACGAGCCCCTCCTTCTAACAAACTTCGCGTCCATTCGCGTGCTTTCGCGGTTCACTGCCTTTCCTCGCGATGAGCTCACTGGCGGAATCGCATCCACCCCGTGCCTCCCCGCAGCAGGGCTGCTGGCTTTGAGCGGCAGCAGGGCTGCGCGCAGTCCGGGTCTCCGACCACTTGAGCGGAGTCGAATCGCAAGTCCGGCCACGAGTCCCTCCTTCTAACAAATTTCGCGTCCTTTCGCGTGATTTCGCGGTTCACTGCCTTTCCTCCCGATCGGCCCTTGCCGGCGGAATTACTAGACCTCTCGTAATTCCCCTCCGTCAACGCGCGCCCGATGTGAACCTGCGAGGACCGGCCCCGCTCCGTGAGGACCGGCCCCATGCCCGCCGTGACATCGCGCCATCACGCTGGCTCACCCGCGAATTCCCTGGGAAGCCGGACCGTGAAGGTCGTACCGGTTTCAGGTCTGGACTCCACGGCGATCTCGCCGTGATGGGCCAGCGCGATCTGCCGGCAAATGTAGAGGCCGAGGCCGATGCTCCCGTGCGGGCGCGGCGTCTCCTCATCGGCCATCCTCACCAAGGGATCGAAGATCGTGCCCATCGCATCCCGGGGAATCGGCGCGCCCAGATTGTGCACCGCCAGCGTCACCTCCCCATCCGATGCGCGGAGGCGGGTGGTGATCGGATGGTCGGTGGATCCGTGCTGAATCGCGTTGGTCAAGAGGTTGGAAACGAGCTGCCGCAAGCGCGTCGGGTCCCATCGTCCCCCGAGGTCTCCCTCAGCCTCGAAATGGAAGACCACCGTCGGAATGGAAACACGGAGCTCCGCCACCACCTCCTTCGCGATCGCGCCGATGTCGCACTCCGCGGGGTAGATCGGCATCCGACAGCCCAAGCGGGTCGAAGTGAAATCCAGCAGATCCGCCAGCAATTTCGTCATCGCGTCGCAGCACCTGCCGATTCCCGAAACGATCGGCCCCGTGTCCGCCGGAGGCCGCGGCCCCGAGAGGACATCGTTGTACATCTTGATCGAGTAGAGCGGCTGTCGCAGGTCGTGCCCCAGGATTGCCAGAAAGAGCGCGCGGCTGCGCTCGACCCGCTCGGTGAAGGCGCCTACCGAGGCGGCCACCAGTTGGTCCACCGCTTCATTGAAGCGCCCCATGTCGTCGATCTGCGACCGTTGGACCACGGGCATGTCCTTGAACCAAAGACGGTTCACCGAGGCACGGAGGGCGCGGAACTCCGCCACCATCCTCCGGATGTCGAAGCCGTCATTCAAGCGCGCCAGGGCGTGCCCGATGGCCGCCCTGTCCAGGCCGGACGCGTCGCCGATGTCGGCTCCCTCGGACTTGTCCTTCTGCTCCGCGGCGCTCTGCTCCGTGGCCATGTCCCTGACGAGGGCCCGCAGCATGAGCTCGGCGTCATTCCGCAGCACGACCCTCCCCGGAAGAGGCCCTCTCCAGGCGGAGCGTGCAAAGGCTTCCCATTCGGAAAGAATGGCTTCCATATTCTCCAGGATGAACTGGCCCAATCGCATCGCCGGGCGCTTCGCCTCTCGTTGCATTCCGGTAGAAATAGCCCGAAGTCCGCATCCCGCAAACATTTGATTCAGGTGCCGTCCGGTCGAGTCGCCGCGCGGGAATTTCGACTCCGGCAACCTCGCCATGCCACTGGATTGCGCCCCCCGGCCCGCGGCAACACCTGACCGCCCCGCCCCTCCTTCAAGCCCGCCCAAGTCGTCGGAGACCCGGACTGCGCGCAGCCCTGCTGCCGCTCAAAGCCAGCAGCCCTGCTGCGGGGAAGCACCGGGGGACTTGAAGAACAACGAAACACGCGAAACGGACGAAATTCGAAGGAGTGGGGGCGGCTCCCTCATATTGAAACGCCGCCCGAGTGGTCGGAGACCCGGACTGCGCGCAGCCTGCTGCCGCCCAAAGCCAGCAGTCCTGCTGCGGGGAAGCACCGGGGGACTTGAACAACAACGAAACGGACGAAAGATGAAAGGCGCGGGTCGCTCCATCAGATCAGGCACACGACCGGACCGCCTCCTGAAACCGCGAAGCCATTGCCTTTCATTTCGACTATTACGCTCGTTTCGTTGTCGATTCCTTCTGTCTCGGGATCCGGGAATGGGGGCAGTCCTGAATGGCACGGGATTGGGGCTGGTTTCGACATTTGGGCTTACTGGGAGCGCGGAATTTATTCCGCCCCACTGATCCGGCGACTCTACAATCCAAGCGGGATGAATCCCGCGCTCCCGGCGTGCTTTCGCGGTTCATTGTCTTTCCTCACGATGAGCCTTGCTGGCGGAGTCGCATCCACCCCGTGCTTCCCCGCAGCGGACTCGAAGGCAAGGCCCGCGACGACTCCCTCCTTCTTCCAAATTTCACGTCTCGCGTGATTTCGCGGTTCACTGTCTTTCCTCGCGATGAGCCTTGCTGGCGGAATCGCATCCACCCCGTGCCTCCCCGCAGCAGGGCTGCTGGCTTTGAGCGGCAGCAGGGCTGCGCGCAGTCCGGGTCTCCGACCACTCGGGCGGACTC
>CBKZPU010000332.1:0-3816 GCA_966696705.1 uncultured Verrucomicrobiaceae bacterium | reverse complement strand
GCGCCACCCCGGCGATCCCGCCAAGCGCCTCGAGCTCGGCCATGATCCTGGCGTGCAGACTGGGCCCCGCCGCCTCCGCGATCGCGCCCGGCGCATCGCCATCCCCTCCCGGCGCGGAGTCCGGCTTCATGTTCGATCTCGATGTCGCTCTCCCCTTCGGTTTCGGTTTCCGATTCGGTTTCGGTTTCGGTCTCTCGCTCATTGTAGAAGTTAATGTTAGAGTCCGGGGAGGCTCTCTCGTTACCTTCTGTTCTGATTGGATCTCCGTCAGGTTTGATGGAGGTATTTCACTGGTTTCCGGTCTTGGTTTGCCACAGAGGCGCGGAGAAACAGCCGGAGGGCACAGAGACGAAATCCGTGGGCCTTATTGCTTCTGCATTCCTCCGTGATCTCCTGCATTCCTGTCCTTCGTAGCCCGCAGGGCGAAGGGGATCCTCTGTGCCTCTGTGGTTTGGTTTCTCACGCCGGGCCGGCCTGCGAGCCTTCGGCAGATCTCACACCCGCTACTCGCTAGCGCCGCACCTCCGGCGCCTCGACATTCCACCCGCGGCTCGCCTCGAGGATGCGCCCGATGATCGGCCCGCCGCGCTCCGTGCCGACTTGCTTCGTCCGCAGCAACTCCGGCAGCGGCGTGTTCGCCGTCACGATCGTCGGCAGCAGCCGCGTCTTGCGGAAATCGATCAACTCGAACAACCGGGCCTCCAGCGATGGCGTCCACGTGTTCTTCCCCAGGTCATCCAGCACCAGCACCGCCGCGTGCTTCCACTCGCGGAGGTTCGCCCGCGCCGCATCCACGATCCCGTAATTCTGGCTGCGCAATTCCTCCACTGCGCCCTGCAGCTCGATCGCGCTCGTCCACACCACCCGCACGCCGTCTTGCAGGATCAGATCCTTCGCCAGCAACGCCACCACCCGCGTCTTGCAGCGCCCCGGCAGCCCCGTGATCAGCAGCCATCGCCCGCACGCCGGCCGCCACTCGCGCACCCGCTGCCACAGCGCCCCATTGAAGGCCACATGATCCGCGCGCGTTTCCAACATCTCCGGCGGGATCGTCGCCTCCAGCCGCGCCTGGCGTTGCCGCTGCTCCACCCGCTCCGCCTCCAGCAGCGCCCGCTCCGCCGACTCCCGCTCCGCGAGATCGTAGCACGCCGAGCACAGGTCCGGCGAGAGCGAGGGAAAGAACTTCCGGATCTCTAACAGCGTCGCATCCACCGGCTCGCCGCAGGGGCAACGCGGCAATGAAGAAGGGGCAGGGGTCATGGGGAAAGTTTGCTAGTGTTCAGTGTTCAGTTTTCAGGGAAGGCAGGCAGGGACCGCTCTCCGAGCGGTCCGGCTTCTCGCGGCCCGCCATCGCAAAACAACCCGAAATCATGGAGTGCAGCCGCCCTCTGCCGGACCTTTCGGAGAAAGGTCCCTGCCGCAGCCGGGCCGTCCAGGGACGTCCCACGCGAGCGACGCTCCTCCGGCAAGATTGAACTACTACCTGCATCGTACTCAAAACGTTCATCCTCCAACCATCCGGAATCCGAAATCCCCGATCCGCTTTCAGGGAAGGCAGGCAGGGACCGCTCTCCGAGCGGTCCGGCTTCTCGCGGCCCGCCATCGCAAACCAACCCGGAAGCATGGAGTGCAGCCGCCCTCTGCCGGACCTTTCGGAGAAAGGTCCCTGCCGCCGCCGGGCCGTCCAGGGACGTCCCACGCGAGCGACGCTCCTCCGGCAAGATTGCACTACTACCTTCATCGTACTCACCAAGTTCATCCTCCAACAATCCGCAATCCTCAATTCCCCGATCCGCAATTCACCAGGCCCTTCCCCCGAGCTGCAGCGCCAGCTCCTCCGCGGAAAGCTCGCCGCGATCCCCACGACCGCCGCCACTCCCACCCGCACCTGATGCCGTGGGCGGGCGAATCAAGGTCGCCGGGTCATCCATCCAGCGTTTCCCCTCGAAGAATTTCAGCGCGCTCGGCGCATACTTGTTCGCCGCACCGGCGGGCGCCTTGGCGAGCGCCTCCGCCGCCGCCTTCGTGCCGGCGAGCATCAGCGGGAAACTTTCCCCCGAGGCAAGCTGGCCACGCACCGCCATGAGGGCCTCCGCGAATCGCTCCTGCCGCGGATAGCTGCGCACGATCGTCTCCGCCTGCCGGGAAATCTCGAGATCACGGGGACTCGGATGCGACATCGATGACGCGTGTTCGCGCTCACGCACGCTCTCACACTCTCGTAGTACTTCCCTTTCGTTTCCTTCCGTTTCCTTTTCTTCCCTTCCCTTTCCTTCCGTTGGGATGCCATCCCACGCCGTTGGGTTTTTGGTTGGGTTTCCGGTCGGGATCTCATCCCAGCCGATCGGGGCATCCACGCCGGACGCATGCTCCCGCGAGTCGGCATCGCGGAGGTTGTTAGATTCCATTGGATCGGCCAAGCCACGGGTTCTCGGGCGTCCCCCGCGCTGGCCATTCGTCCGCGCCGCCTCGCCCTTCGTCTCGGTCCTCGCCTGGCCCGCGCTGCGATTCCGCTCACGCTTCGCCTTCACCGCCGCCTCTTGCTCGGCGGGGTAATGCTTCACGTGCAGGTCATCGCCGTCCCACGACCACAGCTCGGTCTCGCGCATCGCCATCGCCTGCGCCACGCGCACCACCGTCTGCCACTTGCGGTCCGTCCACGCCCGGCAGCCGGCGATCACGCCGCCATTCTCCTGGCCGGCACAATACCGCGCCAGCATCAGCCAGGTGCCCAGCTCGGCCGGATCCGCACCCGCCATCTCCGGCGAGTCCAGCGCGCTTGAATGAAGATTGAGGAATTCCATGGGACAGTCAGTGGTCAGCGGTCAATGGTCGGAGGGGGAGGAGTACGAGAGGCGCTCGATGGCAGGGACCGCTCTCCGAGCGGTCCGGCTGGGGACGGTTCCGATGTAAGATTTCCGGCCGGTTTCCAATGAAGGCCGCCAGAAGCCGGACCGCTCGGAGAGCGTTCCCTGCCGGTTTGACCTCGGACAGTAGGACGGAGATCTCATGCGACTGTTAGGTTCTATTAGAAGCTCCTCCACCCTCAACAAACGAGCCCTCCCGGCAGGCACGCGGGCTCGGGCGTGAAGAGGGAAAACACATGCGCCGGGATGTCCGCGCCGCGGGTCTTGCGCCAGCGGTTCGCCACGATCCCCTCGCCGCCGGCGAAGCGGATCAGCATGAAATCCATCGCGCCATCCAGCCGCAGCTCCACCCGCGGCAGCCGCGCGATCAATTGCAGCACGGCCAGCGGCACCAGCACCGCGCCGCCGAT
Source organism: uncultured Verrucomicrobiaceae bacterium (assembly GCA_966696705.1). Taxonomy (GTDB): domain Bacteria; phylum Verrucomicrobiota; class Verrucomicrobiia; order Verrucomicrobiales; family Akkermansiaceae; genus Haloferula. The sequence goes on along the minus strand of CBKZPU010000332.1, from coordinate 539 downwards.
CCACACCGGCTTCGCCAGCGTCATGCGGCCCTGCGGCCACAGCTCCTCCAGCCCGCGCGCGTAAAGATCGCCGCGCACGTCATCCAGTCCGCGCCACGTCGCCGGCGTCACGCGCAGGCCATCGCTCGCGAAGCGCCCCCATGGCAGCGCGTCCACGCGCGCGACGAAATCCGGACACGCCGGCGTGAGATCGTCATCGAAGGTCACCGGCCCGCGCGACACCCGGAGCGCCACGCAACCATTCGCCGCCATCACCGCGCCCAACGGATGCCGCACCACCCGCGAGAAGACCCCGCACCGCGGATGGCAAAAGTTTTCCAATGCCTCCGCCGCGAGCGGATGAAGCAGCGGCCGCCGCGATGGCGCGGGAAGTACTGGATTTGTAGTAATCGTGATCATTTGGGGGAAATGCCTGGAATTCGGTGTATCAATGAAAGGATCGGACGCTCTCCGCTGTGATCTCACCGTGTCGAGGTCCGCACCGGCAGTCGGAGACCCGGACTGCGCGCAGCCTGCTGCCGCTCAAAGCCAGCAGCCCT
>CBKZPU010000331.1:0-3851 GCA_966696705.1 uncultured Verrucomicrobiaceae bacterium | reverse complement strand
ACGGCTTGCTGCCGCTCGAAGCCCAGCCGCGGTTGGTGCCGCCGACGAAGACGGTCCCATCCGGCGCCTGGCGGACGGGCACGATGCCGGCCTCGAAGCCATTGAGGAAATGAAACACCGCGCCCTGATAGAGGCCGTTGACCTTTTCAAGGCAAACGCGCTGGAGCTCGCTCTTGGTCTGCTCGCCGATGTAGAGCTGCTGTTCCCACGGGCCAAACTTGCCGCCGGTGGTGTCGGCGGCGATGCCGCTGGGGGACTGCCCGACCTTCGCATGCGGCAGGATGACGGCGGGCGGGACGAATTCCTTGATGCGCTTGCGCTCGGCCTCGATGCGCGACTTGTCCTTCGGCTCGATCGGGCGCTTGCCCATTTCCGGCGCGAGGTCGTGGTACTTGAGACCCGAAGGATTACCCTGGAACGAGCCCGGCTTGAGCCACTTGAGCGACGACGAGCCGTTCCACGGGCCTTGGTTGTCGGTGTAGAAGCAATCGCCCTCCGCATTGAAGCCGATGCCGCCGGGCGAGCGGATGCCGGAGCAGGTCGGGATCATCTTGCCGTCCGGCGTGACGCGGACGCACCAGCCGCGCCACGGGACATTGGCGGAGAAGGAGCCGGTGAGGCACAGGGTCACCCAGATATCGCCGTTCTTGTCGGGCTCGGAGCCGAAGGCGTACTCGTGGTAGTCGCCGTTGATCGACCAGCCGGAGTTGAGGGTCTCGAAGGTGTCGGCGACGCCGTCGTTGTCCGAGTCCTTGATGCGGGTGACCTCGGGGCGCTGGGTGAGGTAAAGCCAGCCGTCTTTCCAGAACATGCCGAAGGGCTCGTGCAAGCCCTCCGCGAACTTCTTCCAGGTGACTTTCGTGAGATCGTCGCCATAGGCCCCGGTGCAGATCCACAGGTCGCCGCGGCGCGAGGCGACGGCAATCTTCCGGTCGGGCATCAGCGCGATGGAGCCGAGTTCCATCACCTCGCCGGGCGGCAGCGGGATTTCCTCACGGGTGTAGAAGTCGGATTGCTGTTGGGCGTGGGCGGCGGAAAGAAGCAAACCGCAGAGGAACGCAGATGGACGCAGATGGGACATGGATAGGCTGATGGCTTCGAACTTGGAACTTCTCACTTTGGACTTCACTTCCAGCGGTAGGTGAGGGTGGCGGTCCGGCCGGGGGCGAGCTTGACGTAGGTCTTGCCGTCGCGGGCTTCGAGCTTCGCGTCGCCGGCCTGGAGCAAGAGATCGTCGCCGAGGTTCACTTCCCCGCCGGTCGATGGCAGAGCAAGCGTGTCGGAGATCAGCAGTTCGACCGGAGCGCCCTGCCCTTTCAGCGACAGCGTGCGGACAAAGGCGGGCGAACCTTCGGAGCCGGCCGGCTTCCACGAGTCGAGCAGGTGCTGCTTGCCGAGCTGGACGGAGAAGGTCGGGTTGCCGGCGGGGTCGAGCTGGTAGCCGCGGAAGCTCGCTTCTTCCGGCAGCGCGGCGGAGCCGGAGAGCTTCACCACCCGCTTGCCGGCGGGCGGCTGGTTCCCCTGCCCGCGGTCAATCCAATGGCGCGAACCGTCCATGAACGCGCCGGTCCATACCAGCTCGGTTGTTAGATGGTCGGCCGAGTAAGCGAGATTCACGCCGCCGGGGAAACCGATGCCGATGGCGCGCGGCGTGGTGCCGGCGATGAAGTTTCGATAGACCACCGCGCGGCCATTCTGCGGCGCTACCGGGATCGGCTCGCGCTGCAGTTCCAGCGGAGTATCGGTTAGATTGTTCCACCCGGCGAGACCCGGCCCGCTCCACGCGAGGGTGATGCCTTCGCGTCCGAAGTTCTCGTAGTACTCGACGCGCAGCTTGTGGGTGCCGGCGGAAAGCTGGACCTTGCCGTCTTTCATCCGGCTGCCGTCCATCGCGCCATTGCCGCCGATGCGGACGATCTCCTTGCCGTCGATCAACACGGACGCGCCGTCGTCGGCATCGAGGCGGAAGGTGAACTCGCCGCTCTCCGGCACGGTGAGGTCGCCTTGCCAGACCATGCCGAAGTGGTCGGTGAAGCCGGCTTTCTTCAGGCTGATCTTGCCATCGTGCTCCTCCTCGATGTTGCCGGCCTTGAGGGTGGAAAAATCGGGCAGGTCCAGCCACCGGCCCTCATAGACCTGCGAGATGAGGTTCGTGATGGGCGGCGCGGAGACGGGCAGCGGGTGAAGCTTGAGCAGTTCCTCCGCGGTCCAGGCGGTCTTGCGGCCGGCATTCGCGTCGCGGGTGGCTTTGACGAACTCCGGCGTGACCTTTTCCGCCTTGTTTGCCCACGACGAGCGGACGTGGGTGAGGATCGCGGCGATCTGGTCGTCCGGCAGGATGCCCCCTTGCGGCGGCATTTCGAGGTTGAAGGTGCGACCGCCTATCTCGACCGGACCATGGAGGCCGTGCAGGACGACCTTGACCGGGAGCGCGGCGTCGCCGAGCACCCACGGACTGCCGGCGAGCGGCGGGAAGGTGCCGCCGGTGGCACCTTTCCCATCGGCCCCGTGACAGGCGGAACAATAGAGGGTGTAAAGCTGGCCGCCGTCCTGGGCATGGAGCTGTGGAACGGCGCAAAGGAAGGCAATGAGTGCGATGCGATTCATGATTCTAACAAAATCAACCGGCCGCGGTCCGGACGGCCGGACCGGGACGGAGAAAACAGGCTGTTCCCGGCTACCATTCACAGCACACGGCCTTCGCGGACGACTTGCCGATACCAGTGGTAGCTCTGCTTCGGCGTCCGCTTCTGCGTTTCGAAGTCCACGTGGACCAGACCGAAGCGCTTCTCGTAACCGCACGACCACTCGAAGTTGTCGAGCAAGCTCCACTGGAAGTAGCCCTTCAGCGGATAGCCCTCGGCCACGGCGCGACTCGCCTGCCGCAGGTAGGAACGCAGGTAGAGCACGCGCTCGAGATCGAAGACCTCCCCAGAGCCGGACATCTGGTCGTCCGTCGCGCAGCCGTTCTCGGAAATGACCAGTGGCAGATCCTTCTTGCCGATCGCCTCGCCGACCAACCGCACGGCCCAGTACATCGACTCCGGCACCAAGTTCAGCCACGGCATGTGCATCTTCGGGTAGCTCGCCGGCATCGGCAGGATCTCGTAGCCGCGCGAGTTCTCCGCCGCGCGGACGTATTGGCCGGTGTAGAGGTTGACCCCCAGGACATCGAGCGGTTGGCCGATGATTTTCAAGTCGCCGTCCTGGATGTCGGGCGCTTCCTTGCCGAGCGATTCGAGTGCCTCCGGGCTGTAGCGGCCGGTGAGCGCGGGGACGATGACGGTTCCATTGTGCTCCTCCGCGAGGAACGCCCTCTTCGCCGCGGCGATGTTCTCGGGCGTCTCGACGACCGGCACGTAGGTGTCGCAGTTCGTGACCAACGCCACCGTGCACGGACGGGGGGCCGCCGCGCGGATCGCCTGGCAACCGAGCCCGTGGGCGAGCAGCGCGTGATGGACCGTCTGCTGCACGTCCTTCTTCCGGGCGACCACTGTCCCCGGCGCGTGCTGCGGCGTGGTGCCGACGCCGTAGCCCATGTAGGTGAAACAGAAGATCTCGTTGATGGTCATCCAATCGGTGACCCGGTCGCCGAGCCGCGACACGACGGCGGTGCAGTAGTCGGCGAAGTCCGTCGCCATTTCGCGGCTGCGCCAGGAGCCGTAGCGGTCCTCCAGCGCCTGCGGGCTGTCCCAGTGGAAGAGCGTGGCGTGCGGACGGATGCCGTGTTCGCGCAGCGTGTCCACCAGGCGCTTGTAGAAATCGAGGCCCTTGTCGTTCACCGCGCCGCGTCCGTCCGGGATCACGCGGGGCCACGAAATACTAAACCTGTAGTGCTTGATGCCGAGTTC
>CBKZPU010000330.1:0-3852 GCA_966696705.1 uncultured Verrucomicrobiaceae bacterium | reverse complement strand
GCAGGAGCAAGTCACCGGCGTTCCGATCGAAGCCCGCTGGCCGATCACCGTATGGCTCACCGATCGCACCCCGGATGAGGTTCCCATCGGCAGCAAGATTCTGGTGGATCCCGCGGTCCGCGCGGCCATTCTCGGCGGATAGCCCGGCCATTCCCTCATGTGGAAAAAACTAACAGCCCCCTCCCTGATCGACTTCTACCAATCGCTCGGAAACGAGTCGCTGGACCTAGGGCAAAGGATGATTGCTGCGGTCCGCATCCTCCAAGCTCACCCGGCGGCGGACCGGCTCCACGCCTTCACCTCGCACGCCCACCTGCAGGTCACCACGGCGCCCAGCATTTACGACGACGAAGGACACCACTACTTCTCGATCATCTGGGACTATCGTTCCTCGGAGTACCGGCTCCATGCCGCGCCGATCAGCGACGGGTGGGCGTGGGATCCCGATCACCCGTCGTATGTTTCTCCGGAAGACCTCGCACCGGCCCTCGACCGGTTTATCGGACGTCTGTTCGAGGCTGACCGATGATCCAGCACTCCCTTTCGTGACTTCCTGAACGATACCACCCGCATCCCAAGTAACCCGACTACCTCATGAAAACACTTCTGTCCCCCATCCTCACGGTCCTCATGGCCGGCCTGGCCCACGGCGTGGAGTTGCTGCCCTTGGAACACAAGATCATTCACTCTGAGCGAACCCACCTCCGCGACAGCACCGATGTCCGCCACAGCGTCTGGACCGATGACCCTGCCAAGGCCGCGCCGTTGCTCAAGGAATTCGGCTTCGCTGTTCCCGATCCACAGCTTCAGAAGGGCCAGGTCCTCGCCATCTGTTTCAACGACCAGCTCACCGAGGATCTGACCGGGATCACCCACAACAAGACAGCGAACAAGACCTTCGCGGACTACGCCGATTCCGGGATCAAGTTCAAACTCGGCCCTCCTCCGAGAGGAAAGAAGCATAGCCATGCCACCGCGGTAGTCTTCACGTCCACGGGTGCCTTGAGCCACCTGGGGATGCGGAGCACGGTGATAGGAGGCCTTTCGGAGAAGCGATGAGGCGGACGACAGTCGCTTTCAACGTTGGACAAACGACTCTCCCTGCCACGAGAATCCATCACGGATGGGCCACTACATCTCAGGAATCATCGGACCCGCGGATGAGCTGGACCGCTTCTCCCGCGAAAACGGCCTCCATCTCCCTGCGAGACTTGTTGGCGATCTCGGTTTCCTTCCGCTCTCGGACAGACATCTGGATCAGTTGTTTCCGGAGCAGGGAGAGTTTGATGATCAAATGACCTACCTCTCGATGGCTCTGAAGAAAGCCCTGCGCGAGCTTACCGAGCGGAGCGTGATGGCTTACATCGAAACCGAGTATTTCGGAGGTCAAGGGAGTCAGGCCGCAGTGGTATATTACCGGGGCGAGTGCGTCTATGGCCCTCATCAGGCTCCCATCGGTCCGATTTCCGAGGCTCTCGGCCTGCTCGGTGTCGTGGCCAATGCCAGCGATCACGATGCTTTTGAAACCGCAGGGCTTTGCCGTCACCGGTCAAACCAGGGCTGGATCGAGGAAGGCCGATAACGGAGCCGCCCGGCCGGCCCACGCGTGAAGCCGACTTCCTGAAGGTGGGGTGATTGGAGGAGGGATGATCGATTTCCGAAAGGGTATCTGTTTAGCGCCCCAACGGGGCACAAGGAAATAGCCCGGGGCAAGCGATAGCGCAGCCCCGGGTCTATAGGCCGCATGATGCCGCCCTGAATTGGGCGGGATGGGGCACGAAGTACCAAGCGTAGGGTGTCACGGCCCCATCGCCGCCCTTCAGGCGGCCAAAGCTCATCCATCGTCAACCTGGGGCTGCGCTATCGCTTGCCCCAGGCTATTTCATTGCCGCGCCTTTGGCGCTAAACACCTGCCCGAAAGGTCCGGCTGGGAACGGCTGCCATGGAAGATTCCAAGCGGGCTTCCGATGTGGGCCGCCAGAAGCCGGACCGCCCGGAGGGCGGTCCCTGCCGGTTTTCAGACAGCCTCTTAGGGGTGTTTGGCGCCAAAGGCGCGGCCATGCACTCCCCAGCCCGGCCGGCCCACGCGCCTCCCGATTACCCCCCTGCTTGAAAGATGGATGAGCACCCATCCCGCTGTCGCTTCTCCCATCGACAAGCCACCCGAACCCTCTAGCTTCCGATCCCGTATGCGCCCGTCCTTGCTGCTCCTCGCCCTCTCCACCGCCCTCGCCACGGCCCAAGTAAAACCCGCTCCCGCCACGCCTCCCGAGGCCAAGCCGGACGCCGCCAAGGAGGAGAAGAAGCCCGCCGAGCCCGTGACCAAGGACGGCTCCATCACCATCGCCGGCAAGAAGATCGACTACCAGGTCACCACCGCGAAGCTCCTGCTGACGAAGGACGACGGCTCCCCGCGCGCCTCCATCTTCCACGTCAGCTACTTGAAAAAGGACGCCGGCGAACTTTCGAAGCGCCCGGTCCTCTTCGCCTTCAATGGCGGCCCGGGCTCCTCCTCGGTCTGGCTCCACCTCGGCACCCTCGGCCCAAAGCGCGTGGACCTGCCCGGCGATGGCACCCAGGCGCCCGTCCCACCGGCGCGCCTCGTTCCGAATGAATTCTCCATCCTCGATGTCGCCGACCTCGTCTTCGTCGATCCCGTCACCACCGGCTACAGCCGCGTCGAGAAGGATGGCAAGCCGGAGGAATTCCACGGCGTCGAGGGCGATGTCGAGTCGCTCAGCGACTTCATCCGCCGCTGGGTCACCGAGCACCAGCGCTGGTCCTCGCCGAAGTACCTGCTCGGCGAATCCTACGGCGGCATCCGCGTCGCCGGCCTCGCGTCGCAGCTCCAGTCGCGCTACGGCATGTCGCTCAATGGCGTGGTCCTCCTTTCCTCGCTGCTCGACTTCCGCACCCTGTCCGCGGCGCAGGGCGACGACCTTTCCTTCCAAGTCTTCCTCCCGCTCTACACCTCCGTCGCCCACTATCACGGCAAGCTGAAGGGCGATCGCGATGCCCTGGTGAAAGAGGCACGCGAATTTGCCCATGGCGACTACGCCCTCGCCTTGCTCGCCGGCAGCGACCTCGCCCCCGCCAAGCGCCAGGCCATCGCCGAAAAACTCTCCGCCCTCACCTCGCTGCCCGCCGCGATCTTCCTCGAAACCAACCTGCGCCTCGATCCCACCCGCTTCCGCGGCGAACTCCTGCGCAAGGAAGGCAAGGTCGTCGGCCGCTTCGATGCCCGCGTCGCCTGGCCCACCACCGATCCCTCCGCCGACTACCCGGAGTACGATCCCTCCTTCTCCCTCGCCCTCGGCGCCTACTCCACCACCATGCTCTCCTACCTCGGCGGCGAACTGGGGTGGAAGGAGGACTCTCCGTACGAGATCCTCACCGGCAAGGTCCAGCCGTGGAAAATGGGCAATGGCAACGGCCACGTGAACATGAGCAGCCGCCTCGCCACCGCCCTGCGCGACAATCCCCACCTCCGCATCCTCGTCATGGGTGGCATGGCCGACCTCGCCACCCCGCCCGATGGCATCCTCTACTCCCTCTCCCATCTGCTGGAACTCCCGGAGTCCGCGCGCAAGAACATCGTCTTCACCCAGTACGAGGCCGGCCACATGTTCTACCTGAATCCCCCCGACCTCGCCAAAGGCCGCAAGGACCTCGTGGACTTCATCGCCGGCGGGACCAAGTAAGGCGGGAAGGGAGACAGCGGACTTGAAGACGACCGACAGAAGACTGGAGTCTGTTAGACGCCTCATCGGAAGTGCGGACGGCATTCACCCCCGCAAGGCAGGGACCTTTCTCCGTGTAAAGGCTCGGGACATAGGTAACAGACGTGCGCGG
>CBKZPU010000329.1:0-3854 GCA_966696705.1 uncultured Verrucomicrobiaceae bacterium | reverse complement strand
AATCCGGGGCTGACCATCATCTTCAACGGCAAGAAGTTCAAATCGAAGGACGGCCTGCTCGACCTGCTGCGCGAGGAGATGGAGAGCGAGGCGCTTTACGATCCCATCCATCTCTCGGGCAAGGACATCGAGGTGGCCTTCACCCACACCGCCGAGAGTGGTGAAGAGTACTACTCCTTCGTGAACGGCCAGAACACCACGCAAGGCGGCACGCACTTGCAGGCCTTCCGCGAAGGCCTCGTGAATGCCATCCGCGGCTTTTACAAGAAGCAGTACGATCCCGCGGACATCCGTGCCGGCATCGAGGCGGCGATCGTCGTGCGCGTCGAGGAGCCGGTCTTTGAATCCCAGACGAAGACCAAGCTGGGATCGGCCTCGATGACTCCGAATGGCGAGTCGATCCGCACCTTCGTCGGCAACTTCCTCAAGCAGCACCTCGACAACTACCTGCACAAGCACCCCAAGGTGGCCGAGGCGATCCAGAAGCGCATCGTCGCCGCCGAGCGGGAGCGCAAGGACCTGAAGGGCATCCAGAAGATCGCCCGCGAGCGCGCCCGCCAGGCGAAAGTCCACAACAAGAAGCTTCGCGACTGCCGCGCCCACCTCGATTCGAAGCACAAGCAGCGCTTGGAAAGCACGCTGTTCATCACCGAGGGCGACTCCGCCTCCGGCTCCATCACCAAGAGCCGCGATGTCGAAACGCAGGCCGTCTTCTCGCTGCGCGGCAAGCCGCTCAATACCTTCGGCCTCGCCAAGAAGATCGTCTATGAGAACGAGGAGTTCGCCTTGCTCCAAGCAGCGCTCGGCATCGAGGACGGGATCGAGGAACTGCGTTACAACAAGGTCGTCATCGCCACCGATGCCGACGTGGACGGCATGCACATCCGCCTGCTGCTGCTGACCTTCTTCCTGCAGTTCTTCCCCGAGATCATTCGCGAAGGCCATCTCTACATTCTCCAGACACCGCTGTTCCGCGTCCGCAACAAGAAGGAAACGATCTACTGCTACGACGACGAGGCGCGGGTCAAGGCCCTCGCCAAGCTGGGCAAGAACGCCGAGATCACCCGCTTCAAGGGCCTCGGCGAAATCTCGCCGGACGAGTTCAAGTTCATGATCGGCCCCGACATGCGGCTCGACCACGTCGAATTCGAGGAAGGCAAGGGGACCAAGGAGCTGCTCGCCTTCTACATGGGCAAGAACACCCCGGATCGCCAGGACTTCATCATCGAGCGCCTGCGCGTGGATGTGGACCGGCAGGTGGCGTGATCAAGGTGGTCCGCACTCTCCGGGTGCGGAACGAAGGAATCGGTGAGCTGACGGCAGTCCTCTTGCTTCCGCCGCACACGGAGTGTGCGGACCACTTTGCTTCAACCGGCCGAAGTTCAGGCGTAGCCAAGCCACGGACCGAGCCATTTCTCGGCTTCCTCGACGGTCATGCCCTTGCGGTGGGCGTAGTCTTCCACCTGGTCCTTTTGGATCTCGGAAATGGCGAAGTAGTGGCTCTCCGGATGGCTGAAGTAGAGGCCGCAGACCGCCGCGCCGGGGTGCATCGCGAAGCTCTCAGTGAGCGTCACCCCGGTTGGCTCCGATGCCTGTAGTAGATCGAACAGGATCGGTTTCTCGGTGTGATCGGGCTGGGCCGGGTAACCCGGTGCCGGGCGGATGCCACGGTAGAGTTCCTTGATCAGTTCGTTGTGACCGAATTCGTTCGGTCGCTCGTAACCCCACGCGACGCGGGCGCGGTGGTGGAGGAGTTCGGCAAAGGCTTCCGCCAAGCGGTCGCCCAGCGCCTGGGCCATGATGGCGGTGTAGGGGTCGTTCGCGGCGCGCAGCTCCGCGGCCCATTCGTCCGCGCCGTGGATGCCGACGACGAATCCTCCGATGTAATCCTTGCCGGCGCCTTGCGGCGCGACGTAGTCGGCCAGCGCCTCGTTCGGCTTGCCGCTGTCCTTCTTCACCTGCTGGCGCAGGGTGTGGAGGCGGCACTTTTCCGAAGTACGGGATTCATCGGACCAAACGATCACGTCGTCGCCATCGGCATTCGCCGGGAAGAAGCCGTAAATGCCGCGGGCGGTGTAGCGCTTTTCCGCGATGATGCGGTCGAGCAAGACCAGCGCCTCGGCATGGAGCTTGGCGGCTTCCTTGGCACCTTCCGCGTTCTTGGTCTTGAGCACGCCTGCTTCGCGATCCCACACGCCGCGCAGTTCCCAAGCGTGGAAGAACGGCGTCCAGTCGATGTAATCGACCAGCTCGCGCAACGATTGCTCGATGGTGCGGGTGCCGAGGAATTCGGGAACCGCCGGCGTGTAAGCCGTCCAATCGGTGAGACGTGCTTGGGCACGGGCTTCCAACAGGGAGACGGTTTCCTTCTTCGGCCCGCCAGTGAAGGCCTCGCGGGCCTTGCGATGCTTCTCGGCATTCTCGGCAACGAAGGCCGCGCGCTGGTCTTCCGACAGCAATGCGGTGGTGACGGGCACCGAGCGTGAAGCATCGAGCACGTGGACGACCGGGCCGGAGTAGTGATGCGCGATCTTCACCGCGGTGTGCGTGGATGAGGTGGTCGCGCCGCCGATCAGCAACGGCACGGTGAAGCCGCCCTTCTCCATCTCCTTCGCGACGTGGATCATCTCGTCGAGCGATGGCGTGATCAGGCCGGACAGGCCGATCACATCGGCGCCAATCTCCTTCGCCTTCGCGAGGATCTTGTCGCAGGAAACCATCACGCCCATGTCGGTGACCTCGAAGCCATTGCAGGCCAGGACCACGCCGACGATGTTCTTGCCGATGTCGTGGACGTCGCCCTTCACCGTGGCGATGAGGAACTTGCCGGCCGACTTCTGCTGGGGATTGCCGGCCTTCTCCGCTTCCATGAAAGGCTCCAGCCAGGCGACGGCCTTCTTCATCACGCGGGCCGACTTCACGACCTGGGGCAGGAACATCTTTCCTTCGCCGAACAGGTCGCCGACCACGCCCATGCCATCCATCAGCGGGCCTTCGATGACCTTGAGAGGCCGGCCGTATTTCAGTCGCGCCTCCTCGGTGTCCTCGTCGATGAACTTGTCGATGCCCTTGAGCAACGCGTGCTCAAGGCGCTTCTCGACGGATGCCTCGCGCCACGAGAGATCCTCTTCGAGCTTCTTGCCACCCTGTCCCTTGAACTGCTCGGCGAACTCCAGCATCCGTTCGGTGGCGTCGGGACGGCGGTTGAGCAGCACGTCCTCCACGTGTTCGAGCATGTCCTTCGGGACCTCGTCGTAAACTTCCAGCATGCCGGCGTTGACGATGCCCATGTCCATGCCAGCCTTGGTAGCGTGGTAGAGGAAGGCGGCGTGCATCGCCTCGCGAACCACGTTGTTGCCGCGGAAGGAGAAGGAAATGTTAGAGACACCGCCCGAGACCTTGGCATGGGGCAGGTGGGTCTTGATCCAGCGGGTGGCGTTGATGAAGTCGAGGGCGTAGTTGTTGTGCTCCTCGATGCCGGTCGCGACGGTCAGGATGTTCGGGTCGAAAATGATGTCCTCCGGCGGAAAGCCGACCTTATCGACCAGCACGCGGTAGGCCCGTTCGCAGATGCGGATCTTTTCCTCGTAGGTCGCGGCCTGGCCATTCTCATCAAAAGCCATGACCACGGTCGCCGCACCGTAGCGGCGGATGTGCTTCGCATGCTTGATGAAGGTTTCCTCGCCCTCCTTGAGCGAGATCGAGTTCACGATGCCCTTGCCCTGGAGGTATTTCAGTCCTTCCTCGATGATCTCCCACTTCGAGGAATCGACCATGATCGGCACCTTCGAAATCGCGGGCTCGCTTTGCACGAGCTGGAGGAAGCGGGCCATCATCGCCTTGCCGTCGATCAG
>CBKZPU010000328.1:0-3880 GCA_966696705.1 uncultured Verrucomicrobiaceae bacterium | reverse complement strand
GAGGCGGGTGTCCCAGACACGCCTCAGAACATTTCCTCCAAACGCTTGCGATCGACGTTCTGCTTCCGATCAGCGTTTTGCTCCCCCATCAGGACGAAGACCCAGTCCTCGTCGCTCCAGCGGGCGACCGACCACTTGCCGTGCTTGCCAAACGCGGGCTGGCCAGCCTTCGGCAGCTTGCACTTCACGTCGCAGCGCTTGAAGACCATCAGGTGGACGACGTCGTTCTCCTGCTTGAAGCAAACCAGCGCGCCTTTCTTGCCTTCGACCTCCAGTTCGCGGCAGCCGAGGCCGGGAATCTCCTTGAGGCCCTTCGGCAGACAGCGATTCGGGCACGGCAACTTGGCCGACTTGAGGTGATCGAACAGCGCGTGGTGGTCCGGGTTGTTCAGATCGAGTTTGAAGCCCGGCGTCTCGAAGGTCTTGATGAACTCCTGCTCCACCTTGCTGATCGGCAAGCTCGCCAGAACCACTCCGCCGCCGGACGAAGGGGCGTCCGCGGGCGGGTTGAAGACGACGCGCTTGTCACTTGCTCCATCCGGCCGGGTGGCGAGGAAGGCGAGGGCAATGCCCGCCGCCGCTGCCGCGGGCAGGCCGTAGTGCCACCAGCGGCGCCCCTTCACCGGCTCGGCGGCGGTGCGTTCCATGGCGGACAGGATTTCCGCCCGCAAACTCGAGGGCGGACAAATGCCCGCCAACGCGCCGATGACCGAGGCATCGAACGAGTCGGGATACATCCCCGCATCGCCGCGCTCCATGGCGAGGCTGACGAGGATCTCCTCGCGCAGCACCGGCGGAATGCTCACCGAGTTCAGCGCGGTGGCGAAATCCGCATCGCGGGCGCGCTCGCGGGCCAGCCATTCACCGAGCTCGCGGTCCTTCGCGGCCCAAGCCAGCGCCTCGGCAAAATCAGGGTTCTCCGCGTCCGCGCCGTCCGGGCGGAAGCAGCGGAGGATGAAGCGTGCTTCCTCCTTATCCATGGCTCGATTTCAAGGCCTCCGGTTGCAGTTGCAGGATGTTCTTGGGCGCGCTGGAAGGCTCCGCGGTCATGCGGCGGCGCAGCATTTCCTTCGCCCGGGAAATGCGCGACATCACGGTGCCGATCGGCACGTCGAGGATCTCGGCGATTTCCTTGTAGCTGTGTTGTTGCAGGTAAAAGAGCGCGAGCGGCGAGCGGAAGGTCTCGTCCAGGTCACTGAGCAACTCGAGCGCGCGTTGACCGTCCATCTGGCGCTCGGTGTCGTCCTCCTCGGCGCAGACCTTGCCCGCCACCGCCTCGGTCAGCTCTTCGTCGGTATAGCGTTTCGCTTTTCGCGCCAATGCGAGGAATTCCCGGTGGAGTGTGGTGAAAAGCCACGTCTTCGCCTTGTCGCGCTCCTTGAGCTGGTGGCCTTTCTGCGCCCAGATGCAGAAGGTCTGCTGGACCAGATCGGCCGCCGTGTCGGCGTTCTTCGAAAGCGACATCGCGAAGCGGTAGAGCGCTTCGTAATGGGCATCGACGAGCTGTTCGAATTCCGACATCAGGCTTTCTTGGGAGACCTACTCAATAGAGTTATTCCGCAATTTTCCATCGCCCAAGTACCGGTTCTTGTCCAGCGTGCTTGGATGAAGCGACTGCTTTTGCCCTTCCTGTTCACGGTCACCGCGCTCGCGGAAGATGGATTCACCATCAAGGTTTTGACCGAGCCGGCGAAGATCCAGGTCGAGCTTGATGGCAAGCCTTACACCGACTTCCTCACCGACTCGCGGGTCCCCTACATGGCGCCGCTGCGCTCGGCCTCGGGTGCGGTGCTGACCCGCCACTGGCCGATGGAAGACAACATCAAGGAGGAAGAGCGCGACCACCCGCACCATCGCTCCTTCTGGATGAGCCACGGAGAAGTGAACGGCCATGACTTCTGGGCGTGGAAGTTCGGCAAGGACCCGAAGATCGAACTGAAGAAGGTCGCCGTGAACAAGAAGGACTCCTTCACCGTGAACCTCGCGTGGACCGCGGACGGCAAGACCCAGCTCACCGAGGAGCGCACCTATTCGTTCAAGAAGATCGACGACAAGACCACCATGATCGGCTTCGTCTCGAAGCTCACCGCCGCCGATGGCGACGCGCATTTCGGCGACACCAAGGAAGGCTTCTTCGCCATCCGCGTCGATCGCACGCTGCGGCTGAAAGGCCCGCAAGCGAAAGGCCACATCGCCGACTCCGAGGGCCGCAAGGATGACGATGCCTGGGGCCAGCGCTCGAAATGGGTCGCCTTCACCGGTCCCGATGAGAAGGACGAGCCGGCGGTGGTCGCGATCTTCGATCACCCGTCCAACCTTCGCTTCCCCACCTGGTGGCACGCCCGCGACTACGGCTTGCTGGCCGCGAACCCCTTCGGCATCCACGACTTCGAGGGCAAGAAGGACAAGCACCTCGGCGATCACGTTCTGAAGAAAGGCGAGTCGATGACGTTCCGTTATGGCGTGGTCCTCCATCACGGCAGCTTGGAATCCGCCAAGCTGGCGGACCGCTGGACCGACTTCTCGAAAAGCCCATGAAACGCCGCCTCTTTCTCCACACCTCGGCCTTCGCCGGCACATGGTCGCTGCTTTCCCCGCTGGCCCGCGCCCAAGGCGCGAACGAGGACCTGCGCGTCGCCGTGATCGGCTTCAATGGCCGGGGCAAGGGGCACATCGAGTCCGCGACCAAGACCAAGGGCGTACGCCTCGTCGCGCTGTGCGATTGCGACTCCAAGGTGCTCGTCGCCGCGAAGGACAAGCTGGAGAAGCAAGGCGTCAAGGTCACGACCTACGATGACTATCGTAAAGTGTGCGAGGCGAAGGACATCGACGCGGTGGTCATCGCCACGCCGAACCACACCCACGCGCTGATCGCCGTCACGGCCGCGGCCAATGGCAAGCATGTCTATGTCGAGAAGCCGGTCTCCCACAATGTCTGGGAAGGCCGCGTGCTCGCCGAAGCGCAGGCCAAGTACGGCAAGATCATCCAGCACGGCTTCCAACGCCGCTCGGAGACCTCGTGGGAGGAGGCCTTCGCTTGGCTCAATGAGGGCAACCTCGGCAAGCTCACGCTCGCCCGCGGTTTTTGCTACAAGGCACGGCCGGCCATCGGCAAGGTGGACGGCCCGCAAAAGCCGCCGGCCGAAGTGAACTACGATCTCTGGTGCGGCCCGCGCCCGACCGATCCGCCGCACCGTAAGAAGTTCCACTACGACTGGCACTGGCAGTCCGCCTACGGCAACGGCGATCTCGGCAATCAGGGTCCTCACCAGCTCGACGTCTGCCGCTGGGCGCTCGGCGACCCGAAAGGGCTTCCGCCGACCGTCCTTTCCTGCGGCGGCCGGTTCGCCCACGATGACGATGGCGACGTGGCGAACACGCAGGTGGTTTTCCTCGGTTACGATCCCGTGCCGATCCTCTTCGAAGTACGAGGACTCCCGAAGAAGGGCGTCGATTACAAGTCCGGCATGGACGACTACAAGGGCCAGGCAGTCGGCAACTTGATCGAATACGAAGGCGGCTGGCTCGCCGGCGGCCACGACGGGAATTGCCAGGTCTTCGACTCGCAAGGCAAGAAGGTGAAGGCATTCCAAGGCAAGCGTTCGCATTTCCAGACCTGGGTCGATGCGATCCGCTCGGGAAAACAAGAGCCGACGCGCGGCGCCGAGAGCGGCCACCTTTCGTCCGCGCTGGCTCACATCGGGAACATCTCGTGGGATCTCGGCACGCCGTCCTCCACGGCTGACGTGAAAGCTGCCTTCTCGAATACCGCTGCGGCCGATGCCGTCGAGCGCATGTCCGCTCACCTTGCGGCGAATGGCGTGGACCTCGAGAAGCAGAAGATCCGCCTCGGCGCCTCGCTGGCCATGAGCGGCGAGAA
>CBKZPU010000327.1:0-3906 GCA_966696705.1 uncultured Verrucomicrobiaceae bacterium | reverse complement strand
TCAGTGCATTTCCGGCACTGGCAGGTCGATCACCCGCTCGGCTTCCCAGCGGGTGATCTTGCCGTCCTTGTTCACGTCGTAGTGCTTCATCATCGCATCGAGCTCCGTCTGGTCCACGCCGGAGACGCCACTCTCGTGGATGCCTTGCTCGATCTCCTTGCGGGTCAGACTGCCATTGCCGTTGTAGTCGAAGCGGTCGAATTTCTCCAAGAGCGCCATCATCTTGCGGCCGTGGGCGGCTTCGGAGTGATCATCGTGGGTGGCACAAGCAGCGAGCAGGAAAGGCAGCAGGGTGAGGCGTTTCATCCGCCGATGTTCTTTCCGAAAGCCCTCGCCGGGACAAGCGGGAAAGCAGGTTGACCCGGTCAGCATGGCCGGGGAATCCTGCGGCCGTGCGCGTCCGCATCCTCGCCGCCGGAAAACCCGCCTTGGCCTATGCCAAGAGCGGCGTGGAGGAGTATCTCAAGCGACTCGGCCGCTACGGCAGCTACGAGCTGGAGTACTTGAAGGCTGGCGACTCCGCGACGGTGTCGGCAGCTCTGTTAGAGCGGTCGGCCGGCAACTTCCGCATCGCCATGGACGAGCGCGGCGAGGTGCTCGGCACCCAGGCTTGGGCGGACAAGTTCGCCAGCCTCGAAATGCGCGGCGACGTGAAGGCGGTCAGCTTTTTGATCGGTGCCTCGGACGGCCACACGGAGGAACTGCGCCGGACCTGCGACGCCGTCTGGTCCCTGTCGCGGCTGACGATGCAACACGAACTGGCGCTGGTGGTCCTGTTGGAACAACTCTACCGCGTGGCCACGCTGCGGCGCGGCGAGCCGTATCATCGTTAGACGACACTCACTCTTCCTCCGGGATCGTGACGGGAATGACCACCGTGTTGTTCTCGTAATTCGTCTCCGCGAGGATGCCGTCCGGATTCACGGTCAGCTCGAGCTGGTAATCGCCGGGCGGCAGGTCGCCCACCTCGATCCACTGGCCCGGCAGCCCGCTGTCATAGACATCCCCCCAGCCCGATTGAATGCCCTGGTGACCGCAGGTGTAGCGCTTTCGCGCCGGAACCCCGCGGTCCCAGCGGATGTTGTCGAGCAGGCAGAAGCTGACCTTGCGACCGGTGCGGAGTTCGTTGCCTTCCAGATCGAGCAGGCGCGACGACGCGAAGCCCTTGAAGTGCCAGTGGCCGTGGCACTCGTGGAATTCGAAGAAGGGATTGCCCTCCGGATCGGGCATGGCCATGTCCAGGCCACCCACGTTGCGGATCTCGGTGGTGTAGCGCAGTAGACGGCGCTCACCGGCCTCGATCAGGCCTTCCTCGACCTCGCAGGAGGATTCGAGAAAAGTTTCAGTGCTCAAGTAGGGTTGCAGCACCGGAGCCCATGGCATCAGATCCGCGCCATCGCCCGCGACCACGGCCATGACGCTGCGACCGGAGTAGGCGGTGGTGGCGTCCACGGCGATGTAGTAGTCGCCCGCCGTGGTTTCCGGGATCGTCACGCGACTGGTGCCGCGGATGAAGGAAGTGTCGCCCTTCGCTGGCTTGCCGGTCGGCGGGATGCTGCCGTGGCGGACGGAAACGGTCGATTTCCCCTTCCCGCCTTCCGCGACCACCGACAGCCTTTCGCCCGCGTCCACGGTCACGCGGAACACGTGCCGCCCGCCCTTTTGACTGCCGAGATGGTGGACCACCCCGAGGCTGTCCAAGTCCCGCACCTCACCGGCGGGATGGATCTGATAGATGCCCTCCACCACCGGCCCCGGCTCACCGCTGGACGAGAACACACGGGCCTTCACCGTGGTATCGGTGGTAATCGACAGACTGGCAGGCGCAACCGGCGACGAGGCATCCGGATCATTGCCATCGGTCGTGTAGCGGACGGTACTGCCCTTCGCCTTGATGGCGCAGGTGGTGCCGCCGGTGTAGATGCCCGGCGGCGGTGTCAGGGTCGGCGCGGTCAGCGCGCCCCTCTCCTGCGTGGTGATCGCGCGCAACGACACGCCACTGTAGCCGCCATCGGCGCCTTGGATGCCAAGATACCACACCCCTTCCCCTGGCGAATCCACCTGGATGCGCTGGCGGGTGCCGGGAAAGCGCGAGTCGAAATTGGCGTCCGTGCCGTTGTAGCTCGGATGAGCGCCCTGGCGCAGGTAGAGTTCGAGACTGCCGCTGCCGCTGGTAGTGGTGACCGTCAGCCGCGTGGTCGAGGGCGGTACGATCAGCTTGTAAACCACCAGACCGTGCGGATCGGTGGAGGTCAGCCCCGACAGCGGGACGCCGCCTTGGACCACCTTCGGGAAGGGCGTCACCTCGAGGTGTGCCGCGGCGGGCAGGCCGAAAAGGAGCCCGAGCAGCAGGGGGAACAGCGCTTTCATCGCGCGGAGCTTCAGCAGTCCGCGGGAAAAGGGAAAGCCGAACTTCAGCGCAACATGCTGCACGCCCGATCCACCGCCTTGACCAGCGCTTCCACCTCCTCGGCGGTATTATAGACCGCAAAGGACGCCCGCGTGGTGCCGGTGATGCCAAACCGGGCCATCAGCGGCTGGCAGCAATGGTGCCCGGTGCGCACCG
Source organism: uncultured Verrucomicrobiaceae bacterium (assembly GCA_966696705.1). GTDB lineage: Bacteria > Verrucomicrobiota > Verrucomicrobiia > Verrucomicrobiales > Akkermansiaceae > Haloferula. The sequence goes on along the minus strand of CBKZPU010000327.1, from coordinate 1,340 downwards.
CCACGCCCATCTGGTCGATCAGCGTGCCGAGGTCGTAGTGGTGCACGCCCTCGATGGCGAAGGACAGCGCTCCCGCCCGGTCGGCCGGGCCGTAGAGCTTCACCCCGGGCAGCGACGAGAGCCCGTCCGCGGCGGCGGCGATCAGCTCTCTCTCATGCGCGGAAATCGCCTCGATCCCGATGCCGTGGACAAAGTCGAGCGCCGCGGCGAGAGCGATCGCGCCCTCGATGTTCGGCGTGCCGGCCTCGTACTTGAAAGGCAGGTCGTTGTAAGTGGTCTTGGCAAAGGTGACCTCCTTGATCATCTCGCCGCCGCCGCGCCACGGCGGCAGGGCATCGAGCACCGCGCGCTTGCCCCACAGCACGCCGATGCCGGTCGGCGCATAGACCTTGTGGCCGGAGAACGCGACGAAATCGGCACCAAGCGCCTGCACGTCGATCGGCAGGTGCGGCGCGGCTTGGGCGGCATCCACCAGCACCAGCGAGCCCGCGGCCTTGGCGGCGGCGACCATCTCGTGGACCGGATTGACCGTGCCGAAGGCGTTCGAGATCCAGTTAAAAGCGGTCACCTTCGTCCGCTCGGTGAGCAATCCGCGGAAAGCCTCCTGATCGAGCGTGCCGTCGTCGTGGCAGGGAATCACCTTCAGCGTCGCCCCGCTGCGTTCGCACAGCATCTGCCACGGCACGATGTTCGAGTGGTGCTCCAGGGTCGAGATCAGCACCTCGTTGCCCGGCGAGAGGGTCAAAATGGCGGCGACCAGATTGATCGAGTCCGTCGTCCCGGCGGTGAAGATCACCTCGGCCGGGTCGGCGGCATTCAGGTGGCGGGCGACCGTCTCGCGGGCCGCTTCGTGGGCCGCTGTCGCCGCACGGGCCAGGTGGTGGGTGCCGCGGTGGATATTGGCATTGATTTCCTCGTAGTAGCGGCGTGAGGCATCCAGCACCGCCACGGGCTTCTGGGTGGTCGCCGCATTGTCGAGATAGACAAGCGGGCGGCCATTCACCTCCTGCGCGAGGATCGGGAATTCGGCGCGGATCGTGACGGAATCGAATGCCATGTGCGGGCAAGGGAAACGAGGGCCGCGCCGATTGCACGGGAAAAAATCAAGTCTGCGGCGGCAGGTGCTCCTGGCAGTATTCCTTGCCGTCCGGGAGCGTGTAGAATTCGAGGTCGCCGGGGTCCCGTTCGGTGCGGCCGCACGTCTCGCAACGGTGGAATGCCTGCGACTCCGGCCGGCTGGCCACTTCGAACTTGCGGCGGCGGTGCGCGGCTTTCACCAGCGACTTCCGGCTGTGGATCACGTCCGGCAGCACCCACAGCAGGTAGGGAAGCATCGCGGG
>CBKZPU010000326.1:0-3943 GCA_966696705.1 uncultured Verrucomicrobiaceae bacterium | reverse complement strand
CTCACCAACCCCGCCGGCCTTTGGGCGCTCCTCGGGATTCCCGCGGTGCTGGCGATCCATTTCCTCCAGCGCCAGGCGGTGGTCCTGCCGGTCTCGACGCTATTCCTGCTAGAGAAGACCCAGCGCGAGTCGGCGAGCGGCCGGCGCTTTGACCGGCTGATGAATTCGGTGCCGCTGTGGATGCAGCTTCTCGGTGTGCTGCTGCTCACCTGGCTGCTGGCGGAGCCGCGCTACCAGAAAGCCCGCAGCACCCAGCGCGTCGCCATTGTGCTCGATTCGTCGGCCTCGATGGCGGTCATCCAGGACCAGCTGAAGGAGAAGCTGGTCGCCTCCCTGCCCGACCTGCAAGGACATGCGACCGCACTGGAGCTGACGGTCTTGGAAAGCACGCCGGGCAAGCCGAAGCTCTACTCGGGTGACAATCCGGAGGAGCTCGCCAAAGCCCTCGATGCTTGGCAGCCGCGGGCCGGCTTGACTGATCCCTCGCAGGCGCTGCGGCTCGCCCGCTCGTTGGTCGCGCGCGAGGGAATCGTCGTTTACGCCACCGACACCCCGATTGAGGCGCCGCCCTTCGACGCCCGCCTGCTTTCGCTCGGCGAGCCGATCGACAATGCCGGCTTCACCGGCGTGACCATCGCGGAGAAGGAAGGCGCGAAGGTCTTCCAAGCGCTGGTGCGGAACTACTCCGGTCATCGTACTTCGCGGACCTGGCAGGTCGAGCTGCCCGATGGCTCCCGCACCGAGCCGCGGTCCATCGAACTGGACCCCAATGCCATCGTGACGCTTCAAGCCGCGTTTCCGGAAAAGGCGGAGCGCTTGAAACTCGTGCTTTCCCCCGACAAGTTCACGCTCGACGACGTCTTGCCGATTGTGGTGCCGCAGCCGAAGAAGCTCGCGCTTTTCGCCGCCACCGGCGGGGCCTACGAGGAACTCTCGAAGAAGCTGCTGCGCTCGCTCGAGGCCACCGAGACGGTCAACGATACCGCATCCGCGGACCTCACCATCCTTTCCTACGATCCCCTCGATCCGGTGCTGCCCGGCGGTCACGCGATCGTCTTCGTGAAAGACGAGACCCGTGGCGGCGCTTATCTGAAGGGCGGCATTGTCGCGGAAAGGCATCCGCTGATTGACGCGCTCAACTGGCAGTCGCTGCTGGTGCGTGAAACGATCCAGCTCCAGCTCCGCGAGAGCGACACGATCCTGTTGCGGCAGGGCCAGCGTCCGCTGATTTTCCTGCGCGAATCCGAGGCCTCGGGAACCATCCCGGCTTCCCGTCAGCTCTGTTTCAACTTCGACCTGCGCTTGTCGAATGCCTCCACCCAGCCGGCCTTCATCGTGATGCTCCACCGCTTCGCCGAGGAATTGCGCGTGGCGAAGGTGGCCCCGATGGCGGAGTTGTTGGAAAGCGGCCAACCGGTGACGCTCGCCGCCAAGACCGGTGCCGAGGCACCGGAACTGACCGTGCAGACGCTCGGTCTCGACGGCAAGGTCGTGAAAACCGACACCCTGCCCGCCGCGGCCCGGGTAAGGATCGACGCGCCGCTCGAGGCCGGTTTCCTCAAGGTCCGCCAAGGCGAGACCGACCTGCTCGCCGCCAGCGTCCACTTCGCCGACACCCGCGAGGCGGATTTCAGCGCGTGCAAGCCGGAGAATACACTGGCACAAGGCAGCGCCGCCGCCGTCGAGCGCCACACCGAGGAGGATCACTGGTGGCGCGCGTGGTTCCTCTTGCTGCTCGCCGCGCTGCTCGTTTCGTGGCATTTCACCCGCGAGCGCGAGGCCGCGAGAAAGGCCGCCGCCCCCGAACCCGCCTGACCGACATGAGATCCCTCCATCTGCTTTTCGCGGTCGCGCCCCTGCTCTTCACCGCCTGCACCACGACCACTGCCTACCGGCAGAAGAATGGCTCGCTGACGGTCACCCAGCGCGGATGGGGTGCCACACCCGGCAGCTACTGGATCAACGGCGCGGCGGCAGGGCAGCTCACCACGGCGGAGAAGTTGTCGGTGTTCCGCAAGGACTTCAGTGGCAAGCCGCTGCCCGCCGTCCCCGTGAAGTGCTTCGGCTACGTCGATGCCACCGAGACGAACCGCATCGAAATCCGACTCGCCGAGAAAAAAGGCGGCACCCTCTCTCAAGCTTGGGCGAACGGCCGTCACAAGCTGATCGATGAAAATTCACCGAAGCCCTTTTACCACTGGCTGATTCCATGACCTTCGGCTCTCCAGAATGGTTCCTGCTGGTTCCCGCCTTTCTGTTCATCGGCTGGTTCTGGAAGTCGCTGCGCCTGTGGTCGCCATTGCGCCTGCTGCTGGTGCTGCTCGCCGCTTTCGGCCTCGCCGATCCGAAGGTCAACGTGCAGGAGGATGCACTGGACTTGTTCGTTCTGTTAGACCGGTCCGATTCCACCGAGGACTTGGTGGACAAGAATCTGGTCGAGTGGAAGCGGCTGATCAACGAGGCCAAGCCGAGCCATCGCGACAAGGCGCACTACTACGACTACGGCGCGGAGATCGTCGAGCAGGGCAGCGATGGCAGCAGCTTCACCGGTTCGCGCAAGCTGACGCGCACCGGCTTGGCGCTGTCGCACATCACCGCCTTGACCAAGGAGAACCGTCCTTCGCGCGTGCTGGTCTTCACCGATGGCTTCGCCACCGAGCCCTTGCACGAGGCCGCCGAGCAACTCCAGGCACGCGGCATCCCGGTGGATTTCCGCCTGATCCGTGAGGAGACGCTCGATGACTTCCGCATCTCCCGCTTGGAGCTTCCGGAGCGCGTGCAGGCCGGAGAGCCCTTCCTGCTCGCGGCCACCGTGCGTGGATCCTCGGACACCGAGGTCAACCTGATCCTCCGCCGCGGCGACCAGACTCTGACCGAAACCAAGGTCAAGCTGGTGCAAGGAGTGGGGCGCGCCGAGTTCACCGATCGCATTCCCCGCGCCGGAGCGTTCCAATACGAAGCCGAGGTAGTCGTCGGCAGCGATTCACCGTTCAAGGACGCGCATCCCGGCAACAACAAGGCGTCGCGGTGGATCGAGATTTCCGGCGGGCCGCGGGTGCTGCTCGCCACCAAATACACCGACGATCCGGTGGCGAAGGTGCTCTCGTCGCTCGACTTCACCGTGGATGTCGTGACGAATCCCGCCGACCTGCGGCCCGGCCGTCTGACCGGCGCGCGCGCGGTGATTTTCAATAACGTCCCGGCCTTCGAGGTGCCGGGTGATTTCCTCGATGCCCTCGACTTCTTCGTCCGCGAGCAAGCCGGCGGCTTCCTGATGGCCGGTGGCAAGCAGTCGTTCGGCTCGGGCGGCTACTTCCAATCGTCCATCGACCAGTTGCTGCCAGTGTCGATGGAACTCAAGACCGAGCACCGCAAGCTGGCCGTGGCGCTCGCGATCGTGCTCGACCGCTCCGGTTCGATGTCCGTCGGCGTCGGCGGCGGCATGGCCAAGATGGACCTCGCCAACAATGGTGCGGCGGACGCGATCGGGCTGTTAGGGCCGATGGACCAGATTTGCATCTTCGCCGTCGATAGCGCGCCGGAGACCGTCATCCCGCTGACTGAGGTGAAGGCCAACCAGGCCAAGCTCCAGGCGCGAGCCCGCAGCGTGAAGTCGATGGGCGGCGGCATCTTCGTCTATGAGGGTCTCAAGGCGGCGTGGGACGAACTCAAGAACACCAAGGTCGGCACCCGCCACGTGATCCTCTTTTCCGACGCGTGCGACTCCGAGGAACCGGGCGACTACAAGCGGCTCCTCGATGAGATGAAGAAGGAAGGCTGCACCGTGTCCGTCATCGGCATGGGCACCAAGGCGGATCCCGATGCCAAGCTGCTGGAAGACATCGCCAAGCGCGGCGACGGGCGGATCTTCTTCGCCGACCAGCCGATGGATATCCCGAAGATCTTCGCGCAGGAGACCGTGACCATCGCCCGCTCCGCCTTC
>CBKZPU010000325.1:0-3963 GCA_966696705.1 uncultured Verrucomicrobiaceae bacterium | reverse complement strand
GAAACTCCGCCGCGATCTCGGCGGTCGCATCGGACGCGCCGTCATTGACGAGAATCACTTCATAGTCCGGGTAGTCCACTTTCATCAAGGACGCCAGACACTCCCATAGGGTCTTGGCTCCATTGTAGGAACAGACCACCACCGAAACCCGGGGCAGCGCTTGCCCCTCGTGAATGGCTGCCGGCAGCTGGTCCCAAATCTCCCGCAAGACTCCGGCGGAGGGCTTCTCGCTCCGGTCAGCCCGCGTTACCCCGAAAAACCAGTCGGTGATCTGGTGGCCGCCCGTGAACCAATCGTCGGTGTAAGCGAACACCACCGACCCGGCCAAGCCGTGACGGAATACCCGGGTCAGGTGCCGGGACAGGATGGCGGCCTGCCCGGACTCCGATTCGCGCATCGAGTCGATGCCATATTCCCCGAGGACCAGCGGCTTGTTGCCCGCGATGTGCTGCAGGCGGTCGAGGTAGTCCCCGAACTTCTTCTCGTCGTGGAGGTAAACATTGAAGCAGGCGAAATCGCAGCCGCGGACCTGAAGGAACTCGGTGGTCGGAAAGCTGACGAACGTCACCAGGCAATCGGGAGCCTCCCCCTTCGCAATCATCAGCAGCTCTTCGATGAAGCGCTCCACCCGGTGGCGACCTTGGAAACGCACCACATCGACGGGGAATTCGTTGACCACGCTGATGGCGAGAACCGCGGGGTGGTTGCCCGATTCACGGGCCGTCTGCCTGACACGGTCGCGAGCCCGCTCCATGGCCTCCCAATCTTCGAAGAAGCAGCGGTGCTTTTCCCACGGGACATCGATGAAGACGAACAAGCCGTGGCGCAGCGCCTCATCCAGCAGCCACTGCGGAGGCGGGAAGTACACCCGGATCGTATTGGCTCCGAGATCGCGGATGTGGGCGAAGTCCCGCTGGACCTGGGCCCGCTCGGGAAGCGCTTCGCCATCGCTGTTGGGCGCGAAGGGCCCGTACGAGAAGCCTTTGACGTAGAACTTCTCGGATCCGCAGCGGAGGAATTTCCCGGCTACGCGAGGCCGCGCCATGGGCCGTTCGGCACATTCCGCTTGCGGAGAGCTGGCACGCATCGACAGGCGCACGCCATGGGGAGAGGAGGGGAGGTGCATGGGGGGAAGCGGTTGGCCGCCCCGGGGGGGAAAGGCGGAATTGAACCTTCTTTCCAAGACGTGACGGATTCGTCACCCATTCAGTCTTGTGAAGCAGTCGAATTGAATTCCCCATTCACTGGGGACGTCAAGCCAAAGACAACTCAATCTCGACATTACCTTTGATGACCACAATTGATTATAGTTAGTTTTCTCTCACAATTAACGGCATTGGAAAATATCACAATACCGAGAATCAGGGCCGCCATCCTTACCAGAATAACAGGATTGGCGGCACCGGAACGCCGGAAGCTCGACGCAACGCTAGCAGCAACCGGACCAACCATCGCAGCGCGATCTAACAACTCATGGACATGTTCAAGGCCATTTGAGATCAGGACAAGCACGGGCACGAAAGTTATTCTGAAACAAAATTGCCATCTTCATCCTGTTCCTGTTACGTCTCGGTTGATCGCGTGAAGGCCATGAAAAGCTACACACTTACCCCCGTCGTGGTGGCGCTCATCGTTGTCGGCGCGGCCGGTTTCCTTGCCGGCCGCGTTTCGTCGCCCAAACCACCGGATGCCGCTGCCCAGCACTCCGCCGGGACGTCCAACGCCCGCGCGGGCATGAACTCCCGCTCAACCGCTTCCGCAACGAATCCAAAATCGCCGCTCCGATCGCAGGCGAATCGCGGGGCATCACCGGAGAATCTGGCCCGCTTGACCGCCCTCTTGCGCAGCGAAAATCCGCTCGACCGGAGCCGCGGGCTGTTCGCCTTGATCGACCGGCTGGGACCGGCGGACTTCGAGACCGCCATCAACCACTTCCGCAGCCTCGGCCTCACCGGCAGCCGTCCCGGGGAATACGCCCTGATGCTCTCCGCTTGGGCGAAGATCGATCCTCACGCGGCGCTGGCGTTCTCCCGGGCCCACCCCGACGACAAGGTCGCCTCCGAGACCGTCCTCGCGACTTGGGCCTCGAGCGATCCGGACGCCGCGCTTCGCTGGGCCAATGCCACCCATGACGGGAAGGGCCCGAACCCATACCTCGTCGGCGTCATCCGCGGCATCGCGGAGACCGATCCCCAATGGGCCGCCGAGTTGCTCGTCGGCATGCCCGCCGGAAACGAACGCTACGAGGCGCTGAACGGAGTCGTTCCCCAGTTGTTGGCCCGAGGTGGGGATGTCGCGCGCGCTTGGATCGAGGGACTCACCGATGACGCGCTGCGCGACGCTGCCATGAAACGCCTCGCCAAGGATCTCGCGGAGTCCGATCCCGCCGCCACGGCGGCATGGCTGGAGGCGAATCCGGGCGAAGCGAGCCAAGGACGCTTGGACGATGTTTATGGCAAATGGGCCGGCCTCGACCAACAGGCGGCCGTGAATTCGCTTTCCAATCTGCCCGCCGGCGAGAGCCGCAGCAATGCCCTCAGCGGCGTGATCGGAACCCTCGCCAAGGACGATCCCGCCGCGGCGATGGCGATGCTTGAGCGCTTCAGTGGCGACGTGACCGAGCGGGTCCTGGGGAACTTCCTGTGGCACTCGCTCGAAAGCGACCCGGCGCTCGCCGTGACCCAGATCTCCCGAATCGAGGATGCCACCCGCCGGGACTGGTGGTACGGCCGCGCCTTGGCATCCTGGCTGGATCGCGACGCCGCCGCCGCCGACGCGTGGATCAAGGCCAACCCGCAATCCCAGTCCGTCCTGGATCAACTTGCGAACCGGCGGGAGAGCCAACACTGACACTGAACGGTGTCGTCGGGTCGCAAGCGAAAGGCCGCAGGCAGCACCTCCGGTTCTCCCACCCTGCCACGGCCGGGCAGGGGCACCGTATGCTTCGCGGCTGTGATCTATGCTGGATGCGGGAGCAACTTCCTCCTTAGCTTCCGCTTGTGCTCCGCGTCCTTGCCCTGCTGCTCGTCGTTTTCCCGCTGACCTCCTGCGGCTTGATCAAGCTCCCCTTCCGCGTCGCCGGCGCGGTGGTTGAAGGTACCACGGACGTCGGCAAGGCCGGCTATCAGGCATCGAAGAAAGCCTTCGGCAAGAGCGACGAGGAAAAGGCCAAGGAGAAGAAGGAAAAGGAAGAGAAGCTCAAACGCGAGGCCGATGAGGAAAAGGCCAAGCGTGCCGCCGAGATCAACCGCCACTCCGAGGCGACCAAGCAGCAGCAGCAATTCCAGCCACCCCAGCCGACACCACCCACCTCGGCCGGCGACACCCTGCCACCCTTGCCCCCGGACAGCACCCCGCTGCCAAATGACGCGCCTCTGCCCTACCAAGGACAGTGATGCTTGAACCGATCGCCGCCACGGCGTTCAAGCCGCCAACGACAACCTCACCACGAGATGACCGCCAAACGATGCCCACCTTGCACGCTCTTGGCCGGGATCATCCTGATCGGCGGAGCGGCATTGACATGGAGCCGCTGCTCTCGCGATCGGTTGGTGAACGAGACGACAGCCCAAGCAGATCGCCGCGCCTCCAGGGCTGACTTTGATGGGGAACCGTCTTCTCCGGACTCCCTTTCGTCCAAACAACCACGGGAACAAGAACCCGATTCCTCCCGGCGCGTTCGTGAAAAATTGGACTCCATCATCATCCCGGTCATCGACTTCGATGACACCTCCTTCGAAGAGGCCATCGATTTCCTGCGCGTCCGCGCCGCTGAGCTGGATCCCGATCCCGACCCTTCGCTCATCGATGCCATCAAGTTCCCTGAGGGTAGGACCGCCGACGAAATTGGATCCCGCCGCATTCTCACATTCAGTGAGAGGAACATCTCCATGTGGAAGGTCCTCAAGCGCATCGCCAGCGACTGCCGCATGAAGATCAAGCCGACGGACCAAGGATTCGAAT
>CBKZPU010000324.1:0-3996 GCA_966696705.1 uncultured Verrucomicrobiaceae bacterium | reverse complement strand
CCGCCCATGGCGGTGGAAATGGTGAACAGCAGGTTCACCATGCCGATGATCCGCGTTTCGTTGCGCACCACGAAGATGCGGCCGCGGCTCGGTTGCTCCAGGATCAGCGCGAGGCCGCGCTCCTGGACGTCGTGATTGGAGGTGAATTCGTCCGATTCGGCGAACAGCTCCATCACCAGTTCGGTGAGCTTCGGCAGGTCCTCGATCGTCGCTGGCATGACCTTGGGACGGTAGGCGACGGCACTGGCGGAGGGTCCTTGGCTCACGGCGGGACGGTGGCACGGGCTCCGGGGTGCGGCACGCCATTTCCCGGCCATCATCGAAAAATTTCCGGCATTCGGGGAATTTGGCGGATTGACAAGCGGGGTCCGGTTCCTAGAGTGCGCGCCCGCCCGGGCCGGACGCCCGGTGCGGACACCAGAACCGCTTTTTTCCGAGACTGCCATGAAACGCACCTTCCAGCCATCCAAGCGCACCCGCAAGCGCCAGCACGGTTTCCGTGCTCGCATGGCGACCAAGGCCGGCCGCGACATCATCAAGCGCCGCCGCCAGAAGGGCCGCAAGCGTCTCATCCCGAAGGGTGCCGAGATCCAGTACGCCCGTCACACCACCCAGCACGGGGTCTGATTTTTCCTGCGCGCCGCGCCCGGCCCATGCGCCTCCCGCGGAAGCACAGCATGACGAAGCGCGCGGACTTTGCCCGCGCGCGGAAAGACGGCCAGGCGAAAGCCGGCCGTTTTGTCGTGCTCAGCACTCTCGCCGATCCGGCGCTGCCGCACCTGAAGTACGCGGTGATCACCACCCGCAAGGTCGGCAAGGCGCACGACCGCAACCTGCTGCGCCGCCGCATCCGCGCCATCCTGCAGCGCCACGGCGAGCGCATCGCCGATCCCAGGCGGCTGCTCGTCACCATCCCGCGGCCCGGCTCGGCCACTGCCAGCTACGCCGACCTGGAGACCGACTGGCTGAAGCAGGCGAAACGGCTCGGCCTACTTTCCTAGCGAAAAGTTCCACCTGTCGTTTGTTCCCGCAGGGAGTAAAGGAATCGCCCGCCCCCGATGAAGCGTCTCATCCGCCTGGCCATCCGCGGCTACCAGATTTTCCTCAACCCCGTCCTCAAGGCGCTGGGCGGGCCGAACAGCGGCTGCCGCTTCACGCCGAGCTGTTCGAACTACTTCCTGCAAGCCGTCGAAACCCATGGAACGATCAAAGGTTCGTGGCTCGGGGTCTGCCGGATTTTCCGCTGTCATCCGTGGGGGGGCTGTGGTTATGACCCCGTCCCGCCGAAACCGGGTGGCGAAACCACGCCAGTTCACCACCACCATCCCGCCGGGCCGGACGCCTGACGCGGGACTTTTCCTTTTCCTCATCTCTCATGTACGACCGCAAGACTTGGATCGTCGTCATCGCCTGCAGCCTCCTGCTGGCGGTAAACATCTTCTTCCAACAGAAGAATGCCCGCCTGCTCGCCGACCAGAAGCGCGAGCAGGCCGCGAAGGAAGCCGCCGCCAAGCCCGCGGAAACTTCCGCCGCCCCCGCCGCGTCCGCTCCCGCGGAGACGACCCCCGGTGACAAGCCCGGCTCGCTGGTCGAGGCCGAGCCGCAGACCCAGATGGTCGAACAGCTCGTCAAGATGGAGACCTCGGAGGCGATCTATACCTTCAGCTCCATCGGCGGCGGTCTGAAGATCGCCGAGTTCAAGAACCAGACGCCCGGTCTGGAAGGCCCGGTCCAGCTCAACCGCCACGGAACCAGCCCGGTCGGGGCGCTCGCCGAAGGTCAGGACCGGCTTGAGTCCACCTCCTACGAGTTCGTGGACAAGGAGTCGGTGAAGTTCCCGAATTCCGATCACTACAAGTCCATCGTCTTCCGCGGCAAGCTGCCGTCCGGCCTGTGGGCGAAGAAGACCTGGTCGCTGCGCGAGACCGGCAACGAAGGCGACCCCTACACGCTCGATTTCAAGCTCCACCTCGAGAATGGCGCGGAGAATACCATCAACCTGGAGAACTACAGCGTCTTCCTCGGTGCCGCCGCGCCGCTCGACACCGTCGAGACCGCCGCCCAGACCGGCTTCGTCTGGCTCAATGACGGCAGCTTCACCTTCACGGCGGCCTCCGAGTTCGCCGGCGGCTGGTTCTTCCGCAAGGAGCGCTCGGTGATTTCCGAGAGCTTGGAGAAGGCCGAGATCGCCGGCGTGGCCAACCAGTTCTTCGCCACCGCGATCAAGCCGGCCGAGCCCGGCAAGTCGCTGATCTGGGCCAAGGTCTCCGACCTGACCCTCAAGCCCGGCACCAAGCCGCTCAAGGCGGTCCGTGCCGGTCTCCAGCTTCCCGCCGCGACCCTCGCGCCCAACGAGCCGCGGGTGATGAACTACCTCGTCTTCGCCGGTCCCAAGCAGAACCGCGTGCTCCGCAAGATGGGCGACGACTGGGGCAAGCTGATGAACTACGGCATGTTCAGCCCCTTCAGCCGGTTCATGAACTGGTCGCTGTGGTGGGTCCACGCCGGCATGGACAAGATTTCCGACAAGTGGTCGTGGGGCCTTTCCGTGGTCGTCCTCACCGTGCTCCTGCGCACCGCCATCTGGCCGCTCTACAACCGCTCCAACCGCACCATGAAGCGGATGGCCAAGCTCAAGCCGGAGATGGACAAGCTGAAGGAGAAGTATCCGGACGATCCGCAGAAAATGAACACCGAGATGATGGGGATGTACCGCAAGTACGGCATCAATCCCCTCGGCGGCTGCCTCCCGATGCTCGCCCAGCTCCCGATTTTCTTCGGCTTCTACTCGATGCTCCTCCACGCCGTGGAAATGCGCGGCCAAGAGTTCCTCTGGGTTCACGATCTTTCCCAGCCCGACACGCTTCCCTTCACCTTGCTTGGGTTGCCGATCAATCCGCTGCCGATCGTGATGGCGATCACCAGTTTCGCCCAGATGGCGATGATGCCGAACACCGGCGGGGACAAGACCCAGATGGCGATCATGAAGTTCATGCCCTTCATGTTCCTCTTCATCTGCTACAACTTTGCCTCGGCGCTGGCGCTCTATTGGACCGTCTCGAACATCTTCTCGATCGGCCAGACCTGGCTGTCGAATCGCCTGCCCGAGCCCGAGCTGAAGGTGAAGCCCGGCGGCGGCAAGAGCTGGGTCGAGCGTATGGCGGAAAAGCAGGCCGACATGGAGCGCATGCGCCAAGCCCGCGGCCGGGTGGTGGACTCGGACAACGATCCCGGCCCGTCCAAGAAGCGCCCGCCGCGCACGGGGGGCTGATAAGAAACGTGGACGTGTCGTCCACGTCCCTATCGACGACACGTCGATACCCCTTGGCGCTCTTTGAATTAACCGCAAAGAGCGCAAAGGACGCAAAGAATTCCATCCTCTGCGGTCTTTGTGATCTTTGCGGTTTGATTCGTTTGAGACTTGAGGAGCGTGGATTTGCCGTCCACGCCGTGAACATCCCTTAATGTCACCAAGCTCGCATTGGACGAAATGCGGGTCGCGGTTAGAATGGGCCCTATGGCCATGGAGCGACGCAACGTGCTCGGCGGAGTCCTGCAATCCTGCTCGACCACGCCGATGACCGGCTTCTTCCGCGACGGCTGTTGCCGCACCGGCCGCGGCGACGTCGGCGTGCACGTCGTCTGCGCCTGCATGACCGGGGAATTCCTCGCGTGGTCGAAAGCCCGCGGCAACGACCTCAGCACACCGCGCCCGGAATTCGACTTTCCCGGCCTGCAACCCGGCGACCGCTGGTGCCTGTGCGCCGCCCGCTGGAAGGAGGCGCTGGACGCCGGACACGCCCCGGCTGTGGTGCTGGAGGCGACCCACGAGTCGGCGCTGGAGTTCGTGGATCTCGAGGACCTGCGGGCGCACGCGATGCGGTGACCCCCGTGGATGGATTCAAGCGGCACGCGGTCGCTGCTTCAGGCGGACTTCACCGGTAGCCGGAGGCCCGGACTGCGGCAGCCTGCTGCCGCTCAATGCCAGCAGCCCTG
>CBKZPU010000323.1:0-4035 GCA_966696705.1 uncultured Verrucomicrobiaceae bacterium | reverse complement strand
GCAACCATCGGCGTCGCGCTTGGAGAGCGGCAGCGATATCGCGTCCGTTATATTGAGAACACTCAACTTGGCAGTCCGTGATTACCCGATTGGGCCGCAGCTTAACCGGACAAGCCACAAAGTCGTTCTCTTTGCCCCTCCCCTCTGGCTAGTCCGCTAGCAACCGACGTCAATTTTCGTTGAGGGCGCTTGGCGTCGCGTTCGTGGTCAAAGCCCCAACCATTTCCCAATCATGAAACCCAATCGATTCGTCTCCCGTCCCTCCGTCATTACGTCCTTCTTCCTTGCGTTCCCCATGGTTGCCGCCACTCACGCCGCGAGCGATTCGTGGGATGGCTCGACCGACTCACTGTGGGCGACGGCGACCAACTGGTTGACCGACGTCTCGGCACCCGGCGCAGGCGAAACCGCCACCTTCAACAGCGCCGGCAACGGCAACACCACCATCGATCTCGGCGCGGGCGTGACCCTTGGCGCCCTCGTTTTCGACCCCTCGGCCGCCGCTTACACGATCGGCTCGGGAGCCGTCGGCAGCCAGACGCTCACACTGGGCACGACCGGCAATGCCATCACGATGAATGCGGGGGTGGCGACCAACCAGACGATCAACTCCAATCTCTCTCTGACGGTCACCCGCACGGCGGGCAATCCCGCAACCTACTACGCGGTAACCAACAACAGCACGACGAACCCCCTCACCCTCGCGGGCGGCATCAGCGCCAGCACCGCGGGCGTCAAGGTCCTGAACCCGACCGGCAGCGGCAACACCGCGATTTCCGGCGCGATCGCTTCCGGCTCCGGCAACATGAGCCTCTTCAAGACCGGCACCGGCACGCTGACTCTCTCCGGCGGTGCCACCTTCAGTGGAAACGGCGTCACTGACGGCGCGAATTTCGCCTCCTCGGCGGTCTTCCGCGAAGGCACCACGATCCTCAACGGTGGAACCTACAACAATTCCATCGGCGAACTTGTGATCGGCGGCGTGGCCACCCATGGCGGTGCCGGCACCAGCACGACGCTGCAACTCGACAATGGCGCGTCGCTCACCGGCATGAACTGGCTGAGCATCGGCCGCGGCAATGGCACCGGAACCGCCACCTCCAATCTGACCTTGAACGGCACTTCGTCGGTTTCGGCCGAACGCATGAGCGCAGGCTACAATGCCGGCAACGCCGGCAACCTCCCCAAGGGCGCGATCACGCTTAATGACACCGCCACGCTCAGCGTCACCACCGGGGAAACCGCCGAACGATTCATGCTCGGGCAATCGGCCGGATCGGACTTCACCATGACGGTCAATGGCAGCGCGGTGGTGAACCGGAATGCCGGCAGCACCGGACTCGGCGATCAAGGGCAAGGCGCGCTGCAAATCGGCCGGGAAGGCAAAGGCACGGTGATCATGAACGGCGGCACAATCAACGCGAACTCCACCGATCTCGGCCGCGGCGTGAATAACGCAACGGCCCAGAACGGCACGCTGACGATCAAAACGGGCGCCATCTACAACAACGAAGGCGATTTCCGCACGAGCTTTGCCGGCGGTGCCAGCGGCGAGGCCACACTAAACCTCCAGGGCGGCACGCTCAACATCGGCTCCACCACCCAACGCGCGCTGTTTGTCGGCTGTTGGGATCTCTCCAAGTCAACCATCAACATTGACAGCGGCAATCTCAACCTGAACGCGAACTCGAACATCCGGTTCAATCAGCGAAGCAACAGCGCGGTGAAGGTGATCAACCTGAACGGCGGTGCCATCACTTCCTACAGCGACAATCAGACAACACCGCTGGGCGCGGGCGTGCTGGATCTCAGGTTGAGCGGTGACAACACCGCTTCGAACAACACGTTCAATCTCAACGGCGGCATGCTGACCATCCGTCAGGTGACCTCCTCGACGAACATCGGCACCCGCACCTTCAACTTCAACGGCGGCACGCTCAAGGCCACCGGGGACACGGCGGCGTTCTTCAATCTCGGCACCGGCACCGCCCGCGCCAACGTTCGCAACGGCGGGGCCGTCATCAACACCAATGGCTTCAACGTCACCCTCGGCCAAGCCCTCCTGCACAGCGACATCGGCGGAGACAACGCCATCGACGGCGGCCTGACGAAGCAGGGCGTCGGCACGCTGACCCTCGCCGGCACTTCCTCCTATACCGGAGCCACCACGGTTTCGGCGGGCGCGCTGAATGTCACCGGGGACATCGCCACCAGCGCGCTGTCGCTCGGTGCAGCGACCCTGAGCGGCAACGGCTTCGTCGGCCCGGTCACGGTCAACCACTCCGCGGCGGTCGTTTCCAACGGCAACGCCAATACCGACACGCTGACTGTTGACGCCCTCGCGTTCACCACCACCGGCGCCGCCAACCTCAACCTCTCCGGCGGATTCAACCCCGCCATCGCGGTCACCAACAACCTGAACATCGGCGCCGGCTTCACGGTGAATGCCACATCCGCATCCGCATGGAACAACGGGCAGACCTATGACCTGATTGCCTATGGCTCGCTTACCGGTTCCCCGGCCAGCATCACCAAGGGCATCATCGCCGGCCTCGGTGCCCGACAAAACGCGACCCTCGGAAATTCCGGATCCGCCATCACCCTCGCCATTTCGGGCGACACCCCCGTCTGGACAGGAGCCCAAAGCAACGCTTGGACCACCGCGGTCATCGGCGGCTTGAAGAACTGGAAACTCCAGAACGCGGGCACGCCCACCGATTTCCTGAACAATGACCAGGTGGTGTTCAACGACAGCGCCACCGGAACCACCGACATCAACATCTCCACAGCCAATGTCCAGGTGGCCTCGGTCGCCTTCAACAACTCGGGCGTGGCGAACTTGGGACGCGACTACACCATTTCCAGCAGCGGCGGATTCGGCATCGCCAATGGAAGCGGCCCCGCCAACCTCACCAAGGACGGCGCCGGGACGGTCACCCTGAAAACCATCAACAGCTACACCGGCTCCACCACGATCAACGACGGAACGCTTCAACTGGGAGATGGCACCACCGACGGCGACATCGCTGCCAGTACTTCCATCATCAACAATGGAGTCCTGGTCTTCGATCGAGTCGGTTCGTTCACTTACGGCAATGTCATCAGTGGCTCCGGCGAAGTTGCCAAGAATGGCGCGGGCACCCAGATCCTCACTGCCGACAACACTATGTCCGGCTTCACCACGATCAACGCCGGCACCCTTCAGGTCGGCAACGGCGGCACCACCGGATCGCTTGGAACCTCCCCGGTCACCAACGACGCCAGCCTGGTCATCAACCGCTCCAACGCCTTCACAATGGGCGCATTCATCAGCGGTTCGGGTTCCGTGAGCCAAGCCGGCACGGGAGCGCTGACCCTCTCCGGCAACAACAGCTACAGTGGCGGCACCACCATCAGCCCCGGCAGCACCGTTCTGGTGGGCGCGAACAACGCGCTGGGCTCGGGCACGGTGACCCTTGCGCAAGGCGCGGTGCTCGGCACCAATCCCGGAGGTGCCCTGCCAAACGCCATTGTGGCACCAGCGAGCACCACGGCGACACTGACCACCAGCGGGGGCAACCTGACCTTAAACGGAAACCTGAGCGGCAGCGGCAATCTCAACCGCACCGCCACGGGGAATGCCGCCACGGTCTTCCTCGGCGGCGACAACTCCGGCTACACCGGCACCTTCTCGATCGAGAACAACGGAAACGCCGCTACCCGCTTCACGTCTGCCAACGCCGGCAGCGCGGCTGCCCGATGGGTCAACAGCAACCCCACCAGCGGACGCGTGACGGTGGAATTCGGCGGCGGGACCATTCACTTCGGCTCGCTCACGGGCACGGGCTTCTTCACTTCCCAAGCCGCGGGGACTAATACCATCGAAGTCGGGGCCCTCGGATTGAATGAAACCTACTCGGGAGTGCTCAACCAAGTGGGTGTGGGCACCCTGGCAGTGACCAAGGTCGGCTCCGGCACCTGGACGCTCACCGGCACCAACGCCTACGCTGGCGACACCACCGTCAATGGCGGCGTTCTCGCCGTCGATGGCGACGC
>CBKZPU010000322.1:0-4052 GCA_966696705.1 uncultured Verrucomicrobiaceae bacterium | reverse complement strand
GCCTTGCCCGACTCAAATCCACGCTCGTAGCACAGCGGCGCGCGGCGGTGGGTCAGCATGCCGGGCATTGGGGTAATGGTGTCGATTTCGATCAGCCGCTTGCCCTTCATCCGCGCCAGCTCCGTGCGGTGGCGGTGGAGTTCGTTGCAGACGGTGTGATGCGACGCGCCGATGGAGGTGGCGATGGTTTCCCATGAAACCGCCGGGCCGCTGTTTTCCTCATGGCGGATGCGGTGGACGACGATGGTGTCGATGGAAGGATCATCGAGCCAGTGTTCGAAGGGAGCTTCGCAGGCCACGCCGCCGTCTAGGTAGCGCTTCCCTCCGACCCGCTGGATGCCGATCAGGCAGGGCACGGCGCAACTGGCCACGATCAGCTCCGCGAGGGGGCCGCTGCGGAGGATTTCCGTGCGATGGAGGTCGGCATCGGTCACGGCGATGTCCATCACGGGCGAGACCAAGGAGGAAAGATCAATGCCGTTGAGCAGGCCGTGAAGTTTCTTCACCGCGTGCTTCCCGGAGAGCAACCCGGAGGACCAGAAGGAGGTGCAGACGCCGGGCAGACGCCAAAGGGCCGCCCAGTCGAAGAAGGACCAGCGCAGCGCGGGATCGAGCACCGCCGCCTTCAGGTCATCGCCGCGAATGCCCGCGGCATGGAGCGAACCGGCCAGGGCTCCGGCAGACGCACCGGACAGGCGCTCGGGATGAAGACCGGCAGCAGCGAGGCCATTCAAGAAGCCGGCATGGGCGTAGTAGCCCAGGAAGGAAGATCCAAGGGCGACGGCGAGACCGGGGGTGACAGGGTGCTCCATGGGCGGCGCGCGGAAGGTAGGCATCCCCGCCGCCGTGGCGAGTTTTCAGTTTTCACCGGGCGACCGGGAGGCGATGGTCCCGGCGCAATGTCAGCCACGGCAGTGAATTTCAAGATCGGGAACGAGAAGCTGGTCCGCGTGCTGGACGCGGCCTCGGCCCACCTGTGCGGCTTGTTGGAGAAACAAGGTCGGCCGGAAGGCGCGCTGCGAATCGCGGTGATCGGCGGCGGCTGCAGCGGCCTGCAATACAAGATGGACCTCGTCGATGGCCCGCGGGACCGCGACATCATGGTGCCCAGCAATGGCGTCAACGTGGTGATCGACCCCAAGAGCGCGCTCTTCGTCAGCGGCAGCGAGCTGGATTGGTCGGACGATCTCCAGCAGGGCGGCTTCAAGGTGAGCAATCCGAATGCCGTGGTCACCTGCTCCTGCGGCGAAAGCTTCGCGGCATGATGTGATGAACCCGTTCGCGACGCTCGGCTTGGAGCCGCGATTGGCGATCTCCGAGGAGGAATTGCGCGCCGCCTTCCGTGAGGCAGGAAAGCGGGACCACCCGGATGCGGGCGGCAGCGGCGAGGATTTTTCCAAGGTGCAGGAGGCTTTTGCCCGCCTCTCCAGCCCCTCGAAGCGGCTGCGAGCGTGGCTGGCGGCAAAAGGCCTCGCGGGCGACGAGCGCGGCGCGATTTCGCCCGGCTTGGTCGATCTCTTTGGAAAAGTCGGCAGCGTGCTCCAACAAGCAGACGCCGTGACGAAGCGCCGCGAGTCGGCCCTCAGTGCGCTGGCGAAAGCGATGGTGGAGCCCGCCGTTCAGCAAGCCCGGGAGGCTCTGGAGTCCGCCTTGGACGACGTGGCTGCCGCGACGACTGCCGAAGAAGGGCAATTTCCCGCCATCGAAGCCGGAACTGGCGACCCCTGGCGCACCGCCCGCGACCTCGCCTTCCTCGAAAAGTGGCAGGCCGAACTCAAGTCCCGTTTCGCCGGCCTGTGGTAAGCCCCACGCTTCCAGTCTTGTGTCTTGCGTCTTCAAGTCTTCCGTCTCCACCAAAGAATTTGCCTTGACGCCCCGGGTTACCCGGCCATTCTCCCCGCCCCGCGCAAGCAACCCCTTTCCTACCATGGCCCGAGTCTGCAGCATCCGAGGAAGCCGAGTCCGTTCCGGCGGCAAAATCAACCGTTCCGGTCTCGCCAAGAAAAAGGGCGGTATCGGCCGTCACGTGACCAAGGTCGTGAAGCGCCAAGTCGCTCCGAATCTTCAGTCCAAGCGCATCTGGATCCCTGAGCTGAACCGCTGGGTTCGCCTCACCCTCAGCGCTAAGGCGATCAAGACCATCAACAAGAACGGCGCCTACGCGACCCTCAAGGACGCGGGCTTGGTCTGATCCACGCCGAAATCCAAATTTCATCCAAAACGGCCCGGAGGAAACTCCGGGCCGTTTTGCGTTCGCGCGGATGCCGGTGATTTCACGCCGCTTGTCGCTTGACGCCCGCCGGACCCATCGGTTTCTTCCCGCCCGCCATGCTCCATCAGGTGCTCAAATCCAAGCTTCACCGGGCGATGATTACCGCCGCCGACGTCGATTACGAAGGCAGCATCGAGATCCCCACTGACCTGATGGATGCCGTCGGCCTGTGGCCCGGCGAGAAAGTCCTCGTCGCCTCCATCACCACCGGCAACCGGCTTGAGACCTATGTCCAACCCGGAGTCCCCGGCACCGGCAACATCCTCATCAACGGCGGTGCCGCCCACCGCATCAAGAAGGGCGAGCGCGTGGCCATCATGGCTTTCGGCCTTTCTGACACGCCGGTGCTTGCGAAAAAGGTCGTCCTCGACGAAGAAAATCGCATTCTGCGCGACGGACGCTGAGCGCAATTTCCGACAAAACCGCTTTAAACAAGCCCATTCCGATCAGCCGACACCCTACTGGCATTTTGTTTAAAATTTTTTACTTGAGAAAGCTTAACGATTTTTTTGAATAGCGGACTTTTTTAGGGTCGCGCACGGGGCACTTTGCTGCTATGATCGCGCCGCTATGGCAACCACCACGAAACGCACCCGGTTTTCACGCCGGCTTCCCGATCACGTCACGGATGAACTCTGCAACGTCCTCGCGGAAGACAAGGTGTTTGGCTTCAACGACCTGTTCGAACGAGTGTTCGACAACCTCAAGGTCCGCAACGCCGTGAGCGGCGGTGAAGAAATGCTTCGCCTGCGCGCTTACGAAAAGCTCCAGAATCTGGTGACCCGCGGCCTCGTCGAGAAGATCGGCAAGGAATACAAGGGCACCAAGCGCGTCCACGAGGCTTCGAGCGAGTATCTCGCCCAGCAGCAGGAAGATTGAGGCCAAAAGGGTGCCCAGAGCACCCGTTGTTTGCCCTCCCTTTTGATAAAACCCGCGCCGCAACCCGGCGCGGGTTTTTTTTCTGTCCATGCTCCCCTCCGGCTCCTATCACGCGGGCCGGATGTCGTCCCAGTACCTTCCCGTTTTCGTCCAGATCCTCGTGGCCATCGGTTTCGCCGCCGTCAGCCTCACCCTCAGCGTGCTGCTCGGCAAATCCGCCCGCCGCAACGCGACCAAGGACAGCGCCTACGAATGCGGCATGCTGCCGGTGGGAGAGGGCGCGCCGCGCTTCTCGGTGAAGTTCTACCTGGTGGCGATGCTGTTCGTGATCTTCGACATCGAGGTGGTCTTCATGTATCCGTGGGCGGTCCAGTTCCGCGACCTCGTCAGCGGCGGCAATGCCGTGCCGCTGGTCTCGATGGCG
The DNA here is from genome assembly GCA_966696705.1 of uncultured Verrucomicrobiaceae bacterium. GTDB lineage: Bacteria > Verrucomicrobiota > Verrucomicrobiia > Verrucomicrobiales > Akkermansiaceae > Haloferula. Next base: position 477 of record CBKZPU010000322.1, on the reverse strand, counting down.
GGCTTCGCCGGCGTGCTCGCCGTGGCCTACGTCTATGCGCTCAAGAAGGGCGCGCTGACGTGGAAGAACTGATCAAGCCTCCGGCTTGCCCAGCGCCATCGAGGCGATCGAAGGGATCGGGATCGGTTGCCCGACGACGAAGTCTTCGAGCAGAAGCTGCAACCACTCCCGCGACGCCGTGATGGATTCGATCACCAGCGAGATCTGGCCGCTTTCGCCGGCAGGAACGATCCGGTAGCGGCCAACCTCGACGCGGATTTCCTGTGCTTCGCCGGCGAGCAGCACTTCCACGAACAGCATCTTCTCCTTGCTGCGGATGCGCAGGTCGGTGAGCTGGCCATAGCGTTCCATGCGGCCGGCGAGCATGCTCTTGGCCGCCAGCGAGGCGAGGTTGTCTTTCAAGGCACCAAGCATGCCCGGAGCCTACGAGGTTCCGGGTTCGGGAGAAAGTCGTCACTGGGGCATCTTTTCCCGTGG
>CBKZPU010000321.1:0-4064 GCA_966696705.1 uncultured Verrucomicrobiaceae bacterium | reverse complement strand
TTCATTCCGCTTGGCAAGTCCGGCGAACCTACCTTCCAAGCGGAATGAATTCCGCGCTCCCAGTAAAAATGCTGCTTCATTCCCGACTGAAATCATCACGAAAAAGCCGGCACCCCGCGAACGGGAGCCGGCATTGAGTGAGGAACAAGGAGCAGCAATCTCAGAAATCGAACTGGTCGATGTTCTCCTTCGTGAAGGCGAAGGGCGTGCCGAGCAGGATGTTGTCGCCCTCGATCTTCATGGTGCCAAGCTTGCCGGCCTTGAACTCCTTGTCGCCGGGCTTGAGTTCTCCTTTGGCCAAGGCGGCGGCGGCCTGGATGGTGAGGTAGCCGAGGTCTTCGACCTTCCAGAGGATGACGGCTTGGGTGACGCCTTCCTTGACGTAGGCCTTGTTCTCACTCGGCAGGCCGAGGCCGACGACTTTCACCGCGCCGGTCTTGCCGGCCTGCTTCACCGCTTCGGCCGCGCCGGGAACGCCGGGCGAGCAGACGGAAATGACAGCCTTGAGATTCGGGTGGGCGCTGAGCAGGTTGGTGGTTTCCTGCTGGGCCTTGTCCTTGAGGTCGTCGCAGGGCTTGATGTCCACCAGCTTCATGTTGGGGTATTTCTCGGCTTGGCGCGCCTTGATCGCGGCGATCCAGGCGTTCTGGTTCGCGGCGGTGAGGTTGGCGGTGATGATGGCGAATTCTCCTTCGCTGCCGACCAAGGTGGCGGCGTTGTCGAGCAGCGCGTCGCCGATGCCCTTCTCGGTGGCTTGGTTGACGAAGAACGAACGGGCGTCGGATTGCGCGTCCGCATCGTAGGTGATGACCTTGATGCCCTTTTCCTGGGCCTTGCGCAGCGCGGTGGAAAGGCCGTCCTTGTTCTCGCAAGCGGCGGCGATCACGTCCACGCCGAGCGAGATCCAGTTTTCGACGATCTCGTTTTGTTTGGCGGGGTCGGAGTTGGTCGGGCCGTCGAAGAGGAACTCGGCACCCAGTTCCTGGGCCGCGGCGCGGGCGCCTTTTTCGCAGGTGACGAAGTACTGGTTGCCCTTGCTCTTCGGCAAGAAGGCGATGGTGAGGTCGTCGCCGCCACCACCGGCGGAATTGCCGGAGGGCTTGCAGGCGGACAGGAAAGGAACGGCGCAGAGCGCGAGCGAACAGAGGATGCGTTTCATGGGTTGGATTGGAGGTAAACCACGGAAGCCTTGGAAGGCACGGAAGTTTTTCCGCTGGGAGCGCGGAGGCTCTGCCCCGCAGAAGCGAGTGGACGGCTGGTTCTTTGGTGAGGGTTTTGAATGGGCTGCGCTGGATGAGGAACCGTTCTGCGGGCCGGAGGCTCCGCGGTCCCAGCGGCTTTCAGGTCTTGGCGCGGGATCTTCGGTTGGAAATCGCCTTCCCGACTGGCACGGCGGCGAGGGCGACGAGCAGCAGCAGGCCGGTGAGCATGCCCGACATCTCGTTGGAGACGCTGGAAATCGGCCGCTCGAAGATGTCGTAGGCAGTGATACGCTTGAGGCCGTTGTTGAGGATGGCCACGGCGAGGTAGCCGAGGAAGGTGCCGCAGACGGTGCCCGAGCCGCCGAAGATGCTGGTGCCACCGAGTACCACGGCGGTGATGGCGAGCAGCTCGTAGCCAATGCCGGCATTCGCACGGGCTTCGCCGAGGCGGGCGACGAAGATCACCGCGGCGAGGCCAGCCACCGCACCGGCGAGGATGTAGGCGAGGCTCAGGTTCCGCTCGACCGGGATGCCGGCGTAGCGCGAGCCCTCCGGCGAGTAGCCGATGGCGCGGAACGAACGGCCAATGGTGGTGCGGTGCACGAGCAGCCAGATCCCGATGGCGACCCCGAAGAAGATCCACAACTGCGCGGGCAGGCCGGCGATGTCCGAGTTGCCGAGAGCGAGGAAGGACTTGGAGAAGCCGGAGTAGGACTTCGAGCCTTCGGTGATCGCCTCGGCCAGTCCGCGGAACAGCGAAAAGGTGCCGAGCGTGACGATCAGCGGCGGCAATTTCATTCGCGCGATCAGGAAGGCATTCAAGCTGCCGCCGAGCGTGCCGATACCCACCGAAAGGATGCCCGCGACCAGCGGCGACATGCCGGCCTCCTTTACCAGCATGCCGAAGCACACGGCGCACAGGCCCATCATCGAGCCGACCGAGAGATCGATGCCGCCAGTGAGGATGACCGGCGTCATCGCCAAGGCGAGCAGGCCGATCTCGACCGAGTGGCGGAAGATGTTCGAGACGTTCGAGCCATCGAGGAAACGCCGGCCGAGGAAGTGAAACAGCACCAGCTCCAGGACGATCACGCCGAGCAGCACGACCTCGTGCCGGGCGAACAGGCTCTTAATGGACTTCGCGGAACTCATGCGGCGGGTTTCTTCGAGCGCTTGAGGCCGTCGGCGATCACGGCGAGAAGGATGACCAGACCCTGGATCGCGCGCTCCCAGTACGGCGGCTGGTGGAAGTGGGTCAGGGCGGGATTGACGTTGGCGAGCAACAGCAGGCCTAACAGGACGCCCCACAGGTTGCCACGGCCACCGGTGATGGCGACGCCACCGACCACCGCGGCGGCAATGACTTTCAGTTCCAAGCCATCGCCGGCATTCGGCTGGACTTGCGGCGATTGGACGAGGTTGAGAACGGAGGCGATGCCAGCCAAGGCACCCATCAGCACGAAGACGCCGAAGGTGGTCCACTTCGGATTGATGCCAGCGAGGCGGGCGGCTTCGGCATCGGTGCCGACGGCATAGACGTAGCGACCGGCAGCGAGGTTCTTCATCGCCCACGCCGCGAACAGCAGCAGCGCGACCGCAACGACGATGACGATGGTTTGTCCGGTGGTCTGGCTAAGGCCGAACCACTGGAAGCCAGCGGGCAAGTTCATCAGGCGGCCCTGCTGCCACAGGCGCAGCAGCTCATTCCACGTCACCATGGTCGCGAGCGTGACAACGATGCTCGGCAATCCGAGCCACGCGACGAGCAGGCCATTGAAAGCACCCATCGCGACGCCGGTGCCGACCGCGGCGAGCACGGCGACTGGCAAGGGCATCCCGGCCGCGGCGACGATGCCCGCGACCACGGCGCACATGCTGAACTGCGCGCCGATGGAAATGTCGATCTGCCGCGTGATGATGACCAGCGTGATACCGATCGCCGCGACCAGCGCGGGCATCTGCGAGGTGGTGCGTGAAAGCAGCGGCTGCAGCTCGAAGAAATTCGGAGCGAAGATGCCGAGCGCCAGCAGTAGCAGGCCGAGCGCACCGGCCACGGTGATTTCACGGGAGTACTTGCCGCTCATGCGACCTCCTTCCCGTTGTTTTGGCCGAGTGCCGCGGCCATCACATCGTGCGCGTCGGTGCCACCGGGAAGTACGGCGGTCACCGTACCTCCGCGCATCACCGCGATGCGATCGCTCATGCCGAGCACTTCCGGCAGGTCGCTGGAAATCATCAGCACCGCCAGACCTTCCTTGGCGAGGCCGCGGATGATCTTGTGGATCTCGCTCTTCGCGCCGACGTCCACGCCCTGGGTGGGTTCGTCGAGGATCAGCAGCTTCGGCTTGGTCGCGAGCCAGCGCGAGACGCTGACCTTTTGCTGGTTGCCGCCGCTGAGGCTGCCGCCGGGCGCATCGGATCCATAGGCCTTGATGCCGAGGTCGCGGATGAAGCCTTTCGCCATCTCCGTCTCTGCCTTGAAGCGCAGCCACGTGCCGGGGAAGAGCACTGGATGCACCGCCATGGTGATGTTGTGTGCGATGGGCATTTCCAGGATCACGCCGTGACGCCGGCGGTCTTCCGGGACATAGGCGATGCCGTGGGAGATCGCCTCGCGCGGATTCGAAATCGTGAGCGTCTTGCCCTTCAGCGAGATCTCGCCGGAGTCGGCGGGCGTGATGCCGAAGAGCACCCGCGCGAGTTCCGTGCGGCCAGCGCCGACCAAGCCGGCCATGCCGACGATCTCACCGGCACGCACTTCGAGGTTCACGCCCTGCACGCCACCGGCAGCACAGGCGACGTTCTTCAGCGAAAGCAGGACATCGCCGGGCTGACCCTCGGCCGGCGGGTAAAGCGTGGCGA
>CBKZPU010000320.1:0-4150 GCA_966696705.1 uncultured Verrucomicrobiaceae bacterium | reverse complement strand
GGCGGCCGCCCTGGCGGGGGAGGGGTATTTGGTCGCGGTGCCGGAGGTGTACCACGAGTTCGAACCGCTCGGGACGGTGCTGGCCTACGACCAAGCGGGATCGGACCGCGGCAACGAGCTGAAATACACCAAGGAACTGGCGTCCTACGACGAGGACGTCGATGTGCTGGTGAAATGGCTCGAAGGCCACGAGTCCTGCACCGGAAAAATCGCCAGCCACGGAGTCTGCCTCGGCGGCCACTTGTCGCTGCGGGCGGGCTTTCACAAGGGCATCTCGGCCGTGGCCTGCTTTTATCCCACGGATGTCCATTCGGCCACGCTCGGGGCGGGAAGGAGCGACGACACGCTCAAGCGGATCGGCGAACTCGACGCCCAAATGCTGTTTGTCTGGGGTCGCCAGGATCCGCACATCCCGTTGGCGGGGCGGGAATTGATCCACGCGCGCCTGGAAGAATCCGGCCGTGCCTTCGAGTGGCATGAGTTCAATGCCGCGCATGCTTTCCTCCGCGACGAGGGCGCGCGTTACAATCCGGCCCTGGCGCGGGTGTGCATGGCGGTTTTGTTGCGATTTCTCGGCGAATCCTTGGGTTGACGCTGCTCACGCGGCGTTTCCGGTCTCTGCGTGAAATCCCGCAAAAATTGCCCCAGAGGTTTTTATTGCGGGCTTGGAAATCCGGGTCTTATCCTCGCGCCCCGCCGTCGCGTCCGTTCTTGCAGGGTGCCGGAATGAATCGCTCGGCGGCCTTTCGCACTTCGAGCAAATGAATCCGGACAGAGCGACGCTGAATTTCCTGAACAGCTTCCCCGAGGAAGCGCGCAAGCGCGGTGAGCGCCTCCAAAAGGACGGCGCAGTGACCCAGATTTTCGGCAATCACCTCTTCATCCAAGGCCGCGTCGAGGACGAGACCGGCACCTTCCGCACCAGCCTGCGCCTGCAAGGGAACCGCTGGTTCGGCTCCTGCACCGCCGAGGACGAAGTGATCGCCGCCGCGTGCCAGTACGCGACCATGATGGAGCGGATGCACCGCGGCGAAGATCTTCCCGAGTCGCCCAATGAATTCGACGACACCCCGGTGCTCGACATCATCGAGGAGAAGCTGGGTCGTGAGCTGGACGACAAGGAGGCCGATTTCGTTTCCAAGATCGAGAAGCGCTACCGCCGCTACGTGATCGAAGGCGAACTGCACGACCACGACATGGTCCGCATCACGCCGCGCTGGGAAATCACCACCTACGAGCCGCTCGAACTGTGGCCGATGCCGCCGGGCGATATCCTCGAGTTCTGGAACTACCTCGCCTACGCCTTCTACAAGAAGAAGCTCCCTTACCCGGACTTCATGAACGTGATCACCGATCTGGCGCACGTTCAGAAGAAGATGGCGGATTGGGAGCAGGAGCGCGAGGTCGCGTCCTGGTACGACCGCATCGAGCAGGTCAACGAGCGCCCGCCGCAGGATCCGCCGGTGGAAGTGGCCTTCCGTCTGGTGGCCACGATCAACGAGGCCCGCCTTGAGACGAAGGAAGGCGCCGCTGGCCTGTGGACGCAAATTCGCGAGAAGGGCGATATCGAGCGCTTGGTCCAAATGCACCATCAGGCCGCGTTGCGCATGGATGCCCCCAGCCAGGTGCTGTGGGAGCATTTCCTCGCCTACTACCGCGACCAGAACGAGATCACTTTCGACTTCGATCAGGAGGAGGCCTGCCGCTTCATGAACCGCGTCTTCCGCCAGCCGGCCTTGAAGGGCTATCTGGTGAACCTCGACGAACGCGAGTTCAAGGTCGTCACCGAGGCCCTGAAGTGGGTCTGCGAGGACGATCCGTACGATCCGAACAGCTTCGCGCTGCAGCTCGTCACCTCCGGTGGCGAGAACGTCTCGCACTCGGTGCGCATGCTCCCGGGCCGCAAGGAACTCTACCAATCCGACGAGACCGTATTCCCCGGTCCACCGCGCTGGCTGGAGGAGACGGAAGTGATGCCGCGCTACCTGATTCCCAAGCGCGTGATCGACTCGCTGGAAGGCGTCGAGTTCCTGCGCAAGATCGGCGCCTCGCTGCCGGAGTCGCTGAAGAAGCGCGTTGTCGATCTGGAACTGAAGCCGAAGTTCGAGCTCAAGCTCGTCGCCGGCCTCACTGCCGCGGAAACCGAGCACCTCGTGGTGGATGTCACCGCCATCGAGTCGAAGGAGCGCCGCACCGAGCGCCTGACCAAGGAAGGTTGGGAACTCGTCGAGCAGCAACCGCTCAAGGGCAAGCAACTCCTGCGTTTCGCCCGTGAAGACCTCTATCCCGTCCCGCACCTGCTGGATGAAATGGGCCTCACCTACGACGAGAAGCTGGTTTCCTTCAAATCCCGCATCACCAAGCAGTTCCCCGAGAAGTTCGCCGAGTGGATCAAGGCGATGCCGGAATCCGTCGAGCTCGATATCGACCTCCGCCTCAAATCGATCCTTTCCGACCCGGTCACCGCGGCGGTGCGCTTCGAGGTGGTCAATCAGGAGATCGACTGGTTCGACCTGCGCATCGTCATCGATGTGGAAGGCGTCAATCTCTCCAAGGCGCAGATCCGCCAACTCGTCGCCGCACGCGGCGGCTACGTCCGCATGGAAGACGGCTCGTGGATGCGGCTCGAGATCAAGCTGGATGCCGACCAGCGCGAAGCCGTCACCCGTCTCGGTCTCGATCCCTTCGACCTTTCCGGTGAAACGCACCGCATGCACGCGCTGCAACTGGCCGACCCGAAGGCAGCCGACGTTTTCGACCCGAAGGCATGGAAGCGCATCAAGGACCGCGCCGGCGACATCCAGATCGAGGTCACGCCCGACGTTCCGAGCAAGCTCAACGCCACGCTGCGTCCGTATCAGGTCGATGGATTCCGTTTCCTCGCCTACCTCTCGACCAACGGTTTCGGCGGCATCCTCGCCGACGACATGGGTCTCGGCAAAACGATCCAGTCGCTGACGTATGTGCTGTGGCTGATCGAAGAGGCGGAGAAGAACAAGGATCCGCATCGCCCGGTGCTCGTGGTTTGTCCGAAGTCCGTCTTGGACGTGTGGGCGAGCGAGGCCGTGAAGTTCGCGCCCGGCGTCCGGGTGAAAGTCCTGCGCAACCGCGAGGACCTCGACGTGAAAGACACGCAGGAGAACATCGACATGCTGGTGCTGAACTACGCCCAGCTCCGCGTCTGCGGCGACCTGCTCAACGAGATCAAGTGGCTCACCACCATCCTCGACGAGGGCCAGCAGATCAAGAACCCGGACTCGAAGGCTGCCAAGTGCGCCCGCGAGCTGGATTCCGCGAACCGCTTGGTCCTCACGGGTACGCCGATCGAGAACCGCCTGCTCGACATGTGGTCGCTGATGGCCTTCGCCATGCCCGGCGTGCTCGGCAGCCGCGCCTATTTCAAGAAGCGCTTCGACAAGCGGAAGGACCCGCTTTCGCAGAACCGCCTGGCCGCCCGCCTGCGTCCGTTCCTGCTCCGCCGCACCAAGCTGCAGGTGGCCCAGGACCTGCCGCCGCGGACGGAAGAGGAGGTTTACTCCAAGATGGAGAACATCCAGCAGGAGCTCTACAAGGCGGAGCTCAAGCGCATCCAGAAGGCCCTGCTCGGTCTCGACTCGGATGAAGCGGTGAAGAAGAACTCCTTCGCCATTCTCCAAGGCCTCATGCGCCTGCGCCAGATCTGCTGCCATCCGGGCCTGATCGATCCGAAGTACCTCAAGGAAGAGTCCGCCAAGATGGAGTCGCTCTTCTACCTCCTGGACCAGCTCCACGAGGAAGGCCACAAGGTGCTCGTCTTCTCGCAGTTCGTCTCGATGCTCGACCTGATCAAGGCGCGCCTCGAACTGGAAGCGCGCCCGTTCCACTACCTCACCGGCCAGACCAAGGACCGCAAGGGCGAGATCGAGCGCTTCCAGACGACCAAGGATCCGTCCGTCTTCATGCTCTCGCTGAAGGCCGGTGGCGCCGGCCTGAACCTGACCTCGGCCTCCTACGTCATCCTCTACGATCCGTGGTGGAACCCGGCGGTGGAAAACCAGGCCATCGACCGAACCCACCGTATCGGCCAGAAGAACAAGGTCATCGCGTATCGTCTGCTCACCCGCGACACCGTGGAAGAGAAGATCCGCATCCTGCAGCACCAGAAGACCCA
>CBKZPU010000319.1:0-4172 GCA_966696705.1 uncultured Verrucomicrobiaceae bacterium | reverse complement strand
GCAGTGGTTCCGGCGGTGGCGACGTGCTGACCCTGCCGAACGCGGAGCCGGATCGCGACATGCCGAGCCAAGCGGGGCGGCTGGAATTCGATGGCGTGGTAACTGGCAGCAAATACGGCAACGCCAATGTCACCTTTCCCGACTGCGAGATCCGCGTCTCCGGTTGCGACGACGGCGCGGCCTACGAGGTGTGGAACGGCACGACATGGCAGGGCATCGTGCCGGACACGTGGTCGTGCGACGGTGCTGGTCAGTTTCGGAAGCACGATCTCCTTCGGTCCGTGGTGGGGATCGCCAAGCGACTTCCTGCCCGGTCCGCCGACGCTCGATCCGCTGCCGATTGATGGCCTCCCTCGGGCGAACGGCAGCGGCAACGATTGCGAGCAGGATGGTCCAACCAAGCTGACCGTCAAACTTCGGCGCAATGGGGCCGAGATCGATGAGTTCGTATTCGCTCCGAGCTGGGCGACCGAAACCACCTACCAGGTCGGAGCGCCGGCTAACGCGACGATCAACTCCGGGCAGTCAGCGACGCTCACGCTCCGAGGCCCCGGCGGCGGCTTGGTTTGGGACACCGGCATCCCGTCGCAGATTATCGGCGGCACCGTCACGCTCGCGGAGGAGGTGACGCCGTGATCTCCGCGGCGTGCAAGATCGAGTTCATCCCGGCGGGTGGCGCTGCCCTCGTGCTGGTCGATGTGGGCGGCTGGATGGAGTCCTTGCCGCGCTTCGCCGCGCGCCAGGTGCTCTTCGAGCCGGACGGCATCGGCCTGGCGGACGGCTACATCAAGCCATTGGGGGGTGTGGTGGTGGATATCGCCTTCGCGACGATCGAAGAGCCCGAGACGGCCGCTGACATATGGGCGGGCTTTCTCGATTCGCTGCCGTCCGTCTTGACCGGCGCGCTGGTCATCACCGGCGGCGGCCAGGTGACGACCTTCGATCCCGCGGTGATGACGACCACGACGCCGGCACTGCCTGGCCCCGATGGCGTGGTGATCAAGCAATACCAGGTGCAGGCCGCGCTGCCGGCGACGGTGGACGCCTAACGAATAACGAGTCTCATGGCTGACAAGAAAGAGATCCAATTCCACCTCAAGACGACCGGCGACCCGAAGGGGGCGAAGGAGATCGAGAAGGCTGTCGAGAAAGCCGACGCAGCCATCGATAAATTGTCCGAGCCGAGACCGCTGCCGGTCGATCCGAAGCACGTGAAGCCCGCCGAGGGATCACTCGCGGCTTTGACCGCTGAAGTGCAGCGTCTCGAACGGGAGCTTCAAGAGGTGGCGGTTGGGGGCAAGGCCTTCACTGACCTGGCTGGAAGGCTGAGGGTTGCCCGACAGACGTTGGGCGACGCCGAGGTTCAGGCCCGGAAATTGGGTGGAACCATGGGCCGCGGCGGCAATGCCGGCATGGCCGTGCTGGAGTTCTCACGTGCCTTCGAGGATGCCCAATACGGCATCCGGGGCGTGCTCAACAACATTCCGGGACTGATCGCGATGCTGGGCGGTGGCGCCGGCCTCGCTGGGGTGCTTTCCGTGGCCGCCGTATTGGGCACGCAGCTATGGGAGAGGCTGGGAGACTCCAAGAATGCCGACGATGCCATGGAGGCCATGACGGAGGCCGCCGAGAAGCTGGTCGCACGGCTGAAGGCCGTTCGCGACGCCCGTCGAGAAGTGGAGAAGATGACGACCACCGATCTATCGCGGCCAATCAAGGAGGAAGAGACCGCGCTGAAGCTCCAGACGGAGGCCTTCCGTGCGAACATCGAAGCGATCAAGGATCGAATCGATGCCGCCGCCGCGCTGGATGTGGCATTGACGCAAGCCGAGCTGGGCGGCGTGGACTCCGCGGAGCGATCCGGCCAACTGTCCGCTGAGCAGGCCGCGGAGAAGCGCGATGCTATCGTCAAGGCAGCGAAGGAAAGGGAGATTGCCCGCACCAATGAGCTGGGGAAGCTAGATGAAACCGTCGCGAACGAGTTCAAGGAGGCGGCCACGCGGGAGCTTAGGCTCGCGCAGTTCAAGAAGCAGGCAGCCCAAGAGCGATTGAAGGAGGCGCAGGAGGAAGAGGCCGCCTTGAAGGCGGAGCAAAAGAAGCGGAATGACATCAAGACAGCGCAAGCTGCCGTAGCCGGTGCACAGGGGGATTTCGACCGCTTGAACATCGGTGACTTTCCCGCAGACAGCGACACGCTCCGCCGCCTGCAGGAAGGTGCCGCCAATGAACGCAAACTTGCCGAGGCAACCGGCGCGGACGCATCGGAGAACCTGACGGTTCGGTTGGCGGCTGCACTCGAAAAGCCGCTGACCGCTCAAGCTGCCTTGTCGGCAGTGGAAGGCGGAAACTCGCCGCGATCCGAGCCCGCAATTACCGGGAAACTGGAAGAATCGATAAAACAGATTGAAGGCTTCAAGAAAGCGCTGGCGGACGCTGAGGAATTGATCACCTCAAAGACCGCTGATCTCCAACAAGCAGAGCAATCGGCGGCCACCGCGCAGCAGCGTGGACAGGAAAAAGCCACAGCACGCGGCAACCAACAGATGGCGGACTCATTGCTGGGTGCCCAGGCAGAACTCGCCGGAACAGAGCAACGCATGGGGGATGAAGTCGGCAAACTGCTCGATAGCATCCTCTCCGCGCTCGGGAATGCCGGGAATGATCCCGCGGTCCAACAAAAGGCCGGGGCTCTACGCTCCCTGCTTGAAAACGGACTGCAGAAGAACGAGGCGGACCAAAGTGCGCTGCTACTGAAGCAATTGCTCGGGAAAATGGACGCCGGCGACCGCCAGCGCGGCGTCCTCTTTCAGCAGATGATCCAGACAATGGAAAAGGCGGTCAACATGTTGGCTTCGGATCAGGGCAAGATCGACGATCTGAATCGGCGGCTCGATACCGTGGAGGCCAATCAACGAAACTCCTACTCGCGCTAATGGCCGTTGAATGGACCATCATTGGACAGGCCGGCAAGACGGTCGATGACAGCGAGCGCACGCTCGCCGAACTGCATGCCGAGGGTGCCGTCGTGAACTTCCGCTCGCTGGCGGCCGACACGTTGGAATGGGGCGTGTGGCTCGCGAGCTTGGCGGAAGCGGCAGGCACCTTGCTGCCGGATCTGGGGCAGACGATCACCCTGCTTCGCAACGGCTCGCGGTTCTTCACCGGCATCGTGACCGGGCGCGATCCGGACCTTTCCGCCACGACCTTCGGTTGGCGGATCACCGTTTCCGGCCCGTGGTGGTGGTTGCAACAGCTCGTTCTGTCCAGCCACGTGGAAGACCAGGCTGGGGACGAAAGCGAGCGGGCGGTCTATGTCTTCCCGACCGGATCGCCGCGCACGCACCTCATCGCGCTGATCGCGCGGGCAATCGAGCAAGGCGCGCCGATTGCGGAAGGATCGATTGCGGGCGCCTTTTCAGTGCCGCGCCTCAGCCTGAGCGACATGCCGATCGGCGAAGCGGCGGCAAGCCTCATGCGCTGGCTCGCTGATGGCATCGTCTATTTCGACTACACGGAAGACGACGGGGCTCATCCGGCGCTGTGCATGCAGCGGCGAGGCGCGGCGGAAACCGTGACGATCACGCCTGCGGCGGTGATGCCACGGGTGCGGATCAAACCGCGGCTGGATCTGAAGGTCGAAGAGGTGAAGGTGTTTTCTGCCAAGCGCGAGACCATTGACCTGATCCGCGCGACGGTGTGGGGCTCCCAAACCGCGGGGGCTTCGTCGAGCGGCTTGCCGGTGCGGCAACCGGTGGTCGTGTCCGGGCCTGAGAAGATCTGGGATGTGCTTCCGCAGGATTTCACCGACAGTGTGACGGTTCGCTCCGCGCCGGTGATGGTATCCAGCGAAATCCCGGCGGCGATGCTGTGGCGCTACGATGAGCGGCTCCGGTCCAGCGGCGCGGTGCCGAACTTCACGAGCGTCGGGCTGTGGGAAGAGCCGGAGTTTTACTTCGGCTACAAGTTCGGCATTACGGGCACCGATACCCGCATCACGGATGCCGAGGGCAACCCGGTGCCAACGAGCTTCACCCATTACCTTACGTCCGGCGAACCGCGGGACTGGTGGACGAAGGACGGCATCGAGCACGTGCGCTCCCGGGTGACGGCGACGATTAGCACCTACGCCATCACCGATCAGGACGACTTCGAGCCCACGGTGCCGAAGTGGT
>CBKZPU010000318.1:0-4209 GCA_966696705.1 uncultured Verrucomicrobiaceae bacterium | reverse complement strand
GATCCGCGAATGCCCGGGCTGCGAACCCAGGGTCCTGCTTTTCTCGTGCCTGATCTTCGCCGCCTTGGTGATTTGTGCGAACATTTGAATGGTAATCTCGCTCCGGGCGCAAGATTTTCCATCGCAGCCAGTAAAGGCATCGCGCCGGGGAGGGGCAAGCCGCCGCTTCACCCCGGCATTGTCAAATCCTTCACATTCGCTTCACTCACCACCGATGAACCCACGCATCTTCCTGTTTCTTCTGCCGACACTCGCGCTTGCCCATCCCGAGGACGGAACCAAACCGGGCAAGGAAATCCATGAAGCGGTCCGTACCGGCAACGGCGCTTGGTCGTATGAAGCCGTTCCGCATTGGGGCGAGCTGCCTGACGGCAAGAACCTCGGCCCGACTCACGGCGGCGTCGTGATCGATGCCAAGACCAGCCTGATCTACGTTTCGACCGATGCCCCGCACGGCATTCTCGTCTATCAGCCGGATGGCAAGTTGGCGAAGACCATCGCGCCGGAATGCCAGGGCTTTCACGCCATGGCGGTGCGGGAAGAGGGTGGCAAGACCGTGATCTACGGCGCCCAACTCGCCGGCCCGAAGCCGTTGCGCGTGTGCAAGCTGGATACCGAGGGCAAGGTGCTGCTCGAGATCTCCCAAGCCACCGCCGGCGACGTGCAGGGCGGTTGGAAGGGCCTGACCGCGGTGACCGTGGCACCCGACGGCGCTATCTTCTGCTCGATGGGCTACGGCGCGCAGTTCATCCACAAGTTCGATGCGGCCGGAAAGCACCTCAAATCCTTCGGCGGCAAGGGCAATGGCGACGGGCAGACGAACTGCAGCCACGGCATGGCCCTCGACACCCGCTACGGCGCACCGCGTCTGCTGGTCTGCGACCGTGAAAACCGCCGGCTCGTTCATTTCGACCTCGAGGGGAATTGGATCGGCGTCCACGCCACCAACCTGCGCCGCCCCTGCACCATTTCCATCCTCGGTGACGCTTGCGCGGTGGCCGAGCTGGAGGCCCGGGTGACCATCCTCGACAAGAACGGCACGCCGGTCGCCTTCCTCGGTGACAATCCCGACAAGGGCCAATGGGCGAAGTTCCCGATCCCGCTGGACCAGATGAAGCTCGGCATCTTCACCGCCCCGCATGGCTTGTCCTTCGACAAGGACGGCAATCTCTACGTGCAGGATTGGAATGCCAGCGGCCGGGTGACGAAGCTGAAGAAGCTCTGAGCCTGAGCCGGAGAATCGCTTGAATCATCGGGCCGGGATCGATCGATCCCGGCCCGATTGTTTCGCTGGAACGGGTTTGGCCGATGGGTCGTCGAGAATGCGCGTGTCGCATTTCTACCATGAATTCGTCACGGGATACTGCCCTGATCGCGGCTTGCCAGAGGGGTTTCGGTCCGTACCCTGCGCCGCCTGTCCGACATCCCAGAACGTCAATGAATACCGCCATCCTTTCCCAAGCCGCGACCCAAGCGCGTGGCCTCGCCATGGACGCCGTCCATGCTTGCAACTCCGGCCACCTGGGCCTGCCGCTCGGTTGCGCGGAGATCGGTGCCGTCCTTTACAGCGGCGCACTCCGCCAGAATCCGGACGCCCCGAAATGGCTCAACCGTGACCGTTTCATCCTCTCCGCCGGCCACGGCTCGATGTTCCTCTACACGTGGCTGCACCTCGCCGGCTACGCGCTGCCGCTGGATGAACTGAAGCGCTTCCGCCAGCTCGGCTCCCACACCCCGGGTCACCCGGAGTCCTTTGAAACCATCGGCGTCGAGGCCACCACCGGCCCGCTCGGCCAAGGAATCGCCAATGCCGTCGGCTTCGCCCTTTCCGGCAAGCGCGCCGCGGCGAAGTTCAACACCGCCGACCACACCATCTTCGACCAGCACATCTTCGCCCTGCACGGCGACGGCTGCCTTCAGGAAGGCGTCGCGAAGGAAGCCATCGCCTTCGCTGGCCACACCGGCCTCGATAACCTGATCCTCATTTACGATTCCAACGACGTCACCCTCGACGCCATGGCCGACCGGACCCAGGGCGAGGATGCGGAGGCCTACTTCAAGTCCCAGAACTGGGACGCCGTGACCATCGACGGCCACGACTTCGCCGCCATCGCCGCCGCGATCGAGAAGGCCAAGGCCGACGACAACGGCCGCCCGAAGGTGATCATCGCCAAGACCCTGATCGGCAAGGGCATTCCGCAGGTCGCCGGCACCGCCGCCGCCCACGGTGAAGGCGGCGCGAAATTCATCGATGAAGCGCGCACCACGCTCGGCCTGCCGTCCGACGAGCACTTCTACGTTTCCGCCGATGTCTATGCCCACTTCGCCGCCGTGAAGGCCGAGCAGAAGAAGGGCTTCGAAGCGTGGACGGCCACCTTCAATGCGTGGACCGCCGCGAATCCGGAACTCGCCGCCGAGCTTTCCAACTCGGTGGCCGGCGTGGTGCCGAGCGATCTTTCCTCGAAGATCCCGGCCTTCGCCGCCGACTACAAGGACGCGACCCGCGGCGCGGGTGGCGTGGTGGTCCAGGCGCTCGCCAAGGCGGTGCCGCAATTCATCACCGGTTCGGCCGACCTTTACGGCTCCACCAAGAACTACATCAAGGACGGCGGCGACTTCTCCGCTTCCAACCCCGGCGGCCGTAACATCTGGTTCGGCATCCGCGAGCACGCGATGGGCGCCATCTGCAACGGCATCGCCTATGACGGCATCTTCCGTGCGTCCGGCGCGACCTTCATGGTCTTCGCCGACTACGTCCGCCCGTCGATCCGCCTCGCGGCGCTCTCGAAACTGCCGGTGACCTACATTTTCACCCACGACTCCGTGGGCGTCGGCGAAGACGGCCCGACCCACCAACCGGTGGAAACCGTCAGCGGCCTGCGCGTGATCCCGAACCTGGACGTCATCCGCCCGGCCGATGCCGAGGAAACCGCCGGTGCCTTCATCGCCTCGCAGCTCCGCTCCGATGGGCCGACGATGCTCAGCCTGACCCGCCAGGCGGTGCCGCTCATGAACGAGCTGTCCGCCGAAGAGCGCCGTGAAGGCGTGCTCAAGGGCGCCTACATCGCGAAGAAGGAAACCGGCGAGCTGAAGGTGATCCTCATGTCCTGCGGCTCCGAGCTGCAGCACGCGATCGCCGCTGCGGCTGAACTTGGCGACGGCGTGCGCGTCGTTTCCGTGCCGTGCTTCGAGCGCTTCGACCGCCAGGGTGCCGACTACCAGGAGAGCATCCTGCCGAAGAGCTGCACCAAGCGCATCGCCATCGAAGCCGGCGTCTCCGGCCTGTGGTGGAAGTATGTCGGCCTCGGCGGCAAGGTCCTCGGCATCGACCGCTTCGGCCTCAGCGCCCCGGGCAATACGGTGATGAAGGAACTTGGCATGACCAAGGAGCACGTCGTCGCCGCGGCGAAGGCGCTGTAATCCAATCGAGCCTGTTTTTGATCAAGGCGCGCTCTCCTCGCGGGGAGCGCGCTTTTTCGTGTCCTGGGAGCGCCGGTCGGAAGGCCGGCTCTCCCAAGGAATCCTGACTCTCCCCACTTGATCGCCCGCACGTCATCCGCTCCCATGACCGCGACGCCATGGAACTCGAGTTGCCCGGTGACCTCGCCGACCGCTTCCTCCGCTGGTGCCGGGCAGGCAACGCGTCGGAAGCAGATGCGGAGCAGATCTGGTCGGGCCTCTCGGCGCTCTATCAGGAGCCTCACCGCCACTATCACAACCTGACTCACATCACCGCCTCGCTCGCGGAACTCGATGCCACGGGAGCGGGCAGTCCGGAACTCGAAGGGGCGATCTGGTTTCACGATGTGATTTACGATCCGACACGGCCGGAGAACGAGGAGGCCAGCATTGCCTGGTTCGAGAGCGTCACCGCGGGATGGCTGGCACCGGAGATGAGAAAGGTCATCGCCAGATTGATCTCCGTCACCGATTTTCGCAGACCGCGCACGGACGATCCGGATGAAGCGCTCATGGTGGACATCGACCTCGCCATCCTTTCGGCGGATTGGCTGGCCTACGACGCCTATCGTAGATCCGTGCGCCGCGAGTACGCGCATGTTCCGGACGAGGTCTTTCGCACCGGTCGCGCACACGTGATGGCTTCCTTCCTGAAGCAGCTCGTTTATCGCACGTCTTTCTTTGAGGTTCGCGAGAGCAAGGCGCGCCAAAATATCTCCCGCGAACTCGACGAGCTGGCCTCCGGCGCGC
>CBKZPU010000317.1:0-4222 GCA_966696705.1 uncultured Verrucomicrobiaceae bacterium | reverse complement strand
ACCGCGTGAAGGCCCGCAATCTGGAGGACCGCATCCAGCTCGAAAAGGACGAGCGTGGCGAGTGGTAGGGGTAGGGCGCGCATTTCCCCCCACTGTAGTCGTCCGTGAGAACGCGGAAGCTGCCGGTGAAGTGTCCGTGTCGTCTGTGGCTTCCGCGGTGTCACCACCATGCCCACAATGCTGGCAATGCGGGCCGCCAAGGGATTTCGACCGCCGCTTCTGGCCTCAAGCGGCTCGCCCACCCGCCACTCACCTCGCCCGACTTTGCCCGTTGGGCAGGTGAATGGTGAACCGCGATCCTTTGCCGGGCTCGCTTGCCACCTCGATGGTGCCGCCGTGCTGGCGGACGATCGCGTCGGAGATCGCGAGGCCGAGACCCGAGTTGCCGCCGCCGGAGTGGTTCGCCCGCGAGGCATCGACCCGGTAGAAGCGTTCGAACAAGCGGCCGCGGTGTTCGGGTCCGATGCCATGGCCGTTGTCCTCCACCACCGCGAAGGCACCCTGATCGCCGGTCCCGGTTTTCACGGTGATGGAAACGCCGATGGGATTGTGCTGGGCGGCATTGCCGATGAGGTTGGTGATCACGCGGACCAGCGCGTCGCGGTTGCCTGAAACCGGAGCGGGTTGAAGGTCGAGTGCGATGATGGCGTCGCGCCGGGCGAGGAGGCCGCGCATTTCCGAGGCGACCTCGCGCCCGAGATCGGCGAGGTCCAGAGGCTCGCGGTGCGGTTCGCCCGCACCGTCGAGCCGGGCGAGGACCATTAGCTCGTCCACCAGTTTTTTCATCCGCCGTGCCGCGCGCTCGGCGTTGGCGAGTCCTTCGCGGTCTTCGCTCGCGCGGCCTTGCTTGCCGAGGAGCTGTTGGATCTGGCCGAGGACCACGGCCAGCGGCGTGCGGAGCTCGTGGGAAGCGTCCGCGGTGAAGCGCTCGCGCTGCTGGAGGTTTGCCTCGAGGCGGGCGAAGGCGTCGTTGAGCACGCCCGCGAGGTCGCGAAGCTCGCTGCCCGCGTCCGCCACGTCGATCCGGCGGGAAAGGTCGCCCCGCGCGATTTCGGTGGCGGTTTTCCCGATTTCCCGGAGCGGCCTGAGTCCCCAGCGGAGGATCAGCCACCCCGTGGAGAAGCCGATGCCGAACAGCAGCGACCCGAAGCCGGCGAGGTTCCACGCGTACTGGCGCAGGCTCTCGTCGAATGCGGCGAGGGGCACGCCGACGACGATGGTGCTGGCGGCCGGGCCCCGGGCGCGCATGCGGCGGTGGCCTTCCCGGGTGAAGTATTCCTCGGCGATGGCTCCCCCGCGATAGGAGAGGTCAGCCGGTGTTTGAGCCCCGCGTTTGAGGACTTCGGTCCCGTGGCGATTCCAGGCCACCGCCCAGTAGGAGCCGGCGATCCACGAGTCCACGACGGGCTTGGAGTGCACCAGGATGTCGTGCGGCAAGGACCGCGATTCGCCGGCGGCGGGACGCGGGGGATGTGAGGATTTGCCGGCGGCCCCGGGCCGGTCCGCGGCGGGTGGCGGGCCTTCGGGATCGCGGCCGCCGGGACCCCCGCGGGACCGCTTGAGCGGGTCAACTTCCGGAAAGAGCGGCCGCATCAGCTTGGCGAGCTGGGCGTCAACGTCGTCCAGGCGGTTGGCGCGTTCGTATTTTTGAACGGCGACCATCATGCCGGTGATGGTGAGCACCAACGCGAGCGCATACCAAGACTGGATGCGCCAGGTGATCGATTTCCAGAAGCGTCGGCGCATGGCGGGCGAAGTCACTCGGTGTAGTAGCCGGCGCCGCGGCGGGTCTTGATGAAGTCTTTCCCGAGTTTCTGGCGGAGCTTGTAGATGTACACGTCGAGCATGTTGGAGAACGCGTCCACGTCCTCGTCGAAGAGATTGTCACAGATGAAATCGCGGCTGATCACCTCGCCCCGCCGCCGCATGAGGAGCTCGGCGAGTCCGAACTCGCGAGGGGTCAGCTCCACCGGCTCGCCGTTGGCCTCCACTTTCATCGCGCCGATGTCCAGGCGCACGCCGCCGAACTCGAGCACTCGCTCGATCGCGAGCCCGCCGCGTCTCACCACCGCCCGCACCCGCGCGAGCAGCTCCTCTTTCTCGAAGGGCTTGGTCAGGTAGTCGTCGGCACCGAGATCCAAGCCGCGGACGCGGTCCATCGTCTCGTCGCGGGCGGTGAGCATCAGCACCGGCGTCCGGTGCGTCCGGCGCAAGCGGCGGAGCAACTCGAAGCCGTCGATCTTCGGCAGCATCACGTCGAGGATCAGCGCGTCGAAATTCCAGTTCTGCGCCTTGTAAAGCCCCTCCTCGCCGTCGTGGCAGGCGTCCACGACGTAGCCCTCGCCCCGCAGCATCGCCACGAGCAGGCGATGGAGATCCTCGTCGTCTTCGATGACCAACAGCCGCATGCGGGAAGGAGACATGGGGATTCACTATCCTGACGAGTCTGAATGCAGCCTGAATCCAGCGACGAGAAACACGGCTCCACTCGGGATCCTGTGATTTTCAGGAAATCTGGAAAGTTCGCCCCGGTTCAGATTCGATTCAGGTTCGCCGTGCTAGAGAGGAGCCGATCCACCCGACACCACCCTCTCATGCACTCCCGTCCCACCTCTCGCCTGGCGCTGGCCGCGTCGTTCCTCCTCTCCGCGCCCGCGGCGCTTGCCTACCCGTATGTCTCGTCCCAGCCGAGCATTTCCAGCAACCCGCTCGTCTCCGGCATCCAGACCCGGACCAGCGGCACGGACACGATCTACAACATTCCAATCACGAATTGGCCCGACCAGATCGCCATTATGGCCCGCGGCGGCGACGGCGGCCGGGCCAAGGCGACCGCCGCCGTCGGCAGCGACAAGACCGGCGAAGGCGGCGGCGGGGCACAGCTCGGCGCGACCTTCACCATCGACCCCACCAGCGCCAGCGCCCTGAAGCCGGGCGGCGAACTCCGTTTCGTCGTCGGCAGCCGGGGCTACAGCCAGACCAAGGCGGACATCGCCAGCGGCGGCGGCGGCGGCGGCACCGGGGTGTTCTACCGCGCTCCTGAAAGTGGGGCCGAATGGGAGCTGCTCATGCTGGCTGGCGGCGGTGGCGGTGGGTGTGCCGGCACCGCCGTCCTCCAAGTCTTCGCCAAGGACGGCAAGAATGCGAACACCACCACGAATGGCGACGACGCCGGCAGCGCGGTGCCGGGTGGAACCAATGGCGGTGCCGGCACCGGCTGGAGCGGCGAATCCGGCGGCGGCGCGGGCTGGAACGCAAGCGCGGGCGGCACCCAAGGCGGCAAGCGATGGGCCGTCGGCGGCGACGGCGGTGCCGAGAACGGCTCCGGCGCCGATGGCGGCTTCGGCTGCGGCGGCGGGGGCGGCAGCTTCCGCAGTGATGCGGATAACGACGCGGGCGGCGGCGGGGGCGGCGGCTATTCCGGCGGCGCCGGTGGCAGTCATGACGAATCCAACGCGTCTCAGGAAGGCGGCGGCGCGGGCAGCTACATCGATTCCCGTGCCATCAGTCCGACCGCGACCGAGCGCAATGGTTCCGAACTCAGCGGTTCCGTTCAAATCATCGGCCCATCCAGCCCCTTCAATGGCCCGCTCAGCGGCCCCACCATCACCCTCGCGGGAAGCTCCTCGGTCACCGTCACCACCTACAGCGCCTACACCGATGCCGGAGCCAGCGCCGTCGATGTCTATGGCAACGCCATCACCCTCGGTTCCGGCAACTACTACTCGACCTCGACAGTGAACACCGCCGTCGCGGGCACCTACGCCTACACCCACTACGTCACCGACCAGTTCGGCAATACCTCCTCCAAGCAGCGCACCGTGGTCGTGGTGGCCCAGAGCGCGCCGACTTTCAGCATCTCCGGAAACGTCACCCGCGACGAAAACTCCGGCAGCCACTCGATCACCAGCTTCGCAACCAATTTCAACGCCAACGACAGCGGCCAGTCGCTTTCCCACTACTCCCTGACGAACACCAACAACGCCCTCTTCTCCGCGCAGCCCGCGGTGAACAACTCCGGCACCCTCACCTTCACCGTGGCGCCGGACACCTTCGGCAGCGCCACGGTCACCATCACCGGCCACGACGACGGCGACGAAAACACCACCACCTCCAAGTCCTTCGTCATCACCATCAACGAAGTGATCCTTCAGAACCCGACCTTCAGCATCCTCGGCGATGTCTCCCGGTCCAAGAACTCCGGAGCCCAGTCGGTCGCCGG
>CBKZPU010000316.1:0-4247 GCA_966696705.1 uncultured Verrucomicrobiaceae bacterium | reverse complement strand
TGAACGTGGTGAAGTCCGCCGCCGACCAGCCGCTGTAATCGCGGACAAGCTCACCCGCGCAAGCGAGCTGATAGCCGTAAAGGCCCGCGCGCAGGCTGACATTCGTATCGCCCGACCATCCCGTATGGGTGTTTGCCCAAGCCATCAGGATGCTGACCGCCTTGGCCGCGTAGGCAGGATCGCCCGAGACGTGATAACGCAGCGCGACCTGATAGGCCGCTGCCGCGTCCCGGGCCAGATTGATGAAATTCTCGGACCCCCCGCCGCCCGCGTGAACCGTCACTTGCGGGTTCGGCGTATGGCCGAGCTGGCCGTAGGGCGCGGAGGTCAACCGGTCGAAGCCGCCTTTCCACGGCTGCTCGTTGTTGGCGACCTTGGCCGCCATGCGGTCGAGGTCCTCTTGAGTGCTCAGGCAACCGGGGTGGACGAACTGCGCGCAAGCTTGCGAAGCGAGCATGGCGACGCCCCACCCCGCGATCAGCGTCCGGGCCAGTCCCGAGATCCTCCGCTTGGCCGCTCCAAGTCGCTGGAAGATGGGCCCGCGACCTTGCATGCCGCAGGTCATGGCTCGTGTTCTTGTTCGATTCTCACGGTGGCAGCTCGTCGCTTGGAACGATCCGGGCGGCCTACAAATGTCCGTCGAATCGCAGTCCGATGGATTGCCGATGTTTTTCCTACTCATGGGTTATGGGTTGTTTGGTTTTGGTTCTCCTCAATCCCGCCGCCGGATTGGGCACCGGCGGCGATTGGAGAGTTTTCGGAACCCCTTTCCTCCCGGACTCACCCGGACATGCACAGGCGCCGCCGGATGCGGCGGACAGACATGGCGCGCCGCGATCATCCGTCGCCCGCAGCAGACCGCGAGGGCTTCCGTTCATCTTGGGTTTCAGGTTTTTTCTGACAGAGGGGTCAGAAGGCCCCTCCACCGGGCTCACCGCAAAGCAAGGGTTGGACGGCGAAACCCAGCGTCCACACCCTGACCAACCGTCATGACCGGGGCCACACTGGATCCTTCTACACTGGTAGACGCCTTGTGCGGCGCTCACCGGCTGACGAAAAACCGGCGACAACCTCCCCGCCGGGGATGGCGGAGTCTTGCCACTTCAGGTCGGCAGCGAAACGAAGCCGGCCAACCGGACAAATCACATCCAAATGGTCAATCAATCGACTAAGCTTTGGCCCAATTGACTGAAAATCAACGCTGGAGGCGGAGGTGGGAATCGAACCCACGAATAGCGGTTTTGCAAACCGATGCCTTACCACTTGGCTACTCCGCCGTGACGCTTGCAGCGCGGGGCCGATTCCCTACGTGCCGCAGCCGGGCCTGTCAATGCCCGGATTTTGCCGCCGGATTACCCGATTGCGGGCCGGACAAGACGCCAGCCTGTCCCGTAGGTTTGTGGAAATGAAGTTCGTCATCCTCGCTTGGTTACTCACCGCCTTGACCGGCGCCGCGGCGGAGAAGCCCAATTTTCTGGTGATCCTGGCCGACGACCTCGGCTGGTCGGACCTCGGCTGCCACGGTTCGGAGATCGCCACGCCGAATCTCGACCGGCTGGCGGGGGAAGGGATGAAGTTCCGCCACTTCTACAATGCGGCGCGATGCTGCCCGAGCCGGGCCGCGCTGCTCACCGGACTCTATCCGCACCAGGCCGGCATCGGGAAAATGGTCGTCGAGAAGCCGGGACCAGAAAAAGGCCCCTATCAGGGCTACCTGAACGACGCCTGCACCACGCTGGCGGAGGCGCTCAAACCGGCCGGCTACCACAGCTACCTTTCCGGCAAATGGCATGTCGGCGAGTTCCGTCCGCAGTGGCCGATCGATCGCGGCTTCGAGCACGCCTACGGCCTCATTTCCGGCGCGATGAACTACTATGACCTTCGTATCGACAAGACCAAGGAAGGCGAGCGGGTCTTCGCCCGCGATGGAGAAAAGTTCGTCCCGCCTGCCGATGGCCGTTACATCACCCGCGAGTTCACCAAGGAGGCGACCGGCTTCCTCGAAGGACATCGCAAGGAGCATCCAGGCGCGCCGTGGTTCCTCTACCTCGCCTACACCGCGCCGCATTGGCCGCTGCACGCACCGGAGGAGATCATCAAAAAGCACGAGGCTGCCTACCGCGATGGCTGGGAGCCGATCCGCAAGGCGCGGCACCAGCGACAGATCGAGCTCGGGCTCCTGCCTGCAGGTACGCCGCTGAGTCCTCCCGATGGCGCGGATTGGAAATCACTGCCGGAAGAAAAGCGCGCTGAGATGGCCCGCAAGATGGCCGTCTATGCCGCGATGATCGAAGTGCTCGACACCGAAGTCGGCGTGCTGCTGGACGGCCTCGCCAAAGCCGGGGAATTGGACAAAACCGTGATCGCCTTCCTCTCCGACAACGGCGCCTGTGCCGAAGGCGGGCTGCTCGGCCAAAATTTCCGTCCCGACCTCTCCGGCGAGGTCGGCACGATAAACTCCTATCACAACTACGGCCAGTCGTGGGCCAACGCCTCGAACACCCCCTTCCGCCGCCACAAGTCGCACGCCCACGAAGGTGGGATTCGTACGCCGTTTCTCGTACGTTGGCCCGGCACGGTGAAAGCTGGCTCGTCGAGCGATGTCATCGGTCACGTCATCGATGTGATGCCGACCTTTTGCGAAATCGCCGGAGCCAAACCACCGGCAGGCCTGCCAGGCAAATCGCTGCTGCCGGCCTTGAAAGGCGGCGCGGTCGAATCGCGCGCGCTCGGCTGGGAGCACTTCGGTGCTGCGGCGTGGCGGGACGGCGATTGGAAACTCGTCCGACGGGACAAGAACTCACCGTGGGAACTCTATGATGTGGCGAAAGATCCCTGCGAGCTGACCGATCTCATCACGACCGAAAAAGACAAAGCCGCGGCGATGACCGCGGCTTGGGAAATGTGGGCGAAGGAAATCGGAGTTCGATAGGATCTGCGTGGTCCGCCCACCCTCCCTTCCCTGTGCGGCCGAAGCACTTGAACTGCCGTCATGATAAAGTCGCAAAGGGCAGTAATCTCCATCATTTGACGAAGACGGTCGGGCGCGAGGCGCTACGGCACGCCCGTCCCGAACGCTTCCGGCAGCCGCGGAATGGCGCGTGCGAATGCGCGTTTCCGCGGTAGCATTGCGCGTTTCCCCCGAGCTTCCTGGAAATCGCCCTCGAATTTTTCACTGAAGGAATCCGTCCGCGAGGTGGTATTCCTGCCGCGCACCGACTCACCATGATCCGCATCGCACTGCTCCTCTCGCTCGTTTCCACGCTGCACGCCGGCGTGACGCTCGACATCGAGGCCTTCGGCAAGAGCCTCGGCGGCTGGAATGCCAAGTCGAAGCACGCCTGCGACTACGATCTCTCCGGCTCCGGCTACCGGACCTACAAGCCGGAGATCACGCCCACGCCCGACGGCGGGATCTTCGCCTCGGTCCGCATCGACCACCGCCGCGGCTGGCTGGCCAGCGACGACCACGCGGTGCTGGAGGTGACCATCGACAAGAACGGCTCGATCGTTTCCGCACAGTCGAACTTGGCCCTGCAGGGCAAAACCATCTCCAGCGACGTGATCCGCACTGGCGGCAGCGTCGGACTGGGCGTCCCCGGCGTGGGCGCGGCGGTAAAAGTCGGCGCCGACCTGACCGCGGACCTTTCTTCGAAACTGTTGCGCGAAAAGATCGTCGAGCCCGGACGAGTGAATTTCCCCTCGGCGGTGCGCCACAACTACAACCTGATCTACCAGGCGATTCGCACCGCCACCGACCTTGCCCCAATGCAGGAAGAGCCGAAGAAGCCGGAAGAACCGGTGCAAGGCCCGGTGAAGCCACCGACCACCGCCGCCAAACTCGAGGTGCCCGGAGCCGGGGAAAAGACCGAGATCAAGAAGTGAGAGCGGCTTCTAAATGAGCGCCCCGCCACGTGACCGGTTCGAATTTTGGGTGCGTTTCGGGTGCGCCTTCCTGTTCTTCGGCTTCCTGTTGGCGCTGCTTACCCTTCGCTTCTTGGATAATCTCGGACTCCCGCTCGGGTGTGCGGCGTGGTTCTTCACCACCAGCGGGATCAGTTGCTACGCCGCGTTCAAAGGCGATGAGGCGTGGCTGAAAATCGTGAACCTTCTCCGTTGGTGGTAGGCATGAAAAAAAGCGGACGGATGAAACTCACCCGTCCGCTTGGATCGATTCCCAGTCGTTCGACTCAGCTCACGGCTTGAGGCGGAAGAACCGCTTCGGCGCGGCCATCGTGTCGATGAGC
>CBKZPU010000315.1:0-4287 GCA_966696705.1 uncultured Verrucomicrobiaceae bacterium | reverse complement strand
AGCTTACTCCTTGATGTCGATCGCCCCGTATTCGCCGTCCTTGCGGCGATACAGGATGGTCAGGCAACCGCGGCGCGCGCTCTTGTAGAGGACGAAGGGCCGTTCCGAGAGCTCCAGCTCCATGACCGCGTCTTCCTTGTACATCGTCTTGAGGCGGTACTTCTCGGGATGCACCAGGAACGGCTCGGGATCAGTCTCGGATTCCTCCGGGTGGTCGATGATTTCCTCACGGAAGTAGCGCTCGTCGAGATGCCGGATGGAGTCGTTCCGGTGCGGGCGCTTCTTCTTCATGAGGCGCGTCTTGTGCTTGCGCATCCGGCGGGCGATCTTGTCGATCGTTTCGTCGATGGCGGCGTACATATCCTGCCCTTCGGTGTGGGCCTCGATCGTGATGTGGTTGGCGCAAAAGAGGATGATTTCCGCGATGTGGCGGTTTTTCTGCACGTCGAGAATGGCCTTCGCTTCGATTATGCGCGGGTAGTCGAGATGGAGACCCTCGATTTTCTTTTGGGCGTAGTCGCGCAGCGAATCGGTCACGGATTCATGACGAACGGTGACCGTAATGGGCAGGTTCACGTTTGCGGTTTGCATGGTCTATTCTCCTGTTTGTTGGTGGGTGAATGGACGGCGGTTTTATCCGCCCTATCCACCTAGCAGGCTGAACCATCCGGGGCGAATTTGCCACCCCGATCTTATGGAAATCGCGGCATCATTTGCATAGCGCACGCGCCCGGACATGCGCGGGAATCCCGCTGCTGACGCGGATTTCGCTGATCCTCAATCGCTACCGAGCGAGGTGGCCAGATCCGTCACTTTTCCCGCCACGACCGTCGCCCCGGCCGAGAGCAGGGCGGGGGCTTCGTGGTAGCCCCAGCTCACCGCGATGGCGGGCATGCCGGCGGCGCGGGCGGTCTCGAGGTCCACCGTCGAGTCGCCGATAAAGCGGCACCATTCCGGCGGGAGACCCCAATGGCGGGCGATCTGGAGGGCGGCTTCCGGGTCGGGTTTGCGCGGGGTCTCCGGGCGCTGGCCGAAAACGGGATCGAAGGGCAGGCCGGGGAAGAGAGATTGGACGATTTCGACCGTGAAGGGGTGCGGCTTGTTGGAAAGCACTGCCAGCCGGAAGCCGGCGGACGCGAGGGATTCCAAGCATTCGGGAATGCCGTCGTAGGGAGCGGTGCCCTCGGGCCAAGTGAGGGCATAGTCGTCCTTGAAGGCGGTTTCGACCGCCAGGATGTCGGCGGGCGGCGAGTCATCCGGCATCGCCCGGCGGGCGAGCTCGTAGGAGCCATTGCCGATGAAGCGCCGCACGTCGCCATCGGCATGACCGGGCAGGCTGCAACGCTCGAGCGCGCGATTCAACGAGGCGGCGATGCCGGGCAAGGAATCAATCAGGGTGCCATCGAGATCGAAAATCAGGCCGGGCTTCATCGCGGGCGGATGAAAGTCCGGCCTCTGCCATGCGGGCAAGCGATCAATCGCGGGTGACGTCGATCACCTTCGTTCCCCGCTCGCCGTCGTGAACGCGGAACTTCACCGGCAGGAATTTTTCGATCACCGCGATGTTCGTCGGCACGTGGGCGTCGGGGGACATGGTGACGATGCGGCCGTGGCCCGCGAGGGCCATCGGCAGAAGCAGTTGGTCCGCGAGACAGCGCCCGACCGGTGCGCCACAGCCGATGAAGTCCTGCATCAGCTTGGCGGCGCGGTGCCCGAGCTTCTCAGCGCTGACGCCTTGTTCGCCGAAGGTGCTGGTGAGCTCGCGCACACCATCGAACTCGCTTTCGACAAAGCAACACACGCCGGCTCCGGGGCCTGGCTCGCAACTTTCGACCGCGGCGTCCTTGCAAGGAAACACCTCGAGCGCCGCGTCGAGCATCCGTCCCGCGATCGACAGCGGGAGGTGTCGGGTCAGCACGCGGATCCGTGAGCCGGTTTGATCTGGCCGGGTGGTCAGATCCAATGGAGCGAGCTTGGTGCAGGGGTGAATCGTGGAGGTGATCGCGCCTCCGCCAGCCGGAGCAAAGCCCGCGCTTTCCATCAAGATGGAGGCCTCGACACCCGCCTTCTTGAGCGTGGGAAGAAACACCCGGTCGAGGAAGTCGAAGGGTGGAGCGAGCGGATTGTGCGTGCCGCCTTCCAGCCGCAGCGTGGTCGGCCCGTCTGCGTGCCACAGCGCGGGCAACAGGGTCTGGAACAACAAACCGGTGCTGCCCGCCGTGCCGATGGCGAACTGGTACGATCCGGCTCGTATTTTGCCGGAGCGGAAGACCAGCTCGGTGGAGCCGATTTCCGCACCATCCGCCGTGCCTCCGGAGATCTCACAAGCCGCCTTCACGCAGGTCAGATGCTGGCGCATCAGTCCCGGCTTCTGGCGCTTGCCGCGGATATTCGTCATGCGGAATGGCTGGCCGGTGACCATTGCCAGCGAGAGCGCGGTGCGCAGCATTTGTCCGCCGCCAGCGGAGCCGTCGAGTTGGAGGGGTTTCATTTCTTCGCTGAAAACTGAACGCTGAAAACTAGCAAACCGGATCAATCATCCGCCGCCGCTTCGTCCTTGATCACGAAGCGGGCCTGCAGCTTCGCCACCGTTTCCGCGAGTCCGGCCGACTCGACGCTGCGCAGCACTTCGGGGAAGCTCTTGTAGGCATCCGGTGCCTCGTCGATCGGATA
Organism: uncultured Verrucomicrobiaceae bacterium; assembly: GCA_966696705.1. Classification (GTDB taxonomy): domain Bacteria; phylum Verrucomicrobiota; class Verrucomicrobiia; order Verrucomicrobiales; family Akkermansiaceae; genus Haloferula. Next base: position 1,614 of record CBKZPU010000315.1, on the reverse strand, counting down.
CTTGCGGCAGTTCGTGAGAATGTCGGAGGTATCGAAGTCGGCATCCACCGCCTGCTGGTCGAGCGTTCGCGCCGCGTGCTTGCGGCCCATCCGGCGACCAGCACCGTGATTGACCGACCACGCGGTGCGCTCGGCACCGCCTTTCGCGACCATCACGACCGAGCCGTCGCGCGGATTGCCCGGCAGCAGGATCGGGTGACCGGTTTCCGCGAACGGCGTTCCGGCCAGCGAGAAGTGCCCGCCGGGGATTGCCCGCGTCGCGCCCTTTCGGTGGACCCACGACTTGCGGCCATCGACCACTTCCTCCCGCGCGATGTTGTGCGAGATGAAATAGACGAGCTGTCCCTTCGCGCCGGGGAGCACTTCCTGGAACGCCTCCAATACGAGGGCGTTGATCAAGAGGTGGTTCACCGTCGCGAAGTTCGCGCCGAGCGCCATGTCGTCGAGGTAGGCGTCCGCCTCGGGCGTTCCGAGCGGTGCATACACGAGCTGCTTGTCGCCGGCCGGGAAAGGCGTGCTCCAGGTGCGGAACTTGTTTTCCAAGTCCTTGAACTGGCCCTGCGCAAGCAGGTTCCCGAAGCCGCGCGATCCGCAGTGGCTGAGGAACGACACGTGGCCGTCCTTCAGACCAAAGCTGTCGCCAGTAGCCTGCATCGATGGCCGGTCGATCAAACGGGTGATCTCGCACTCGCCGAAATGGTTCCCGCCGCCGTAGGATCCGAGCTGGCCGATCTTGTCGGCGAAGTTCCGGATACGTCCCTGCGCGAGGATCAAATCGAGCCGGCTACGAAGGGCGTCGTAGGTTCCATCGTGGCCGTGGTGCGTGGAGTCCTCGCAACGCGACGCCCACTCGGGCGGGATGCCGAGCGCTTCGCAGACGTCCTTCACGGCACCTTCGGTCACGGCGCGAACGCCGAGCACCTGGTCCACGCGGCGGGCCTTCTTCACCGAGCGCTGGCCGCGTCCGGCACCGGTCGGGGTGCGCTCGACGATCGCATTGATCAGCGCGCGCCGCGTCTGCTTGTCGGCGATCGCGTCCTCGGGGATATCGAGCTGGAGCAACGACATCGAGCACTTGATGTCCACGCCCACCGGCCCCGGATAGATGTGGGTCGGCGAAACCATCACGCAACCGACCGGTGCGCCGTAACCAGCGTGGCCGTCGGGATTGAGGATCACGTCGGTGACGCCCGGCGCCATGCGCGAGTTCACGGCCTGATCGAGGCAGATCTGGTCGAAGGAATCGCGAATCGCGTCGGTGCCGACCACGGTGATCGGCTTGCCGGCATCACCTGGGAGAGGAAGGAAGCCAAGGGCTTCGTCGGTCTTGTGGATGGTCATGGGATAGTTTGATCGATTGGAGATTCTGTTGAAGAGAGGTCATCGTGACAAGGGGTTCGAAGGCATTGAAGCGCGTCTGCCATTCCGCCACGGGCCTCGCGGCCCGGCGGGACTCGAACCCGCACAGCTTTCGCTACTCACTCCGTAGGTGTAGTCTTCGCGGCATTCACGATGAGATGGCCGGCGACAAGGGGTTGGTGAAACATCCTGCTCTACCAACTGAGCTACCGGGCCTTGCGGGGCCCGGGCCGGACTCGAACCGGCGACCTGGTC
>CBKZPU010000314.1:0-4344 GCA_966696705.1 uncultured Verrucomicrobiaceae bacterium | reverse complement strand
AGGCCGCACCCGGCTTCCGTAGGCGCGTTCGTGAGAACGCGGAAGCACGGGAAGAGCCCGACCACACGGACCGCTCCGCGCTGTCACCAGCGCACCTACTGTTAGAGTGAAAGACCGCCCGGCGAGGACCTCCCGGCCTCCGTAGGCGCGTTCGTGAGAACGCGGAAGCACGGGAACAGCCGGACCACACGGACCGCTCCGCGCTGTCACCAGCGCGCCTACTGTTAGAGTGGAAGACCGCCCGGCAGGCCGCACCCGGCTTCCGTAGGCGCGTTCGTGAGAACGCGGAAGCACGGGAAGACCCGGCACACACGGACCGCTCCGCGCTGTCACCAGCGCGCCTACTGCCAGATCCACGTCCGCTCCGCTACGATATCCTTCGTACTTCGTCACACCCGCCTTCATCCGCTCCTCCCTCCTCAACTGTCAGCCAGCAGCCCCTCCAACCGCGCCTCGATCTCCCCGAGCATTTCGCCGCGGATCTGCATCGCCTCCTGGTCCATGCGCGGGCGATTCTCGGACCACGCCACGCGCGGGTTCAGGCCCTGCCGGCAGCTCGCCAGCATCCGGCGCAGCGCCGCCAGCGGCACGGCGATGGCGGGCTCGGGAAGCGGTTTGGGATCCTGCTCCTGGTCGCGGTCTTGCACCGGGCCGGGCAGGGATTCAGTTGGTTGGAAATTCATGGGATCGGAGATTCGGGATTCGGGATTAGAGATTCGGCTTTGGAGATTGGAGATTCGGTTTCAGCGGCCTGCGGGCCTTTCGTAGCGGAAGGACTGCGTCCTTCCGGCGGGGTGCGGGCCGCATCGGCCAATCGCCACCGCCTCGCCGCGGCGGCCCGCCCCCAGCCGGAACGGCGCAGCCGTTCCGCTACGAAGAACGAGCACCTCGCCAAAGCGCTGCATTACTAGATTCATGGTAGTTCCCTGCTGGCTGATGGCCGGCGACCATTGACGAACCACCGCTCAGATCCTCTCCAGCGGCTGATAGGCCGCCTCGAGCTCGCCCATCTTCCGCCACCACTTCGACTCGCGGAGCTCGTTCAGGCAGCCGAGCGCGGTGGCAAAGCCCGCGCTGGCCAGCAGCAGCGGCAACACGGAGGCGACACCGGTGAGCGCGGGGCGATCGAGCGACGCGAAGCCGATCGCGCAAGCGCCGCACATCCCCGCCAGGACGATGGCATAGCGCTGGCACTCCTTCGCACGGCGGTGGTAGTGGGTGGGTGGGTTCATGGAGTTGAGAGTTGGCGGTTGAGAGTTGAGAGTTTGAAGAGCAAAGGCAGGGCGGGCTTCGGGAGCCGGGAGTCTGGAAAGCAGAGGCGAGTCGGAAGGTTTCTTCCTCTCAACTCTCAACCCTCCACTCTCAACTGGATCCCTGGAGTTGAGAGCTTGAAGAGCAAAGGCAGGGCGAGCGTCGGGAGCTGGGAGCTGGAAAGCAGTGGCGAGCCGGAGGTTTCTTCCTCTCAACTCTCAACCCTCAACTCTCAACCGGCCCCCGCCTCTTCCGCTCAATCACCAACTCTCACCCCACGACCCGCGAGAGCCTCCACGGCCCTGCCGAGTTCGTTCGCGGCGGCTTGCAAGCTGGCGGTTTCGGTGCCGCTCAGGTCCTCGCCCCACACGCGCTCGGCCAGGGCATCGAGCATCGCCAGCTTTCCCAGCAATACCGCATCCGCGACACCAGCCGGACGCGATGTGTCAACAAGGGCGCGGGCCGCTTGCTCGTGCATGAGCCGCGCCAGTTCCCGCACATCGAGCACGGGAGTCGTCATGACGGTGTGGAAGGGCGAGCGCATGTGGGAACGAAGATTGAATGAAGGGATGGAATGAGTTGGCGGTGATGCTGATGCTGGTGTTCGTGTCGGGCGTTTCTTGCGTCGAAGCGCTGGAGAAGACATCGGCCCGGCCGGCCCTTCACTGCCCGCCTCCCCATGGGCATCGTGCGCCGGCCGGGCGCGAAAGTGGTTTTGTTAGAAAGTGGGGAGTGACCCGCGTTCACCCGGTTCATCCGCGGCTGGAATGCCCTTCTTGAAACCGGCGAGAGGAACGGAAAAGGGCTCGCGCGGTTCTCCGGAAAGGGTTCTCAGCCGCAGATGAACGGGATGGACGCGGATGGAGATGGATCACGGCGGTGAATCGGGGACCGGGATGGACAGGAGGGATGGGACGAGTGCAACGGGCTCGAGGTCGTCGTCTTGGTTGCTCCCGGCATTTCCCATCCCATCCCTCCTATCCATCCTGGTCCCTTCTTCGTCTTCTTCTTCGGAGCGGGGCCCGCCTTGAAGTCCGCCAGCGATTCGCCGGTGTGGCGCGCGAGGATGACCATGGCGCCACGATACGCCGCGGCCTTCTCCGGCGCGGAGGCGGAGAAAAATCGGGCGTGCCGCGCACACTGCCGCGAGGCGCGCGCCGCGCTGCCGAAGAGCCGCACGATCCGCACCGCATGCCACCAACCGCGCGCGCCCTCCGCCGTGCCGGCCGCGCGGGCCATCCGCTCGATCTCGGCGCGGGCATGGTCGAGGGCAGCGGAGGCAGTAACGGTGACGGCAGTGACGGCGACCGCAGTGACGGTCGCGGCAGTGAAGGTGACGGCGGCGGCGGTGAATGATGGGGTCGATTTCATGGTGGTGGGTGGCAGGCGAGTGGTGAGTGGCGGTGGTTTCAGGCAGGGACCTTTCTCCGAAAGGTCCGGCTGGGGACGGCTTGTTTTGTTAGATGGGAGATCGGAGGTGAAGCGGTCCGCCAGAAGCCGGACCGCTCGGAGAGCGGTCCCTGCCGGGTCCGGCTGGGGACGGCTTGTTTTGTTAGATGGGAGATCGGAGGTGAAGCGGACCGCCAGAAGCCGGACCGCTCGGAGAGCGGTCCCTGCCGGCTGGTCCCTGCCGGCTGGTCTGTTAGGCTTAGGCGGATTCGCGCGCTTGCTTTTGAAACCCTCCCCTACTCGGCCTCGCGGCCTTTCGGGGCTATGGGGGGGAATGGAGATTTGAGATTGCGGCTTGCGGATTGCGGATTGCGGATTGCGGATTGCGGATTGCGGATTGGTTCGCGGCGGCGGGTCCGGCTGTTATGGTTAGGGAAACCGACACCGCCTGTCTCACGAGGCCGGCGGCTTTCCGCGCGCGGCTTCGAGTTGTGCCGCGAGTTGCGTGGCCAACCCCGGTTTCACGAAGCCCTCCTTGCGCGCCCGCTGCTCCAGGATCCGCGCCTCGGCCTCGCCGGGGGTGCATTGCCATTGCTCCGCCGCCGCCAGCAGCAGCCGCAGGACCGGCTCGGGGTATCGAGAGGGATCGAAGTGGAGCGTCGTTTGCATGGGGGACTTCTTACTGGCGGCGGAAGAATGTTCCCGATACGGTAATTTGGCAATAATATTGTTTGTGAAATTTTACCGCTTCGGTAAAGTCTTGGCCGTGAGGGACAACGACGACGACGAGCGCCCATCTTTCCGCGAGTGGATGGACCAGAATCGCCTCCGCGCGGAGGACGTGGCCGCGGCGCTGCAAGTCAGCGAGCAGACCATCCATAACTGGCGCTCATCTGGCGTGCCCGCCCGGCGCGTGCCCCATGTGCAGGCTTTCATGGAGTCATGGGTGGACCCGCGGGAGCGCGACCGCGACGCCGCCACCGGCCAGCTTCACACGCCCACCCGCGTGCCGGAGGAGCTGCGGCTGGACGCCTTCATCATGCGCCCGGGCGAGGAGGAATTCGACGATTGGAACCGCGCCGCGAATGCCGCGGGGCTGACGGTCCGCGAATGGATCACCGACACGCTGGAGCGGGCCGCGCGGGAGTTCAAACGCACCGGCCGCCTGCCGGGCGAGCAGCACCGCGGCGATGAGGTGGTCCGCTTTCCGCAGTCTAACAGCCGCACGCGCGGCCACGACCGCCCCGCCATGGCGATTGCCGAGGAACCGCCGGCGCTCCCCGCCGCGGGGCGTTCGTCGTCGTCGAAGGTCGCCTCCCCCGCCAGCTCGCCGCCGCATTCCGGCTTCTGGATCGACCTGCGCGGCGGAGTCGCCGCCGGCGCGCCGATCAGCGGCCACCTCGTCGAGGAACCGGTGGCGGTGAGGAAATCATGGCCGGACGACCACTACGCGCTGCGCGTCTTCGGCCAATCGATGGAGCCGAAGATCCCGGACGGCTCGCTCATTGTCGTGAGGCGCTGGCCGGCCGAAAAAGGCACCCCGAGGAAAGGCACCATCGTCGTGTACTCGGATGGCACCGGCTCGAGCCTGAAGGAATTCGGCTACCGCAAAGCCAAGCCCGGCGAACGATCCGAAGCCGACGCCATGGGCAACCTCCCCGTCCTCCGCTCCCTCAACCCCGCCTTCCCCGAAGTCCAAACGCT
>CBKZPU010000313.1:0-4346 GCA_966696705.1 uncultured Verrucomicrobiaceae bacterium | reverse complement strand
GATCGTCGCTACCGCCGCGGATCGGGTATCATCGCGAGAAGACTCGTTTGGCAGCGGAGCAGTCCGTCACCCTTTCCGGGCTGAGGATGGGATCGACAGCGAAACGAGCGAAACGGGCGAAAACAAAAGCAACCGAGGTTGGCGAACAAGGCATCTGCGGTAGCCCCGATCCCGCATCTTCCTCTAACAAATTTCGTTCGTTTCGCTCGTTTCGTTGTTCCTCCATTCTCGCGAGCCTCCACCTCTCACGACCCTTCCTTCACCGACGCGTTCAGCGCCGCTGCCAGCGCCGCCTCGCCGCCGGCGAGATCGTCCCATGACAGCTCGAGGCCCTTGCGGTGACCCTTCTCGGTCAGCTTCAGCCCGAGCGGGTCGATCCTCAGTACATACGGCTTCCGCCCGATCTGGATCTCGCGCTTCAGCTCCCTCTCCAGCTTTGTCGGCATCTGGCAATTTCAACGCAGACCCGGCGCTTGTCGAACGAAAGAAAGTAAACCCGGCTCCGCGCACGCCGTGGTTCCGGTTGGAACACCTCATGCAGGGAGAGATCTGTTGATCAAACCCCAACCCCTCTGAGCCATGAGTGATGACCAAGGAAACACACCGCAGGACCGCCGCGCCGTCGCGCTGGCGTCGGAACATGAACGCCGCCATTTCGTCGAGCAATTCGCCAACGACCACCCGGGCATCTTGCCCATGGACGTGGAAGTGGTGCTCGATGAAGCGCGGTCTAGAATCGCGCCCTCCGAATCGCGCGAAAAACTCATCCGCCAAGTCGAGAACCTGCTCGGCCTGGCGTCGTGATCGTCATGGGTCATCGGTCATCGGGAACAGCCGTCTGCCCCGCCTGACCTGACCGGTGACCGCCGATCCCTGCCAGCGCGCATTGCACCGTCATCTTGCATTTCGAATCCCAGCCACCCCCGCATATGGACGATACCGCCGGAGACTTCCCGCTCGCCGATCTCGGCGTGCGTGATCAGGAAGAGCAAGACCGCTTCGATCGCATGGTCGAGCACCTGGGCGAGGAGAGCGAGGAACTCGGCTACCGCAATGTCATCGTCGAGGAGTGGCACGAGTGCGAGATCGGCTTCGACCACTACGTGCTCAATCGCGACCGGCGGAACACCTACGCCGTGACCATCCGGAACTACCTGATCGGCGGGGACGGCTCGCCCGTCTCCGACACCCGCCTCGTCATGGGCCCCGGCGAGAAGAAAGAACTCGGCTGCTCCCAATCCGAACGCGGCGGCCCGATCACCTGGCGCAGGGTGATTTCAGAGCACCAACTGTAGCGATCATAGCCGGCCTCCATCTCCAGCGGCATTTCAGAAAGCTCCATCCTTGCGACGGCAGCCCGCCGCATCGCCTTGGCAACCGCGCCTTCCGTCCGCCGGTTCGCTTCCTGCTGGAGTCCGGCCGTTATGAAACTCCACTCGATCCCACGCGCGGCGCTCGCCCTCGCTGCCGTCCTCACGATGACCGCATGCGATGACGACGACAACGCCAAGAACCCGCCGCCCAAGGCGGATCCCGCCCCCGCCGGGACCAACCCGGACAATGTCCCCGCTGGCGGTCAAGCGGCAGGCAGCTCCAGCGGCGGCAGCACCACCGGTCCCACCAGCGGCGGCCATGGCATTCCCGAGCGCCAGCCATCGCCCGGTTCCGGTCCGTGATGAATCGTCCGTCGTCATGTCATCCCGCGCCCCGGCATGCGCCCTGCAAGCAAGACCGTCATGAAGCACCACCCATCGCTTTCCTTCGTGGCTGCCATCGCCCGGGCCGTGGCTTTCGCCTTCGTCATCACCGCCGTCTCTTGCAATGACGACGAGGGTGCCGATCGCCATGGCACGCACGGCAACTGGCGCGCCGGTCCCGAGGACGACGGCAGCCAGGAGCGACACATCCCCGGCAGCCGCCACGAGTAGGCTCGATGGGAGAGGGGAGATCCGGAATCCGGATCACTCCCGCTTCTTCCGCAACACCTCGAATTCATGCCGGCCGCGCCGGCGCGATGACGGGATGATCCGCAGCGCGGTTCATGAAAAAGTTCCGAACCCACCGGGAGGGCGGGCCTGCTAAATCTCCTGCAACCGCGGCCGCACCTGCATCGTCACGATGTCGCAGCGGTCCGGCTGGCCCAGCACGAAGCTCACGCACCGCGCGATGTCTTCCGCCGTCAGCATTTCCAGGCGATCCTCCGAGACCTCCTGCTCCTCCGGCGGCTCGTCCTGCATGTCCGTGCCCACGCTGCCCGGCTCGATCAGCGACACCCGCACGCCACCCTTGTTCGCCTCCTTCCGCAGCGACGTGGAAAAGCCGCGGATCCCGGCCTTCGACGCCACATAGGTCGCGGAACCCTCGTCGCACGCCTCCGCGCTCATCGACCCGATCATCACGATCTGTCCGCCGGTCTTCTCCTTGTCCTTCTTCATCCGCTTCAGCGACTCGAGCGCGCAACCGATGTAGCCGCTGACATTCAGATCGATGATCGCGCGACAGGCCTCGTGGCTCATCTCGTCCAGCGGCCCCTTCTCCGCGATCCCCGCATTCAGGATCGCAATGTCCAGCCCGCCCAGACGCTCGTCCACCGCCGCGAAAAGGCTCTCCACGCCTTCCTTCGTCGCGAGATCCACGATCACTCCATCCACTTCGCCGGCCGCTGGGCGCAGCGACTCCAGCGCATCCTTCATATGCTGCGGATCGCTGCCGCAGATCAGCACCTTCGCGCCGCGCGTCGCGAGCTCCAGCGCCGTCGCCCGCCCGATGCCGGTGGTGCCGCCGGTGACAAGAATGCGATAGCCTTCGAACGTGACCGTAGGTTCCCGGTGCATGCGCTGCCAATCGCGGATCATGTGCCAAGCGCCGGGCGCGCTTGTCTTCGGATCCCCCGCGGGCGTCGCGTCCGGAGATTTTGCATCCCGCAGCGGGCGCATGCAATTCGCCATGGCTGCCCCCGCGGGAACGCGGAATTCATTCCGCGTGAAGGCCCCGACTAGCGGCCTCGCAAGCCGGATCAGTCCCGCACTCCCGGTAATCTCCCGCCCCGGCACGCCACCTGCGAAAGCGATGTGACTTATCAACCGTCAACCCTCACTACTATGGCCACACTAGCGACACTCGAAGACCTGCTCGTGCAGGAGATCAAGGACCTTTACAGCGCCGAGAAGCAATTGGTGAAAGCCTTGCCCAAGATGGCGAAGGCCGCCAACACCCCCACGCTGAAGCAGGGAATCGAGAAACACCTCGAAGAGACCAAGGGTCACGTCGAGCGACTCGAACAAATCGCCGGCCTCCTCGACGCCTCGCCGAGGGGCAAGTCCTGCAAGGCGATGCAAGGACTGCTCGAAGAAGGCTCGGAAGTCATCGACGAAGACGGCGAGGACTCCATCAAGGACCTCGCGCTCATCGGCGCGGCCCAGAAGGTCGAGCACTACGAGATCGCCGCCTACGGCACCGCCCGCGCCCTGGCCGAAACGCTCGGCATGGGCGAAGTCGCGGAACTTCTCCAAGCCACCCTCGATGAGGAGGGCGCCACCGACAAGGCGCTCACCAGCGTCGCCGAGGAAATCTCCGCGAATGGTTCGGCATGAAGGAGAGCTAGGACGAATCGCTCCTGAACGGCGGGACCCGAGCGGCAGGGACCTTTCTCCGAAAGGTCCGGCTGGGAGCGGCCGCTGGCATCTATCCCCATGGACCACGACCTCGAGCGCTACCTCAATGATCACCTCGCCGGCTCGGCCGGCGCGGTGCGCCTCATCGACCACTTGGCCACCTGCCAGGAAGATCCCGGGGAGAGGGAGTTTTTCCGATCCCTCAAGTCCAAGGTGGAAGCCGACCGTGAGCAACTCCGCGAACTTCTCGCCCGCGCCGGCCTCAAGGAAAGCGCCGCCCTTCAAGCCGCCGGCAAGCTCACCGCCGGCGCGAGCAATCTGAAGCTGAAATGGGAAGGCATGGAGCCCGGCGAACTCGGCATGGTCGAAGCCCTCGAGATGCTCGCGCTCGGCATCCAGGGCAAGCGCCTGCTCTGGCTGATGCTCTCGGAACTCGCGCCCGCCATTCCCGAGTGGAAGGGCGTTCCTTTCGCCGATCTCGAACTCGCCGCCATCGAACAACGCGACGCCGTGGAAGAGCGGCGCCTTCGACATGGCCGCGACACCCTCATCGACCCCCAGCGCCGCGCCACGGCCACCACCCACCGCTGACGCGCCCGGCCCGCACGACGCCACGCGGACGGACTCCCGATGAAGCCGCAATCCCTCGGAGATGCCGCGGTCATCCGCAGCTTTCGAGTGCAGGGAAGGGAGCGCCGTTCCATCCTCGGTCTGCAATCGGCGAAGTTCATC
>CBKZPU010000312.1:0-4352 GCA_966696705.1 uncultured Verrucomicrobiaceae bacterium | reverse complement strand
TGGGCCTCGATGAGCGCGCACATCTCCTTCCCCATCGGGAATTCCTCGATGGAGCCGCCGAGGTATTCGTAGGCATCCTTTTGGCCGGTCAGGTAGCCGGCCATCTTGGGGAGGACGTGGTGAAGATACCAGCGGTAGGGCCTTCTCAGGGCACCCTCCGGCAGCGAGAAATCGAGGACGAGGAAATGGCCGCCGGGGCGCAGGACCCGGCGCGTTTCACGGATAGCGGCGGCGTAGTCGGCCATGTTGCGCAGGCCGAAGGCGACGGTCACGACGTCAAACTCGCCGTTTTGGAATGGCAGCGCGAGGGCATCGGCCACGAGGGTGCGGGCAAGGCCGCGGCGGCGGGCGTGGGCGAGCATTTCCGCACAAAAGTCGCTGCCGGTGATCTCGGCTTCCGGGCAAGCATCCTGGATTTCGAGGGCCAGATCGCCGGTGCCGGTGGCGACGTCGAGGACGCGGCGCGGCCGCCAGGAGCGGACGAGGCGGGCAACTTTCCGCCGCCAGAGGATGTCGGTGCCAAGGCTGAGGACGTGATTGGTGGTCACGTAGCGGTCGGCGATGCGCGCGAAGGCCTCGCGAACGTACGACGGGTCTTGAATGGTTCCGGCACCCACGGGCTGATCGGTACGCGGGATCGCGGGGCTGCCAAGTCCCGAGTCGGACTCATTTCGGGCGGATTGACCTTTCAGGTGGATCTTCTACGGTTCTCTTTCGGATGAACCTCACCCGCATCCTTCCCTTGGCGGCGCTCCTAGCCGCAACCCTTCCCGCGACCGCACAAGACCGCTTGGCAGACCTGCTGGCCGAACCGGGCGCGAACCTCGCTGACCCGGCGTCGCGCCAGCGCATCGTGGATCGCCTGAAGGCGGCCGAGGCGCAACGCCGCCAAGCCGCCGAGGCAAAGGCGCAGCAGCGCGGGCTGCCCTTGCGCGTCACGCGCCCGAACGGCGCGACCCAGGAGTTGGTGGATTTCGATGGCGAAATGCCGGTCTATTTCACCACCCACAACGCCAACGCCGCGATCTCCACCGGGGCCAATCTGGTGCGCTCGACCTACGCGGTGCAAGGCAGCGGCATCACCATCGGCGTGTGGGACGGCGGATCGGCGCGCAGCACGCACCAGGAATTCGGCGGGCGAGTGATCGTGAAAGACGGTTCGGGATCGGTGGACCACGCCACCCATGTCGGCGGCACTTTGGCGGCGTCCGGCGTGGTCGCAAGCGCCCGGGGGATGGCCCCGCAAGCGACCCTCGATAGCTACGACTGGAACAGCGACCTTTCCGAGATGACCGCCCGCGGCGCCACCGCGCCGGGACAATCGACGCGAATCTACCTTTCCAACCACAGCTACGGCTACATCAGCGGTTGGAACTGGGTGGGCAATGCAACCCGCGACTGGGAGTGGTGGGGCAATGGCACCACCGCCACAGCGACCGAGCAGGACTTCGGCCGCTACAATACGTATTCGCGCGATCAAGACGCGCTGGCCTTCAGCGCGCCCTACTACCTGATCTTCCGCAGCGCGGGCAACGAGCGCACCGACAATCCGGTCGCCGGGGATCAAGTGGCGCTGTCGGCAGGCGGCGGCACGGTGGTGAATTTCGATCCCGCGCTGCATCCACCCGGCGACGGGCAGTACCGCGGCGGCTTCGAGTGCATGGCCTTCGACTCGCTGGCGAAAAACGTCATCACCATCGGCTCCGCGCTCGATGCGGTGACCTCCGGTCTGCGCGATCCGTCGAAGGCGACGCCGAGTTCATTCAGCTCCTACGGCCCGACCGACGACGGCCGCATCAAGCCGGACGTGGTGGCCAACGGCGAGGCGGTCTATTCCTCGCTGAATGCCAGCAACTCCAGCTACGGCACCTATAGTGGCACGAGCATGTCCACGCCGAATGCCGCCGGCTCCGCCGCGCTGCTGATCCACCACTACGGCAACCTCTTTCCCGGCCAGGCGATGCGCTCCAGCACGCTGAAGGGCCTGCTGATCCACACTGCCGACGACCGCGGCAATCCCGGCCCGGACTACAAGTATGGCTGGGGCCTGGTGAATGCGAAGGCCGCCGCGGACTTGCTGAGCGACCACGCCGCCTTGCCCGAGAAGCAGCGCGTCACCGAGGACCAGCTCACCACCAGCACGGTGGTCCGCACCCAAACCTTCGTGTGGGACGGCAGCTCGCCGATTCGCGCGACGCTGTGCTGGACAGATCCCGCCGGCACCGCGACGACCACTTCCGACCTGCGCAGCCCGCGACTGGTGAACAACCTGAACCTCAAGCTGGTATCGCCGACCGGCTCGGAGTTCTACCCGTGGGTCATGCCATTCGTGGGAACGTGGACGCAGGCGTCGATGGACTCCGCCGCGACCTCTGGCGTCAACAATACGGACAATGTGGAGCAAGTACTGATCCCCTCGCCCGCGGTCGCAGGCACGTGGCAGGCCGTGGTTTCCTTTTCCGGCACGCTGACCAACAGCAGCCAGAATTATTCGCTGTTGTTGAACGGCGCGGCTGCCGAGGAACCGCCGCCGCCGCCACTATCGATCAGCTCCGTCTCGCCATCGAGCGGCCTGCCCGGCACGGTCACCATCGACCTCACCGGCACCGGCTTCGAGGCCGGCACGGCGGTGAAATTGACCCGCAGCGGCCAGACCGACCTCCAAGCGACCGGCGAGCAGTTGATCGGCGAATCGCTGCGCTGCCAAGTCAACCTCACCGGTGCCGCCGCGGGTGAATGGAACGTCGTCGCGACCAATCCCGATCTTGAGACCGCCACCCTGGCGAACGGCTTCACGGTCATCGGCGCGCTGTGGGCGGAAAGCTTCGACGGCACGGTCAGCGGCTGGACGTCCACCGGCAGCAACTCGTGGTCGCTGGTCACCACCGCCAGCCACTCGCCGACCAAGTCCTACTACGCCACGGCCCCGTCCACCAAGACGATGGCGGAGCTGGTATCGCCGTCCATTTCCATCCCCTCGAACGCGAGCAACCTGCAACTCGGCTTCTGGCAGTGGTTCGACCTCCAGTCGTCGCAGGACGGCGGCAAGCTGGAGTTCTCCATCGACAACGGCAGTTGGTTCGACGTGCAGTCGAGCGGCTCCGGCGCGGCCTTCGCCAGCAACGGTTACAACTCCACCATCAGTGGCACCGGCCCGCCGCCCAACCGCAGTGATTTTGCGGGACTCGCCGCGTGGTCTGGCAACAGCGGCGGCTTCGTCAACACGCTGGTGAACCTCACCGACACCGCAAAGTACGCCGGCAAGTCGCTGCGCCTGCGCTGGCGCCTTGCCACCAATGCCGGCACCGCCAGCTACGGTTGGCACGTTGACAGCATCTCCCTCATCGGCGGTGGCGACACCGCCAACCAGGCGCCGGCCATCACCACCGCCGCCAGCAGTTCGTCCACCGAAACGGTGACCGATCCGGACACCACGGTCTATCAGATCCTCCGCGGCACCGGCAGCACCTTCACGGTCGCCGCCAGCGATGACGGCGGCGAGCCGGCTCTTATTTACACGTGGAGCAGCAGCGGCCCCGCCCCGGTGTTCTTCCAAAGCAACGGCAACAATTCCGCCAAAACCAGCATCGCGGACTTTGAAGCGACTGGCGACTATCTCGTGACCGCTGCCGTGCAAGACGCGCAAGGCCTGACGACCACCAGTTCGGTCTGGGTGCGGGTGGTGCAGACGGAGTCCGCCATCGCCGTGTCCCCAGCGACCGCCAGCCTGACAGTCGGAGGAACGCAGTCTTTCGGCGCCACCTTGCTCGATCAGTTTGGCAACGCCATGGCCAGCCAACCGCCCTCCTTCACCTGGTCCGTCAACGGTGGAGGCACGATCAACAGCTCCGGCTTATTCAGCGCCACCACCGCCGGCGGCCCCTACGTCGTCACCGCGACTTCCGGTAGCATTTCCAATACTGCCAGCGTCACCGTCAACCCGACGAGCGCCACCGTCACCCTCGGCGACCTGACGCCAACTTATGATGGCACGCCGAAGGCGGCCAGCGTGACCACCTCGCCTCCGGGCCTCGCGGTCGCGGTGACTTACAACGGTTCCTCCAGCGTTCCAGTGAACGCAGGCAACTACGCCGTCGAAGCGATCATCACCGATCCGAACTACCAAGGCAGCGCCAGCGGCACGCTCGTCATCGGCAAGGCCACTGCCACCATCACCCTCGGCGACCTGACCCCGACCTACGACGGCTCACCGAAGAACGCCTCCGCCATCACCTCTCCGGCAGGGCTCGCGGTTTCCTTCACGTATGACGGCTCTGCAAGTGCACCCGTGAACGCCGGCAGCTACGCGGTGGTCGCCAGCATCGACGACACGAACTATCAAGGCAGCGCCA
>CBKZPU010000311.1:0-4358 GCA_966696705.1 uncultured Verrucomicrobiaceae bacterium | reverse complement strand
CGCGGTGCCGGCATCGACGACCGGCGGCGTGTTGACCGGAAGCCGCAAGGTTTCCAGCATCGAGGCCAACTGCCGCGCCGCTTCTTCAGCAGTATCCACGGCAAGAAAGTCGGACGGCTTGCCCGCCTGAAGGCTCATGTTGGCGACGTCGATCGGGTCGATGCCATTCGAGAAGGAGACGACGATCACCCGGATGCCCGCGTCCCGTGCCGCACGGGCCGCCACGTCGGAGTAAGGGCCGGCCCCGTCATTGAAGACGACGATCACACGGTCGGGCGAATCGCTGCGCGGGCTCGCCAGCAAGTGGTTCAGGGCACCTTGGATGCCGGTGTCGATGTTCGAAGGCTGGAAACTGCCGTAAGTGCCGGGCTCGCCGTGGTCCTGAATCAGTGAGGTCTTTACGAGGGCCAGGTTGTTCGTCAGCTCCGTGATCATCGGGCCGTTGAACTTGCGCATGGCCGCGCGATCCGTTGCCGCGTCGAGCCGCGAGATGAGCAGGCTGGCCGCCGCGCGAGACTTGGCGATCGGTGTGGTGGGATCTCCTTCCGCCTTAAGAGCCCACATCGAACCCGAGTGATCCATGGTCACCACCACATCGAGCGGCCGCCGCTGCGCCGTTGCCGTGGCCTCGACGATCACGATGTCGTCGGCTCTCCATTCGCCATCGAATACGGAAAGCTTCAGCACGTAGGTTCCCGGACGCGGCACGCTGATCGATGGGGAAGCGACCAGCGGATCGGAAAACGACACTTCGCCCGGTCCCGAGACCTGTGACCAGCCGATCGCCAGGTCGGCCGACTCATCGGCGATGCTGCCAGCGAGTGAGATGCCCGGCGTGAGGAAGTCCGCCGTCACTTCGGTTCCCGCCGAGACGACCGGCGGCAAGTTGGCCGTGGCGCCATCCACCCGGATCTTCACGGTGTCCGCCGAAGTCGACGCCCCGTCATCCGCTTCGAGCCGGAATTCATAGTCACCCGGCACGGGGAACACCACCGGCGAACTGGCTTGGTCCGGTTTCCCGATCATCGCGGCAGGGCCGGCAATCTGGGACCAACGGGTTGCTACTACATTCCCCGTGGGAAGCCCGTCATCGGCGACCGAACCATTGAGGAACTGATCGGCCGGAGCGGCGAGGCGCAGCGACACCGCATCGAACATCGCATCGTTCTTCTCCGCGGGAGTGATCCCATTGAAGACGTTTGCAGGCGTATCCGGGGTAGCGGCTTTCCCGGCAATGAGCCGCACGCGGATCCGGGTGGCGGCCTCCGGCACCAACGCGGCGGTGCCGAACTTCAACCAACGGTCGCCGACCAAGCTCGCGCTCGCCGGATGCGAATCCAACAGCTTGTCGGCGGCGTCGTAGAACTCGATGACGGCTTCGGGACGGTCGAGCTCGCCGGTGGGATAGTCCGCCGTGGGACGACCAGTGTAGGCCTGCGGCAACTGCTGCGTCGGCTGATAGCTGAAGCTGCGGGCCTCGAAGGCAAAGCGCGCGGCACCGCCGGCCACGGCCGAGCGCTCGCTTTCCCTGAGGACGATGTCTTGCGCGAGCTCGGCGCTCTGATTGCCGGGGACGTGGAAATAGACCGCGCCCTCGGGAGCCGCCGGATAAAGATCGGCCGTCGAGGATGTGTAGGTGCGGACTCTTGAACTCGGCTTGCCCTGACCCCACGCCACTCCTCCCACCGCGGTCCAGCCGGGGATGGCTCCATTGACGAGAGCCTGCTCGTTGCCGGGATTCACGATCAGGTTCGGACCTAACTGGCCGGCATTGATCGTCCGGTCCGACCCCGCCACCACCACCGGCGCGCGGTTCGCCGCTTCGACGTGGAAACTCACCGCGGCTGCCTCCGTCTGCCCGCCGCCGGCATCGACCGCCGTGGCCGTGAGCGTGTGATCTCCCGTCGCCAGCTCCGGCAAGTTCACTTCCAGCGTGCCGCTGCTCCCGCTGCCCACGCGGGTGCCATCGAGCTGCAGCTCCACGAACGACAGGTCGCCGTCCGGATCCGAGGCTTCCACCTTGGCCACCACCGGCGTCTGGCCGCCAAAGCGCCCCCCGGCAGCCGGCGAAACCACTGCAACCACTGGATTTCCCGCCACGCGGATGATCACCTCGGCGACAGCCGATTCCAGCGAACCATCGCTCGCCTTGTAGCGGAAGCGATCGATGCCCGAAAAGCCGGACTCCGGTGTGTAGGTCGCCGTGCCGTCCGAAATCACCACCGTCCCGTGCTCCGGCTGACGGGTGATTTCGAAGCCCAGCGAATCACCATCGGGATCGCTTGCCGGCAACGCCAGCGTGAGGCCCGTTTCTTGGCGGGTCATCGCCCGCGCGCCGCCTGCCACCGGGGCATCATTCACCGCTAGGACGAGGATTTCCACCCTGGCGGTCGCCGTGCTGCCCGACGGATCGGACACCGTGTAGTCGAACCACGTGGCACCAGAAAACTCCGCGGCCGGATGGAACTCCAGCGCGGGAGGCTCGCCGCTCAAGCTGCCTGGAAAGCCATCAGGCAGCGACCACGTGTAGCTCAGCGGATCATCATCGGCATCCGATGCCGCGAGCGGAATCGCCAACCGCTGATCCTCATCCCCCGCCACCATCACCGCGTGTGCGACCGGCGCGTCGTTTGCCGGTGCCACAACGATCTCGATTTCTTCGACCGACGTTTCACCGTCCGGATCGGTCAATTCATAGGAAAATACCGCCGTACCGTGGAAGTTCGGCGCGGGAACGAATTCCAGCGCCGGCGCCTCGCCAGTAACTGTGCCCGGAAATCCATCCGGCAGCGTGAATGACCACGTCAACGGGTCACCGTCGGGATCGGACCCGGGAAGAGTGAAATGGAGCGCGGCGTCTTCGGGCGTGGCGACCGTCAGCGGGATCGCGACCGGCGGGTCATTGACCGCAAGCACTGTGAGCGAGACGTTGGTTTCGCCAGACTCCAGCACGCCATCGCTGGCGAGAAACGAAAACGAATCGTCGCCATGGAAGTCGGCGTCGGGCGTGTAGATAAAGCCCGAGCCCGATTCCAACTCCGCCAACGTGCCGTGCTCCGGTTGGCGAATGACGGTGAAGTTGAGCGCATCACCATCGACGTCCGATCCGGGAAGTTCGATCGTGAACGGCTGGTCCTCGTCGCCACTTGCGCTGACCGCCTGCATCCGCGGCGGATCGTTCACCGGCGTCACGGTGAGCTGGACTTCGCCCGATGCCAGCGCCCCGGACGGATCGGTGATGGTGTAGGAGAACGCGGTGGTCCCATGGAAATCCGCCGCCGGACTGAACTCCAACGCCGGTGCCTGTCCCGCGAGTGTGCCGGGGAATCCTTCGGGCAGCTCGATCGTATAGCTCAGCGCGTCGCCGTCCTCATCGGTGGCCGGCAAGGTGAGGGCCACGGGCGTGTCTTCCGCCACGGTGAGTGAGAAAGCCGCGGCCTGCGGCGGCCGGTTGACCGGTTGGAGCAGCAAGGTCACCGTCGCGATGTCCGAAGCCGCTCCTTCCGCATCGACGGCACGGTAAGTGAAAGTGTCCACGATCACCTCGGTCGAGCGAGTGCCGGTGTGCGCGTAGGTGAGCGCCGGTGCCGATCCGCCGAGCACACCGTGCTGGGGTTGAGTCAAAATCTCATAGCTCACTGCATCGCCGTCTGGATCGGTTGCGGCCAAGGTCAGAGGCGCATTGTCTTCGCCTTGGTTGACCACAAACACCGGGCTTTCCACCGAAGGCGGGCGATTCGGCTGCCAGACGTGGATGACCACGGCGGCGGGAGCCGAGTCGGCGTTGCCGTCGGTGGCCTTGAAGTAGAAGATGTCGGAGCCGATGAAGCCGAGGTCGGGCGTGTAGGTCGCGGTTGCGCCGGAAATCGTGACCGCTCCGTTGCCCGGAGGCGTGGTTAGGGCATAGGTAAGCGCCTGCCCTTCGGGATCCGTGGCTTGGAGGGGGATTTCCACCGCGGCACCGACCGGAGTGGTCGCTTCCGATCCCGTGGCCACTGGCGGCAAGTTCGGCGTGCTGCCACTCGCCTCACATTCGATGACGCCGCCACCATTCAGCGTTACCCTGTCGCCGAAGGCCATGCCATGCAGCAGGGAACTGCCGTTCACCGTCAGCGTCCCCGCGGGAACGACGAGTTTGCCGTGGAAGACACTCTGGCTGTTCAGCGTGAAGCTGCCCGAGGAGATGCTCATCGCAAGCCATTCGGGATGGCTGGGGTGGCCAAGGTAGCCGTTGGCGTTGAGGGAGTTTTTCAGGCGAAGCTCGACCGGGCCGGACACGTCGATGCGCGAACCGCCGTTCAGGTCAAGCTGTTGGATCTCATAAAGGGCAGGGGACGCGGCGGATCCCGCCTCAAGCA